>CADBNC010000035.1 GCA_902795885.1 Oscillospiraceae bacterium
ACCCAAGAGGCCGAAGGGGCTCCCCTGCTAAGGGAGTAGGTGTCTAAAAAGCACGCGAGGGTTCAAATCCCTCCTTCTGCGCCAAAAGTCTTGAGATGTTTTCATCTCAGGGCTTTTTCTTTTTATGTCTGCTGCTGCACTGAACTTCAGGACCTCTCCAGCATATTGCGGTACGCACGCAGGAGAATCGAAGAAGCCTGATCGCGCACATCGGCAGATTCCGCGCCAAGGAGAACCAGCACAATCAGGTGCGGCTGCCCTTTCACGTCCAGATTCTGTGTGACGGCAAGGCAATAGCCTGCGCGGTCGGTCGATCCGGTTTTCAGTCCCGTAACGCCATCAAGGTTATAGAGAAGCGAATTCGTGTTCGCTGTCCAGTAATCGAGCAGATCCGGCAGATGCACCAGTTTCTGTGAGGTTATTTCCGTAATCTGCGGATAGCGGTTCATGATCAGGCTGATCAAATGGAAGAGATCCTGGGCGCTCATGCAGTTCTGCCGTTTCACCGGGACATCATCCCCTGCGTAGGAGGGCAGCCCGGAGCAGTTATAGAGCACAGCTGAAGACAGGCCAAGCTCCGCGGCACGCCGGTTCATTCGCTCAACGAAGGCGGCTTCCGAACCGGATACGTGCTCTGCCAGTGCGACAGCGCATTCGTTGCTGCTGGCAACCATCATACCCTCCAGGAGCTGATAAAACGGCACCTGCATGCCGGCCTTCAGCTTGATCATGCCGTCTGCAGAGCTTGCAATCTTCTCCGCCTCGGCAGAGATGCCCACGGTGTCGCTGGGGCTGATCTCCCCCGCTTCCACAGCCTCCCCCAGAACATAATAGGTCATCAGCTTGGTCAGGCTCGCGATGGGAAGCACAGTATCTCCCGCATTGGCATAGAATATCTCTCCGCTGGTGGCGTCTCCCACATAAGCAGCATTCACCATGCTGAAATATCCGTCCTCCGTCAGCTTCTGTATATTCGGCGTGAAGGGCTGGTTCGGGTTGCAGACAAGACCGTTTTCCATTTTCTGCAGGGTAAGATCCAGCATCAGCTGTATATCTGTCAGGCTCATATACAGATCGCCGTTCCCCGGATTATAGGAATAGTATCTTTTCTCCTCTCCGTTCAGCTGAAGGCGGTTGCGGAAGGGCGTAAAGTTTTCGGTAACCCGCGATGAATACTCTGCCGTACCTGCCGGAAGCACCGGGTATTTTCCCCTGGTAACGGAGAAATACTCTTCCTTTTCGGATGTGATGATTCTTTCGAAGCAGAACATCGCTCCCGTATCCTGCAATGCGGCTGCGAGGTCAGTCATGGAAAGATAGGTGTTGCCGGGATAAACGCGGTCATAGGCACGCACGGAAGTTGTCCCCCTGCCCTCCACGAGAATGCTGAGCGCATAAGGTCCTTCTGCGGATGCCTGCGCCGGCGAAGATGCAAGAACTCCCAGCATGAGTATCAGGGAAAGGGCAGAACAGAGGATTTTCTTTAATTTGTGTGCCATAACGCGCTCCTTTCTTCCAGACGTTCTAAGCCGTTCAGCTTATTCCGCTGGACCGGATGGTACCGCCTCCAAGGACATAGTCCCCGTCATACAAAACCGCAGCCTGCCCGGGGGCTGGCGCCCTCTGGGGCTTTTCCAGGCGAATCTGCAGCTGTTCTCCTTCCAGCCACGCCGTTGCCGGCTGTTCCGGCTGCCTGTAACGCAGCTTTACCGTGACGCGCCGCGGGGTATCAAAAGCCTCTCCGGAGACGATGTTCACCTGATCTGCTGTGACAGTGTCAACATAAAGCTCCTTTTCCGGGCAGAGGACAATCCGGTTTGTATCCGGCTCAATCCGCGAAACATAGAGCGGCGTGGGGGCCGAAACCCCCAGGCCCCTGCGCTGCCCGACAGTATAGTGGATGATCCCGCGGTGCCGTCCAAGGACGCGGCCATCCGGGCTGACGAATTCACCCGGCTCGGAGCTCTTCCCGGTCTGACGCTCAATAAACCCGGCATAGTCCCCATCCGGGACGAAGCAGATATCCTGGCTGTCCGGCTTGTCTGCATTGAGAAAGCCGGTCTGCTCTGCCAGCTTTCGGGTTTCCGTTTTGGTGTATTCGCCCATTGGGAAGAGGACACGCGCCAGCTGCTCCTGCCCAAGCATGTAGAGCACATAGCTCTGATCCTTTCCGGGGTCTCTGGCCTTTTTCAGGCAGTATTTTCCGTTCTCAAATGTCACCAGGGCATAATGACCGGTGGCAATTTTATCGCAGTGAAGGAGATCTGCCTTCTCAAAAAGCTTTTCGAACTTCATTCTGCGGTTGCATTCGATGCAGGGGTTTGGGGTCTCACCCGAGACATAGCTTTGGATGAAAGGCCGTATGACACAGTCCTGAAAGGTATCTTTCATGTTGAACACATAATATGGCATCCCAAGACGGACAGCCGCGCTTCGCGCATCTTCCACATCGTCCAGCGAGCAGCAGGTTTTCCCGCAGCTTTCAGTCTGCGGTTCCGCGTCATAAAGCTTCATCGTGCAGCCAACACATTCAAAGCCATGCTCCTTCAGCAGGCTGGCCGTAACCGTGCTGTCCACGCCGCCGCTCATCGCCACCAGTACTTTTTCCATTGTTATGCGCTCCAGACCAAGATAAAGTGTTTATGAAATTATAACATTTTCATTTTCTTCTGCCAAGCCCTTTTGCTTCTTTCCAAAATGTGATACAATACGGCGAAATCAGTCTTTGCGTCATTATTGATTAATTATCCTGGAGGGGTTGTGTATGAGAGCTGTTCTGACAAGAGTGAATCACGCGTCTGTCACCATTGACGGGCAGGTCCATTCTTCTATCGGCAAGGGGTTTCTGATTCTCCTCGGTGTTCACCGCAATGACACGGAAAAGGAAGCCGATAAAATTGCGGACAAGATCTGCGGCCTTCGCATTTTTGAAGATGAAGCCGGTAAGATGAACCTTGCGCCCTCGGCCGTCAATGCTGAGATGCTGATCATCAGCCAGTTTACACTTTTTGCCGACTGCCGCTCCCGCCGGCCCGGCTTCACCGATGCGGCCCGGCCTGACACTGCCGTCCCGCTCTACGAGCATGTGATCGCGAAGTGCCGGGAAAAGGGCTTCATCGTGCAGACCGGCGTCTTTGGGGCTGAAATGATGGTGAATTCCGAAAACGACGGCCCTGTCACCATTCTTCTTGACACTGATTCTCTCTGAGTCGGTGTCAAATGACGTTTCCTTACGTCAGATTTTGTTTTATAGGAGTGTAGTATGCCAGCCTTAATCACTGATCTTGCGGTCATGCTGCTGACTGCAGGCGTGGTCACAATCATCTTTCGCCGTTTCAAACTTCCGGTTGTCCTTGGTTATATTCTTGCAGGTTTTCTCGTGGGGCATTATATGCCCTATTTTTACACGGTATCCGATTCCGCTTCCATTGAAACCTGGAGTGAGATCGGCATCATCATCCTGATGTTCGGTCTTGGCCTGGAGTTCAATATCCATAAGCTCGTGAGTGTAGGCGGGACAGCCGTCATCACCGCCCTTACAGAAGTTCTCGGCATGCTGCTGATCGGTTATCTTGTCGGGCAGATGATGGACTGGGGAATTATGGACAGTATTTTCCTCGGTGGGATGCTTTCCATGAGTTCCACCACCATTATTATCAAAGCCTTTGACGAGCTGGATGTCCGGAAAGAGGGATTTGCCCAGCTTGTTTTCGGCACACTGGTGATTGAGGACATCGCCGGCATCTTTATGATGATTATCCTCTCAACCGTCTCAGCCAGCAAGAACATCTCCGGTCTGGCTCTTGCGAAAAATCTTGCAGAGCTGGTGCTGTATCTTGCGCTCTGGCTTATTCTCGGCATCTATATTCTCCCGACGGTTCTCCGCAAGGCAAATGATTTTATGAACGATGAGACCCTGCTGATCGGATCCCTCGGCTTCTGCTTCCTCATGGTTCTTCTCGCGGAGTACCTCGGCTTCTCCTCCGCCCTGGGTGCATTTCTGGCAGGGTCTCTTGTTGCGGGAACCGTCCACGCCGAGCGGGTTGAGCATCTGACGTCCGGGATCAAGGATCTTTTCGGGTCCATATTCTTCCTCTCGGTCGGCATGCTGGTGGATCCGCACATGATCGTCCGCTATTGGGCGCCGATCTGCATTCTGACAGTGGTCACCATCGTCGGGAAGCTGCTTGTCTCCTCCCTGGGCGTGCTGCTTTCAGGACAGTCCCTGAAAACCGCCATCCACTGCGGCAGCTCACTGGCACAGATCGGTGAGTTTGCCTTTATTATCGCGTCTCTCGGCATGAGTCTCGGGGTCATCGCGGACTATATCTATCCCATCATCGTCACGGTATCGGTCATCACGACGCTGACCACCCCCTTCTTTATCAAGAATGCCGACCGCCTTTATGCCGGGATCAGCCGCCTTCTTCCCGAAAAGGTTTCCCGCAAGCTGGAGCGCTACACCGCGGAGGAGCATGCACCCCGGGAGCCGGACAGTGACTGGGTTGTCTATTTCCGCCGTTTTGCCAGGGTGACGGTACTCTATGGTGTGCTGATGTTCGGCGCCACGATGATCGGGCAGTTTGTTGTATTCCCTGCCCTGCAGGCAGTTCTGCCCGCCATGTGGATGGCACGCGCCGGCGCTGTCGCCTTCTGTATTCTTGGTATTGCGCTCTTTATACGCCCCATGCTGGATCTGCATTCCACGGCCTATACTACCCTCTGGGTTAAGAACCGCGGGAACCGGATGCCTCTCGTTGCGCTTACGGTCATGCGCTTTCTGATTATTGTGCTGATCACCTTCGTCCCCATCCAGGCAATCCTCGGCGTGGGCGAATGGATTCTGCTTCTCGCCGTGATTGCCGCGCTGATTCTGATCGAACGGAGCGGATGGATGTCCTCGGCCTATATCTCTGCCGAAGCGCGCTTCATCGCAAACTACAATGAACGCAATCTCCAGCGCAAGGACGACAGTGAGACAGAATGGCTGGATGAAAAGCTCTTTGTCCAGAGCCTTACCGCCGACCGCTCAGTTGCCGGGAAGTCCCTGAAGCAGCTCTCCTGGGGACGTATGTTTAATGTCAATGTGATCCAGATCACCCGCGGCAGACGCGTTCGCACCATGCCCTCCGGCAATATGGAGCTGCGGGAGGGCGACAGACTCGTTCTTCTCGGAACCGCAGACGATCTCCGTTCCCTGCGCATCAGCCTCGGCCTTACCGGCGACGAGGATCTTCCGACGCTGCGCGAATACATTGCCCTGCAGCCGGAGGGCGGCAGCGGCATCTATACCTATGCCATCAATGTCCAAAAAGACTCCGAACTGCAGGGAAAAACAATCCGCTCAAGCGGACTGCGGGAGAAATATGACTGCATGGTTCTGGGGCTTCAGCGCCAGCGCCTGCCGATCCTGGAGCCGGATATCAACATGAGCATCCAGACCGATGATGTCGTATGGATCCTCGGAACCAGGCACATGGCCGAAAAGCTCCTGGCAAATGGATTTGATGACGAAGCGGACGGGATAAAAACAGAACCATAAGTAACCGAAGACAAGGCAGTGCGCATCGCGATGCGCACTGCCTCTTTTGTTGGTGGGATTCTATTTTGCAAGTCCCTGGAGGATTCCTTTCAGGCTTCCGAGCAGACCGTCGTCTCCGCCCGTTCCGTTGTTCATGAGCATGGGAAGCAGATCTGTGATCTCCAGCTCGCCCTTCAGGGCCTTGGTGGCAAGCTTTTTGCTGTCGCTGTCTGCCGCACGGTAGAGCTCCAGAAAGCGCTTTTCCGTTGTCGTAAGTGTACTGGCGGATGAAGCTGTGCCTGTCTTTTTCGCCGTGGTGGTTTTTGCCTTTGTGGATTTGGCTGTCGTTGTCTTCGACGCAGACGATTTGGCCGTGCTGATTTTGGATGCTGTTTTCTTCGCCGCTGATGTCTTCGCTGCGGAAGTGGCTTTCGTCCCGCTGGTGCCGCCCGCCGGCGCTTCCAGAAGCGATTTCTGCGTAACGCCGATGATCTTTGCAACCGCACGCAGCTGCGCTGCCGTGAGTTCTTTCTCCCCGCGTTCGGCTTTGCCGATGTCTGAACCGCTCAGCCCGTCAATCTGGGACGCCACGGATTCCTGCGAAAGCTTTTTGGCTGTTCTGCCCTCTTTGATCAATGTACCGACGTTCTTTGCCGCCATTTCTGTTTCCCCTTTCCAAAAGTTTTTAGTTGCGATTATTCAAATCAGTGAATAAAGGTATCTTCCGTCGAAAGCTGTCTGACAATGGACAGCGCTCTTCTGAACATCCATCCGATAAAAACAAGGAAGACAATCCCCATCAGGTCGTTTTCCAGACTTGCGATGAAATCATACGCTCCATGGAGAAGAACCGCCGTCCAAAGCCCGGTCCGTCTCGCCCGCTTTGCTTCCTCAGCCATCCCGGCCAGTTCATAGCGCTTGGCAACGCCGTACCAGGCGCCCATGAATACCCCAAAGCAGGCATGCCCCGGGACAGCCGTAACCGCTCTGGCCATCGCCACACCGAAGCCATAGATGAGCACATAGGCGACATTTTCCCAGAGGGCAAAGCCAAGAGATACAAACACCGAATAGACCACGCCATCGAACGTGCAGTTAAATTCCGGACTCTTCCAGGTGCGGATCTTCAGCAGGAGATACTTGAACCCCTCCTCCGCGAGACCAACTACGGCAAAATACAGCAGAAACCGGTACAGGAAGGGCGACGCATCAGAAAGCGGGCTCAGGATTTTATCGCCGAGCTCTTCTGCCGCTCCTGCCAGGGAAGTAGAGAGAACGCCAATAACGACAAGGGAAATCAGCATCTTCGGCGATTCCTGCTCAAGCCTGTCAGCCTTATATACCCTGATCAGAAGCCAAATGGCAGGAATAACCGCTGCCGCTATCAAAATAATATACATACTTCGGTAACCTTCTCTTCTCTTTTCGGATAAAAGAAAAGCCCGGTGCATCCCGGGTTTTCCTTTCTTTATGCGTCCGGAGATTTATTTGTCCAGATATGTTTTCAGGAGTTCCTGCAGAAGCTCATCCCTGTCAAGCCGGGTAATCAGGCTTCTGGCATTATTATAGCTGGTGATATAAGTCGGATCCTCAGACAGAATATATCCGACGATCTGATTAATCGGATTATAGCCCTTCACCATCAGGGAATTGTAGACGGAGTTGAGAATCTCCTTCATCTCGGCTTTGCTGTCCAGCGCAGCAAATTTTCTTGTAACATCCTGCATACGATCACCTCTTATCAAAATGAATTTATTGTTCCTGTCAAAATGCTGAATTATACAGGTTGTTCCCTTTAGTTTGTTTTATTATACCACAAGTTGTGATCAAGTAAAGAGTTTTTTCAAACATTTTGTGAGTCCTGTGGGGAATACTCAAAAAAATGCCCCGATTTCTCAGGGCATTTTCTTTGACGTGGGTTCAGGCTCAGGCAGCGGGTTCAACCTGCGTATTCTCTGTGGCTGCCTTCGCGGCCTCCTGTGCGGCTATAGCAGCCTGTTCGGCAGCCTCTTTCCTGGCCTTTTCTTCGGCTTCCTTTCGGGCTTTTTCTTCAGCCGCTTTCCGGGCCTTCTCTTCGGCTTCCTTCCGGGCCTTTTCTTCAGCCTCCTTGTGGGCCTTCTCTTCGGCTTCCTTCCGGGCTTTTTCTTCAGCTTCCTTCGCCGCGCGTTCAGCAGCCTCCTGTTCCGCCTTTGCGGCTGCAGCCTGAGCCAATGCGGCCTCGTCGATATCAGGAACCTCCGCTGCCGGTTTCACTTCCGGTACAGCCGGTTTTACTTCCGGTTCGGCCTGCTTCACTTCCACAGGCTTCGTCTCCTCTGCCGGCTTTACTTCTTCAAGAGGCGTCTTCTCTTCAGCCTTCGGCTCGGGCTTCGGTTCCTCAGCAGCCGGTTTTACTTCCGGTACGGCCTGCTTCTCTTCCACAGGCTTCGTCTCTTCTGCCGGCTTTAATTCTTCGACTGGAGCCTTCTCTTCAGCCTTCTGGACGGGCTTCGGTTCCTCAGCGGCCGGCTTGACCGGTTCGGCCTGCTTCTCTTCCACAAGCTTTGTCTCTTCCGCCGGCTTTACTTCTTCAGCAGGAGTCTTTTCCTCAGCCTTCTGGACGGGCTTTACGTCCTTTATCTGATCTGCAAAGACGATCTCCGCCGGATCAGCCGCTCCCCGTACGGATGAATCAGACTTGGCCGCCGGGCCGGCAGAAGGTTTTCCGCCTTCGTCTTCCTGAAGGGGCTGCTTCTCATCCGCCGCAACAGGCTTACTATCCTCCACCGCTTCGACAATCGGCTCGTCTTCAAAGACAATCTCAGCCTCACTGTCATTTTCTTTCAGATTCATGTTCAATGACAGCGGAACAGCCCCATCCGCAATCTCAACAGGCTGTTTGTCTTCCTTCTTTTCTTCAGCCGGCTTCTTTTCGTCTTCGTCCTGTTTCACTTCAGGCTGTTGATCGTCCGTCCTGGTGTTTTCTTCAGAGGGCTTCTGCCCGTCTGCGATATTTGCCTCCGGGTTATTCACCGGCGCATCATGGAGCACGGTGAAGCTTCCGATCGCTACACCGTCCTCATCCTTCTGGGTCACGGTCTCGACACTGTTGCCGTCCTCGTCATAGGTGAAGGTGGAGGTTTCCTTTGTCTCAGTGCCGTCCTGCGCGGTTTTGGTCGTGCTGCGGGCAATCTGTTTGTCATCCTCATAGAGGTAGTCGGAAGATTCCTTATTATTGTCGAAATCGACAATCTCTTCCTTCTCTGCCTTCAGCTTTCCGTCTTCGTCATACTCAGCCTCGCTGGAATAGTTGCTGGATGCGCCGCCGAGTTCCGTAATCTCGGACTGCATGGTCAGCTGCTTTCCGTCCAGTGCGAAGGTCTTCGAGGTCAGGCTCCTGAACTTCGCAGTTTTGACTTCCTGCACCTCAGAGAGCTTGACTCCGGTCTCCGGGTCAAAGGTGACGGTTGTGGTCGACTCCGTATCTCCTTCGTCGGCCAGCATGGCAGCTGCCTTTGCGTCTGTAGAAGCTTCATCAGAAAGCGCAAAGGAGAGTGCTGCAGCCTTCGCGCTCTTGGCGCTCTTGCCGCCGGCCGAGAGGGTCGTCGTCTCGCCGGTCTTTCTTCCCATCGCGTCGTATGTATAGGTGACAACGGTTGTCGTGACGTTCCCCATGCCGTCTGTCGTCTCCCGGACAGACTTCACCAGCAGGCCATCCGCGTTGAAGGTATCCTTTCCGGTGGTCTTGCTGCCGTCGTCAGCAGTATCATTCACGATTCTCTCGGATACGACACCGCCCTTGTAGCTGTAGCTGGTTTCGGACTTATGCGTTTTCCCGCCGTCATCGACATAGGTGGAGGTCTCTTTCCCGGCTTTCTCTCCGGGATTATAGCTGGTGGTGACGGTCTCTCCCCCGCTTGTCTCGGTCTTGGAAATCTTCCTTCCGTTCTTGTCGTAGGAATACTCGACTGTGGAGGTAACGCCGTTCTCCTCCTTCGTATAGGAGGTCAGGTTGCCCTTCTTGTCATACTTGAACTGCTCGCTGCCGGTTTTGTCTCCCGTTGTCTTGCTGGAGACCATGCGGCCGAACTTGTCATAGTCATAGGTCGTTGTGCTGCTGGTAGTCGCACCGCCTTCGTCCTTGGAGGTGGTGGAGGAAACCGTCAGGTTGCCCCAGATATCATAGCTGTTGCTGGTCTGGGACGTTCCCACAACTTTGTCATTCTTGTCATACGCGGTGGTCGTGACGGACATGATCTGCCCGAAGGCATTGACCTGTTCAATCACCTGCTCGCTCCCCGCTTCGGCCGCGCCGGCTCCCCAGAGGGTGTTGTCCCAGACGCGGGTGCTGCTGCCGTCCCAGTAATAGAGTGTGTCCAGCGTGCCGGTCTTGTAGGTGCCGGTCTCGGTCTTGAAGCTTTGCGAGCCGACAACCGGACGCCCGCGGGAATCCAGAACCACATTGGAGGCATAGCTGGTCTGGCCGAGATCATTCTTCTCGGTCTCGCTGCGCGTCTGGACACCATTGGGGAAGGTCAGGGTCGTCTCATTCTTCTGGACAACCTCTCTGGCCCCCGGCACATCCTCGCTGCGGATGTTGGTCTCCGCTTCATTCACATACTGGATGGCCGTGTCAAAGCGATAGCCGTCCTTTGTTGTCCAGACGATACGAACCGGCCTGCCCGCGCGGTCATATTCAATCCTGTCATCGCCTACGCGATACCAGGTGAGCTGCCAGACCTCGTCCTTGATCATCTTCTCCGTGAGCTTCACAACTCTGGCTTCCGTCAGCTCTTTTGTACCGCAGAGCTTGAGGACATTATCCAGATTGTCCAGATCACCCGCATATTCAAGCCTCGTGAGATTCTCGCACTTCACAAAGGCATTCGGGTCGATGCTTTTGATCGTGCTGGGCAGCACGACGCTCTTCAGCTTCGTGAAGTTGTCAAAGGCCTGGGCGGATATTGTCGTGATATTCCGCTCAAGGATGACTCTCTCCGCCTTGTCCTTCAGATCAGCCCATGGGGCGGGATGATCCTTGTCAAACACCGGCATTTCCCCGGTGCCGCGGACAATCAGGGTCTTTGCCCACTGATTGTAATAGAAGCTGAAATTGGAATAGCCCGGAACTTCGGTATTCTTCACCCCTGTGAAGGTGACCTCATACCATCTTCCCCAGCGTTCCGTCCTGCATTCGTGGCCCCAATACCAGTACCAGAGCCAGTCCCAGGGGCCTTCCGCGCTTGCCGTGCTTTTCAGGGGAGCAAGGCAGAGCATCATGCATGCCACCAGGCAAAGCGACAGGAGAATTTTCATCTTTTTCATTTTCTCATACCTCTTGCATCAATAAAGTCATGAGGGCTGTCCATAGTCTACCTAGTATGCATGATACTCTAATCGCAAGATATTGTCAAGATTTTACAGAAAAGCCCCAGATATTGAGTCTGCATTGTATTCATTTTGTCATAATATGTAACTTTTATACGGTCACGAAGCCCCATGCCGACAAATCCCGGCTCTTTCCATTTCCTGCACCAGGGCTGCCTGCCGGCATCGAAAACAATCAGCAGCCACCGGTTCACTCAGTGGCTGCTGAAATTTCTTTGAAAGGGCTCCTCTGTTCTGTTTTCACGCCTGCTGCTCTTCTTCGGTCTGCAGAGCGCGGTGGATTCGCCCGTCCGACTTGGCGCCGGTAATCAGCGGCACATTCTCGATAATCAGCGAAGAGGTGTCCAGACCATACCAGCGTTCCTTGGATCCGGCAATTTTCCGGATGGAATACTTGGTATTCAGGATGAACTCATCCAGGCTGGAAAGCTCGGTTTTCGTCGTCACAGTCTTGTGTATAATGCAGAACTTGAAGGTACCGACCGTTGACTTTCCATAGATGGAGTATTTCTTCTCCTGCTGCGGAAGCTCCCCGCTTTGCTGAAGATCCTGTACAATCTGCCGCAGATAGACATTGATCCGCTGGGAGCATTTGAAGCCGAGATTCAGCCGGATACGGAAAATGCAGTCCGTGCCGTATGTCTCCAGCTCATAATTCATGGTATAGGGCTCGTGGAGCACATGCACGTTCACGAACCAGTATGCCTGCGCCCGTTTGGCGTCCTTGTCCAGAATGGAATACAGGATATCCCGGTCGATCAGCTCGCGGTTGCTCTCCGCGTCCAGATACACCAGATTGTTTGTCAGAAGCGGAATCTCCTCATCCTCGTGCAGGGACACAAGGCTGTTGACATGCTTGCGGATCTCCAGCCGGGTGGAATACTTTCTCTCCAGCTGTGTGCCGCGGTACCAGACCAGCATCAGCGCCAGCAGAACAAGTGTCAGGATGACCGTCACATAGCCGCCGTGGGTGAATTTCCCGAGGCTGGAGATAAAGAAGACCGATTCCAGCACGCCGAAGGCGCCAAGGATGAGAAAGGCCAGTACTTTCCGCTTCCGGACGGAATAGAGGAAGACACTCAGCAGAACGGTTGTCATCAGCATGGTAACCGTAATGGCCAGGCCATAGGCCGATTCCATCCTCGCCCCGGAGCGGAAATACAGCACCACGAGGCTGCAGCCGATCCAGAGCACGATGTTCACGGCGTTGATATAGATCTGTCCTTTTGTCTCTGAGGGATAACGGATTTCCAGATGAGGCAGCAGATCCAGTAAAATCGCTTCAGAAACCAGGGTATACGAGCCTGTGATCAGAGCCTGCGAGGCAATCACCGCGGCAGCTGCCCCAAGCAGAACGGCAAAGGGACGGAGAACCGTCGGCAGCATCAGGAAGAACGGATTCAGATCCAGCACGGAAAACAGCTCCGTATTCCCCTGATTCTGTATGATCCATGCCCCCTGGCCAAGATAATTCAGAATCAGGCAGAGCTTTACAAACGGCCAGCTGAAGTAGATATTCTCTTTCCCCACGTGCCCCATATCCGAGTACAGCGCTTCCGCGCCCGTCGTTGCCAGAAATACGCTTCCAAGAATCATAAAGCCGAGCTTGTTGGCGGGGCTGAGAAGCACCCGCACGGCATAGACGGGATTGAAGGCGCGCAGAACCACGGGGAAGGAAAAGATATGGGCAAGTCCCGTGATCCCAAGGAAAGAGAACCAGATCAGCATCACCGGCCCGAAGGCCTTGCCGATGCGGCTGGTACCGGCATGCTGCGCGGAAAACATGGCGGTAATAATCACAAGGGTGATAATTACAACCTTCCACTGCCCGCTTCCCAGAAAGCGGTTCATGCTCTCCATGCTGCGCAGGCCTTCCACTGCAGTGGTGACTGTCACAGCGGGTGTCAGGACGCCGTCCGCCAGAAGAGCTGCACCGCCGAGCATCGCCGGGATGATCAGCCATTTTCCGCAGTCGCGGACCAGAGAGTACAGCGAAAAGATTCCACCCTCTCCGTCGTTGTCCGCCTTCATGGCGATCAGGACATATTTGATTGTGGTCAGCAGAGTGATGGTCCAGATCACAAGAGACAGGGATCCGATGATGAACATTTCATCAATCTCCCGGATTCCGCCGTTTCCCTCCAGAATCGACTTCATCACGTACATCGGCGAAGTGCCGATGTCACCATATACAATTCCAATGGTCACCAGGAAGAGACCAAACTGGAATTTCGGCCGGTTTTTCAGCTTTTGCATCTCGATTCAGCCCATCCTTTCTTCTGTTCACGGTTTTACGGGCGTGGGCAATAAAGACTACATTTTTTTATTATAACATATAGTTTTATATGATGCAATTCCGCTTATGCGCTTTCTTCTTCCAGGGCCTCCAGAATCGCTCTGGAGAACTGATCCGCGCAGGAGGTGCCTCTGCCGTTGCAGTCATTCCCCTTCAGGATTTCGGCAACCTGCGCTGCATCCTGCCCCTCAACAAGCTTTGCGATTGCCTTCAGGTTCCCGTCACATCCGCTGGTAAAGCTGACATCATGCAGCTTTCCGTCTTCAATGCCGAAGCGGATTTCCATCGAGCATACATTCTGAGGCACATAGGTATAGGTTTTCATGCGTTTCTCCTTTTGCAGGCGCTGCAGGACCCCCGCAGGCGCTGTATGTTACTGTTATTCTGTCCGGCGGATCTCCCAGTAATATCTCCTTGCGGATGTGGGGAAATCCTCCAGGATCCCGTGTTCCGGATCGTAAAAGACACCTTCGCAGTACAGCGACCAGTGCCAGCACCGCGGTGTTTCCAGACTGAGGATGCTTAAGGACGGAAGCTCTGCCTTCGCGTTCACGGCTTTCCGCTCATCCGAGATCCACAGCCCATGGGTCCGCAGAAAAGTCTTCATCTCCCGCAGGTTTGTCTCCCGGTCGTTCTGCAGCTCTTCTGCCACCCGGGCGGCCGTCAGCCCCGTGATCATGGCGAGCACGGCCTGGCCGCACTGGAGCGGCGTCGGTTCATGAATATAGCTTATCTCTTTCATCCTGCTGTTTCATTTCTGGCGTCTGAATCTCTTTCTCATATACTCAACAGTCCGGTACAGGGTTTCCCCGTGGAAGATTTTATCCAGATTCCCGGAAAAATCAAGTCCATAGATTTTTCGCAGCTCCTCCAGCTCCGCCATCAGCTGTTCTTCCTGAACGGCGCTGCTCTCCTCCCGGAATTCATCAAACACAAGCTGCCCGCTCTCTTCGGATGTAAGGTTATGGATGCCAACCCCGATGAGCCGGATCGCCTGCCTCGGAACCTGGTCAAGCATGCTGCCTGCTTCCCGGTAAATGATCAATGCGTGATCCGTCAGCGGGACAGGCTTTGACCTCGTGATGCTTTTCATGTTGGAAAACGTCAGCTTCAGTGTTACCCCTTTTCCCCGAAGCCCGATCCGCCTGGCCCGTCTCTCCACGCTGATCGCCAGCAGAAGCAGCGTGTGCTTCAGGAAATCATAGTCCGTCACGTCTTCCTGAAAGGTCAGCTCGCGGCTGATCGATTTTGCATCCTCCGGCCTGTATGGCATAACCTTTCTGTCATCCACGCCGGCGGCCAGCTCCGAAATCAGCTTTCCCTGCTGCCCGAGAAGCTGTATGATGTCCTCTGTCCTCGCCCGGATGTCCTTTACCCTGAACACGCCAATCTGATTCAGCTTCTCCGCCGTTTTGGCCCCGACCGTATAGAGGGCGCGCACATCCCGGTCTGCCATGAGCGCCACAAAATCCTCCGCGAAGAGAATCTCAAAATATCCGTCCGGCTTTTTCTCCTCGCTGGCTGTTTTTGCCGCGGTTTTGGAATAGGCAAGCCCTACGGAGCAGCTCAGGCCAAGCTCTTCCCTTGACCTCCGCCTGATCTCCCTCGCGTATTCCCTGGCCGTTTCAATATCGCCTGCAGTCTCTGTCACGTCCAGATAGGCCTCATCCAGCGCAATGTATTCCGAGGCGGAGGCATAATCGTTCCAGATCTGATGCAGCTTTGCTGATTCCACCCTGTATTTGTCAAAGTTGGGATGCATGTAGATGCCGTTCGGGCAAAGCCGGTATGCTTCCTTGATATTCATGGCAGAGTGGACGCCGTACTTCCTCGCCTCATAGCTGCAGGTTGCCACAACGCCCCGCTCAGAAGGAAGCGAGCCGATAATCAGAGGCTTTCCGGCGAGGTCGGGGTTATCCCGGATTTCAACCGAAGCATAGAACGCGTCCATATCGACATGTATGATAATCTGATTCATGATGAACGCACATCCGTTTTTTGCTGATGGCCATTATTATACCAGTTATCCGGATTTATTTCATCTGTTTTTTGCTGACGCCCTTCTCTTCTGAGGAATTTTGAATCTTGTTCTGGTATTTGCATCCGTTTTCGTGTAAAAT
This sequence comes from Oscillospiraceae bacterium, assembly GCA_902795885.1. Taxonomy (GTDB): domain Bacteria; phylum Bacillota; class Clostridia; order Oscillospirales; family Oscillospiraceae; genus Limivicinus. Next base: position 15,305 of record CADBNC010000035.1, read on the forward strand.
GGACAGCGCAAATTCCTGATATTCTGATCCCAACAACTACCGGAGGTTCGATATGACAGATTATCCCGCTCTTTATCAGCAGAAAAAAATCAGCGCCGACGAGGTCGCCGCCCGTGTGGAAAACGGCTGGCTGATCGGAATGGACGCCGCCCTTGCCCAGACGCCCGCCATCATGGACGCTCTCTGCAGAAGGGCCGAAAGCGGCGCTCTCAGCGGCGTGCGCGTCCAGGTGCTTCTCGATATCTTCCCCTTCTCCTTCCTGCAGGACGAGCATCTGGCCGGAAAAATCACAGGGGAATCCTGGTTTGCCAGCAACGGTGCAAGAAAAGCCCTGGCTGCCGGGTTTGCGGACTTTATTCCCAATTATTATCGCGACTGCCCGCGCCATATCCGCGCCAATTACGATTATGACGCCTTCTGCGTCTCCGTCTCGCCGATGGACAAACACGGCTATTTCAGCCTCGGCACCGTCACTTCCTATTCCCCCGCCATGATAGACAAGGCAAAGCATATCTTCGTGGAGGTGAACGAAAACCAGCCCCGCGCCGTCTGCGGAACCCAGATCCATATCAGCCAGATTGACGGCCTTGTGGAGAACACCTTTGAGCTGCCCACGCTCCCCGCACCGAAGCTGGATGATATCAGCATCACCATCGGCAATCTGATCGCTGAGCAGATCCCGGACGGGGCCTGCATTCAGCTCGGCATCGGCGCCATCCCGGACGCGGTCGGCCTTGCGCTGAAATCCAAGCACAATCTCGGCATTCATACCGAGATGTTCACCAGCTCGATGGTGGACCTGATCGAGTGCGGCGCGGTTGACAACAGCCATAAGCAGATCCACCGCGGCAAGAGCGTCACGACCTTTGCCTTCGGCTCCAAGGCGATCAACGACTACGTTGACGATAACCCCGCCATCGAGATTCTTCCCGTTGACTATGTGAACAACCCGGAGGTGATCTGCCGGAACGACAATATGATCTCCATTAACGCGGCGCTTGAAGTGGATCTGTTCGGGCAGGTCTGCGCCGAGAGCATCGGCACGAAGATCATTTCCGGCTCCGGCGGCCAGGTGGACTATGTCCGTGGGGCCTGCCAGTCAAAGGGCGGAAAAAGCTTCATCGCCTTCGCCTCCACCGCGAAGGACGGTACCATCAGCAAAATCAAGCCCTCTCTGACTCCCGGCGCTGTCGTCACCACCAGCAAAAACGATGTCGATTACATTGTGACAGAATACGGCATCGCCCATCTGCGGGGCCAGACTCTCTCTTCCCGTGTGAAGCAGCTGATCGCCATCGCCCATCCGAATTTCCGGGACGAGCTCACCTTTGACGCCAGGAAGCGCGGAATTCTGATCTGATTGCAAAAAGCATGAGAATTGACAATAGAGAAATACTCCTCGAGGTCTGCTGCGGCAGCGCGGAAGACGTTCTGGAGGCCTTCCGGGCCGGCGCAGACCGTGTTGAGCTCAACAGCGATCTCTTCCATGGCGGTCTGACGCCGACGGTGGGCTCCCTCCGCGTTGTGAAAGCGGAGACATCGCTCCCGGTGATGACCATGATCCGGCCCCGCGAAGGCGGCTTCTGCTATACGGAAACCGAGTTCCGGGTCTGCCTGGAGGATGCCCGGCTGCTTCTGAAAAACGGCTCTGACGGCCTTGTTTTCGGATTCCTGACGCCGGACGGGCATATCGATGCCGAGCGGACCCGCGTCCTTGCGGCAATTGCGCAGGAAGCCGGAAAAGAGAGCGTATTCCACCGGGCAATTGATGTCGTCCCTGACTGGAAAGAGGCCATCGATATGCTCTCGGAAGCCGGCATCACCAGAATCCTGACCAGCGGGCAGGAGGCGGATGTGAGCGACGCGACAGATATAATCCGCGAGATGATCCAATACGCTTCCGGCAGAATTCAGATTCTCCCCGGCGCAGGCATCACCCCCCGCAACATAAAGCGGATCGCCGCAGAAACCGGAGCCGGCCAGCTGCACATCGCTGTCCACCGAACCATGACCGACAGCTCCACCTTCAACAACCGCTCCATTTTCTACGGCGGCTGCCTGTATCCCCCGGAGGATCAGTTCAGGCTGATCGACCGCGAAGCCATACGGCGCATTGCCCAGGACAGGTAGAAAAACAAATTAAAATGGTCACCGGCGGAGATGATCAATTAAGGGAGATGGTGTGTATGAAAGATGAAATAAAATCAGATGTATTACGAAGATACGGCTGGACCAATTTCCAGCTCTATGAATTTATTGTCCCGGAGGAGAAAATGCCTGATCTTTCATCAAAACGCATCATCCGCCCCTTCAAGCCTGGGGAGGAACACTATGTCGCTGAAGCACATAAGCGTATCTATCGCGACCGTTTTGGCTGGGGAGATAACTTCAGCCGTTATGCCAAAAAGGTAGTCTTCATGCTTGGGATCCTGATTATGCTGTCTTTCTCCGGCTGCGGAACGCAAAAATACAGAGTGAATTTTGATGGATACGGCTTCGAATCCAGGAAAACAGAATATGCCGAGGGCGAAAGAGTAACAGTGTATTATAATTTCATTGCGACCGACACCGACTACTACTTTTACATCGATGATGACGTGCAAATGAGGGAGAGTTACGATGATAAGCACGGATATGCCTTTACCTTCAAAATGCCGGGCCATGATGTGACGCTCCATGAGGAATCCCGCAACAGCATGGTTTATGTTCCTCCCCACGACTACACGGATGCAGACATCACAGGCATTTCAATCATGCAGAGCGACATTGTCGACTTCTGCTATACCTATGATTGGTCAGGCTATAACGCTCTTTACCAGAGATACCGGTTTTATACTGAAGATGGTGAATACTGGTTTGAGCATGAAACCAGAAAAACAGAAGATGATTATGGATGGGCCTCTGAGGCTGATATCACCGCTTCCGGTACGGTTTCCCTGTCCATTTATGAATGGGACGAGTTTCTTTATTATCTGACAGGCGGCACTGCAGATGAGCCCAAAGAATCCGACGAAACCGGAGATTCCGGTCCCTGGATGTATCTTTACTACCGCGCAGAAGATACGACTGTGCGTAAGGAGTTCCATTTTGATTACGCAGAACGCCAGACGGAGTTTGAAGAATTCTGTCAGGCCCTGGCGCAGGAGCATCCTGATAACTGATCCGGAGGGGCATGAGCCTTAAAAAGGAATTCCAGTTTAAGTGGCAAGGGAGAAGCACGTTTTTGTGTGCCTCTCCCTTTTCTTTATTTTGTCAAAAGGGCAGCCTCAGTGGAGACTCCAGTCTGGCCATCCTGTTTTATTGTTACTGTCTATCATTCTTCTCTTACATCTTCACTGCAGTATAGTAAGAGCAAAACACTGTCGGAAGAAGTTGCGTTCAGTTTTTATTAACTATTGCGCTATATCGATCCATAAAGCGGGGCGAACCCCCACGTAGGCGCTGGAGACTTTGTAGCCTTCCCTGTATAATCCGACTGCGCTAAAAGCTGTCGCAAGATATGTAAAGCTACCCGGTGATCTCAACCACCAGTAACAGACTCCGTCAAGCGTATCGCTTGTCGATGCACCTTGGGCTATCGCATAGGCTGTTGGAATACATTCCATAGCTTCATACGATTCAAAGTATTTATTTGCTTCCGAAACACTAATTATAAAAACCTTAACTTGAGTTTTATTCCCAGGGTTTGTACCATAAATAGGATTCCTTCCTCCATCAACTGTTACTGTGGGTATTAATGATTGCTCTTCCTCGTTGAATGCTGAATACAGAAATGTTTCATTCAGCCATCCGCGCAGAGAACATGTCTCCCAAGTCACACCTTCTTTTTTTAAATTATATGGCTGACAATCAAGCGCATATTTGCTAATTACCAGAAGTCGATTGCCTTCCTTGTCCAGAACAAGCCATTCGATATCTTCTTTGCCGTTATCCAGGTTATTATCCTGTTCATAGGAGCCAAACGTTACATAGTCGCCAATTTCTGCATTTATCAGTTGATTGTATCCAATCTGTCGTGGCGATACCGAGTCTGATGTTTTGTTGTCCGTCGCAGCTGCCTTTACGCCGTCACTCTTGACAACACCGCTACCCTGACAGGTGGAGCAGATGCTGTAAATCTTTCCGGTACCTTTGCAGCTGCCGCATTTATCAGATGCTTTACCTGTACCAAAACAATTCATACAGAGATCTTTTGGAGCTCCGACATCAATATTGCCGGAACCAAGCGCAGCATCGGTTGAAATAAGCGCTCTCTGCTGAGCAGAATAAACTTTCCCCGTGCCGCCGCATTTGCTGCAGGTAGAATTACTACTGCCAGTCCGGCCACTGCCATTACATGATGTACATGAGGAAGAAACTCTCCCTTCTCCGGCACAGTCAGGGCATGGCAAGGTTTTTATTTGTTCTTGTTCATGAGAATCTGATTGGTCAGCCGCTTCATTATATGCTGATTCTTTTTGACTAGCCGATACTGTATTGGCATCCGCTGCTTTCTTCTCTCCACACTGGGTGCAAAAACTGTTCTCCGCCGGGTTTTCATGTCCATTGCTGCATGTCCATGTTACAACCTCAGGCTTTTTCTCTCCGCATTTGCCACAAAACAAGTTCGTATCCGGGTTTTCATGCCCATTGGAGCATTTCCATGTGCCATCCGCAAATGATAAAACGGACAGGCTGAGCATCATTGCAAAAACAAGAATCATTGAGAGAATTTTCTTCATTTCCGCTGCGTCCTTTCTTTCCCTGTATTCTCATGCTTTCAAACATTTTCTTCTAAAACTTGTGTGGTTGTACCATGAATATACCATAACAGGATGGACAGTTCAACCAGGACACCCTCTTCTTCATGTCATCAGCATCTTTTCCCAGGTCTCCGCTCCGATTTCACCATCCACTTTCAGTTCCTTCAGGTGCTGGAAGATTTTTACTGCTTTCTCGGTGACAGGGCCGAATTCACCGTCCGGAGTCTCGCGCCCGGCGATGATTCTCCCGCCGCAGGCATAAACAATCGGGCCAGAAAACTCCGGCCCGATTTCTTGTTAATGATTATTCTTTTTCTTCCTGCTGCGGATCAAATGCGTTGCTATTACTGAAATCCCAGCGAGCGAGATGACAGCCACAGCACACCACAGACCAACATTGCTCTCGTCCCCTGTCTTCGGGCCGGATACCGTTCCGGAAAAAGTTCCGGAGGATTTGCTGGCGACGGTGAAGCTCCCGGACGCGGTCCCAATCAGGGATTTGATCTGGACGGTATGCTTGCCGGCTGAGAGCGAGTTAATCACAGTCGCGGGCAGGGTGATGACCGTGCTGCCTTCCTTCACGGTATAGTACTGGCTGCCCACGGTCTGATTGTCAATCACGAAGGACTGGAAGGTAGCGTAATTCATATTCGCCGTCAGCTCATGCGCTGAGCCATAGTTGACCGTCACGCCATCGCCCTTTGTGATCTTCGGCACAAAGGAGGGATCCTTGACGATCGTGCCGTCCTTATCATATTCCCGTTTGCAAATGCCGCCCTGAAAAGTATGTCCAAGAGCTTTGATCAGGATTTTGGAGGTGTCTGTGGTCTCTTTGGTTGCCTTGTCGTCCTCAAAGTATTTCCCGCAGCCGCGGCATAAATAACACTCAATGTTGCCGTTCTGCGTGCACGTCGGCTGCTTTGCCGTATAATGCACCAGCCTGTGCACATGCGTCCACTTGGCGTAAAGCGTGGTATCGACCGTGATCGGCGTCGCGAATTTAAAGGGAATTGTATAATCCGGATCGAGATACCATCCTTCAAAACGCTGGTAGTCCGCGGTTGGGGCTTCCGGCTCGGTGGCCGTGTCGCCGGGCGCGACATACTGGGTTTCCGGCGGTGTCCCATAATCTCCCGTCACGAAGGTAACGGCAAGCGTTCCATCCGCCACATATGAAACCGCAAAGGGGGAGAAGGTTTTTGGCGCAACGCGAAGGCCTGTTTCTTCCTCTGTGTGCGGCACGGTTTCAACATCGCCGGTGCTCTTCAGATGAGAGATAACAAAGCGATAACCTGCCGCGTTTGTTCCTTCCGGGTATGGGATTGTGAAGGGGAGGCCGCTTTCAAAGGTTTTCCCTTCAGCCGAAACGATAAGGTTATCCTGTTTCTCAAACGGTGTAAGCTCATAGTACGCTGTCTGAACAGCAGGCTTGCTCTCCCCGTATACAGCAGTGAATTCAGCGTCTGCATTCTGATTCAGGGCTTCTTTCACGGCGGTGACATCCGCATATCTTGTGTCATCCTTCAGCACCTGGGGGACAAACAGATCGTCGCTCATTGCGACGATGACCGCGGGATCCTCCTGAATCGGATGCCCATGCCGGATGCGCTGGGTTTCCGCATACTGTGCAGCATAACTGCCCGCATTTGCGGAGATGAAGAGTTTATAATCCTGATCGAACGCATCATTTGCAATACTGGATACACTGTCGGGAATGCTGATGAATTCAAGGTCTGTGCAGTTCGCAAAAGCGCTGTAACCGATTGATTCTACTCCATCATTGAGAGTAACCGTCTGTAATGACAAAGAGCCAGCAAATGCAGAAGAGCCAACTGTTTTCACTGACCCCGGAATAATCAAAGAGGTCAAACTCGAATTAATAAATGCATCTTGCTCGATTTTCTCAACTGTTTCCGGAATCACCACATCTTTGCAAGAGGCACCCAAAAATGCGTCCATTCCAATTATTTTTACCCCTGCTGGAATATTCACTGTGTCTCCGATAATGGTGCCATACGGGTAGCTGATCAGCTTCATCGTTGAAGTTTCAATTAATGATCCATTGAGACTACTATAATTTGTGTTCCCTTTTTCTACCGTAATACTCTGCAAACTTGTGCATGCAGAGAAAGGTGACCGGCCGATTGAAGATACTGAAGCAGGAATAACAATGCTGCTTAATTGCCAGCACAATGAAAAAGCACGCTTGCCTATGGATCTAACAGAGGCCGGTATGGAAAAAGACTGGAATTTGCAGACGGCAAATGCCCCATCTCCAATAGCGGTTACCGTGCTCGGAATAATAATTGACGATGCCTCACATTGTGAAAAAGCACTGTCACCGATTGCCGTAACTGGCTTGCCTTCTATCTCTGCCGGGACAATCAGCTCGCCTGTCTCTTCTCCCAGGTACTTTGTGATCCTGATCCCGTCTCCGTCGGGTTCATAGACGAAGTCTTCATATTGTGTAAGGTTGCCACTGAACAAAGCTGGGCGGCTGACGTTGACCGTCTCGACCTCAGTCTTCAGTTCCTTTTGTTCAGTTTCCTTTGTCGTTGAGGGTTTAACAACCTCGGGGCTTGTCTGATTCTGCTTTACAGGCTCCTTCACATCTGGAGTTGCATCCTTCTTCTCATCAGCCTTTTGCCCGTTTTCCTCTTGTGTGACAGGAACGACAGGATCTTTCACTTCTGCCGGGACGGAAGAAACAGACAGCGGGTCGACTGCATCCGGAGCTGTTGATTCAGCAGGAGGAACCACTTTCTCCGGGACGGAAGATTCTACCGGCGGATCCACTTTCGCTATGTCTGATTCCACCACAGGTACATCACTCTTAACCGCCGGCGATTCTTCCGGTTTTTTCATTTCAGACTGCTCTGATACAGCATTGCCGGACGCATTGTCGATGGTCTGGTCCTCTGGAGTATCGGCAAATACCATCCCGGCCTGTGTATTAAGCAAAAGAAAGAGAGCCATAATAATACTCATGCTTCTCTTCAACATGGTAGTACACCTCTCACAAAAACATTATGTAAACATAATAGCAATCTCCCGGTGAAAAGGCAATACCTGAAATGGAAATTAAAGCATTTTTAATGCGATAAAGGAGAGACCCACGGCTTCTTCCCTTTTATTATGTCATCAGCAGCTTTTCCCATGTTTCTGAACCTATCTCTCCATCCGGGCTGAGACCATGCAGATGCTGGAAGCTTTTTACTGCCTTTTCGGTCATGGGGCCGAATTCGCCGTCGGGATTCTCGCGCCCGGCGATGATCCTCCCGCCGCAGCCATAGCCATGGCGGATCAGAAGCGCCTGGGCA
>CADBNC010000036.1 GCA_902795885.1 Oscillospiraceae bacterium
AGTCACAGCGGTATACTGCCCATGGTGTATGGTATTTTGCCATGTTCTCCTCTGCGTGGCGCAGCATCTCGGCGGAGATGTCCGTCAGTGTCACATCATATCCTAATTCCGCGAGATAAGTACCGTATTTGCCCACGCCGCATCCGATGTCAAGCACCCGTGCACCGGGAAAGAGCATTCCCTCATCCGTCCAGAAACGGAGAAGAGCGGCGTTGTAGTCATTGAGCCCCAGGCGGAATACGTCCTGATAGTTTCCGGCCATTTTGTCCCAGTTTTCTCTTGTGGTTTCCATTCGTTCTCCTATGTCACAATAACGAATTTACTGCCATGCAGCTCAGTGATCTCTGCCTCAACGCCGTAGACCGTGCGAATCGTCTCAGGCGTAATGACCGTGCTGTCCCCATAGCAGAAGGCATGACCTTCGTGGATCAGCAGAAAACGGTCGCAGTACTTGAGCGCCAGGTTCAGGTCGTGGATAACCACCACGACCGTGATGCCGTCATCTTTTGCAATCTGGGAAACAATCCGCATGACTTCATGCTGGTTGCGCAGATCCAGACTGGCGGTGGGCTCATCGAGCAAAAGTACCTTCGGCTGCTGGGCAAGTGCCCTGGCCAGTACAACCTTCTGCAGCTCACCGCCGGAGAGTTCGTCAATGTACCGAAGTTTCAGTGCATCCAGATGCATGCGGGTGATGGCGGCGTCTACAATGGCATAGTCCTCCGCAGACGGACCGAGCCGCATATGCGGCTTACGCCCCAGCAAAACCGTATCGTACACGGTCAGGCGGCTGACATCTGTGTGCTGCTCCACATAGGCAAGTTTTTTTGCGATCTGCGTGCGGGACGTGTTTCGGATCTCCATCCCGTCCACGACTACAAGGCCATCCTGCGGCTCCAGAATGCGGTTGAGGCATTTGAGAAAGGTGCTTTTTCCCGCGCCGTTGTTGCCGAGAAAGGCCAGGCACCGACCGGGTTCCTCCGTGAGATTCAGATCTCGCAGCACCGGCTCCATGCCTCGATAGGCAAAGCGGACATGTTCTGCCTGTATCATGATTTCCACCTGCCTTTGAAGATGATCCACAAAAACAGCGGAGCGCCCAGTACGGAGGTGATTGCGCCGATGGGCAGCACAATGGGCGCTACAACCAGTCTGGCAACCGTATCACTCAAGAGCAGCAGAATTGCCCCGGCCAGACCGGAAGCGGGCAGCAGATAGCGGTAGTCCGTACCGACATATTTCCGCACCATGTGCGGGGCAATCAGGCCGACGAAGTTTATGATGCCGATATAGGATACGATTACCGATGCGGTAAAAGATCCCACCACCATGCCGAGAATCAGAATCCGCTGTGTGTTGACGCCGAGCCCCCTCGCAGTGTCTTCGCCGCCCTGCATGGCGTTGTAGTTCCAGCAGTTGCAGGCAAAGTAGATGCTTGCCAGCAGTACGGCTGCCGCCATGAAGGCGATATCCTTCCAGAAGGTGCTGCCCAGATCACCGAAGGTCCAGTAGACCACTGCCGCCACACGCACGTCGTCGGCAAAATACTCCAGCAGCGTGGTGCCCGCTGAGAAAAGCGAGCTGAGTGCCACACCGGCCAGAATCAGCGTCCCGGCGTTTATACTGCGAAAGCGGGAGAGACCCACGATAAAGAGTGTGGACATCATGGAGCCAATGAAGGCACACAGTGTCGTTACGGCGGGGCTGGTAACGGAAAGCTGTGCTCCGGCAGTACTGGCAGACATGAGGCCTCCCCCCAGAGCGATGATGGCAAAGGCCGCGCCGAAAGCCGCCCCCTGCGAGACACCAATGGTTGAAGCGGAGGCAAGAGGATTCCGCAGAATACCCTGCATCACACAGCCGACAATACCCAGACCAAAGCCGGCGATGATAGCTGTTACAGCACGTGGAAGGCGCAGATTCAGAACGATGATTTTCTCTTTCTGGACGCCGTGACCCATCAGTGTTGCGATTACACGTCCCAGCGGAACGGTCGAGGAACCAAGAGCAATGGCGAAAAGAAACACCAGTACTGTTACAATCAGAAGGGCGAAAACGAATAATCGTTTTCGCCCGATGAAAGAACGGTATTCCTGTCCGTTAATACGGTTCGTGCTTCCCATGCATCAGGCGCCTATTGTGATGGGGCCAAAGCCATAGCCGTTTTCATCCAGAACATCAAGATAATCCATACCGATCATGGTATTGAAGATTTCTTCAGCCTTGGCATTGAAGTCCACATCCGCGAACGCTTCCGGGAAGATGACAGTACCGGCATAGTAGGAATCAGCGATGGCGAGCTCCATATTGCACCAGTAGTAGTTGAAGTTGACCTGGGCATACACTTTGCCTTCCTGAACAGCACGCAGACTGTCGATTGCAGCACCGTTTGCAGCGTAGTCTTCATTGACCAGATTCATGTTGCCGGGGTTGAGGAAAATGATATCAGGATCCCACTCGAGGATCTGTTCCATGCTGACCTCAACACCATCCGAGGCGTCAAGCTGGTCTGCCAGATTAATGGCGTTGATCGCCTCGAGAGGCGCATATCCGACGTAAGTGCCGGTGAAACCGTGGCCGCCGCTCCAGCTGACGGCACCGGGATAGACAGTAGGCTTGTCTTCTTCGGGAATGTCTTTGGTGCGGCTGTCCAGATCCTCGACCCAGCCTGTGATGGCCTCGGCCACAGCGCTGGCATGCTCGGATGTGCCAAGTACATCACCGATGAGGATAATGGAATCGGTCAGATAATGGGAGTTAAAGGCGTCGCCATATACACCGATGACAGGCAGACCGGTTTTCTTCGCAAGGTCTTCCATCGCAACCGTATCCGAATCCTGATAAAACACCACGTCGGGATCCAGCTCAACCAGTGCCTCGGCATAGTCAGCATTGCCGCTTCCGCCGGATGCTACAGCCCCGCAGGCGGCAAAATGCTCACGATTTGCATAGGCATAGGGCATGCCGGGATCACCGCGCAGTTCCATTTCTGTGGCACCGACAATGCTGTCCACGCCACCGGCGTAAACAATCAGGCGGGCTGCGCTGCCCAGAGCCGCACAAGTGCTGACATTGAGCGGAATTTCTACTTCACGTCCGAAAACATCGGTGATTGTACGGGTCGCATCGGACTCCGCAAAGGCGGATCCGCCAAAGCCGGGCAGAAGTGAGCCCAGCATCAGGATGGCCAGAATCATAGCCAGCCATGTTCTTTTTTCCTTCATCTTTATTTCCTCCAGTTGTTTGCTGCAGATTTCTTCCAAAGCGCTGCGCAGTTTGCCGCGCAGACAGTGCTTAAGCGGTTATTTCTCCACGTGCCAGCAGATATTGACAAGTGTTGTGTCGATACGCTCTTTTACGATACCGTTTATGCTGATTTCCCGCAGGAATCCTCTGATCCTGTGTTCGGTTTCTTCGTCCAGAAGGTTTTGCCCACGGATTCTTCCAATGTACCAACGCTCTGCTTCCTCCAGAGTGCGTTCAGGAAGCCACTGTGTTTTTGCATAACGGACTTCCGGGTCATATCCAAGACCCCACAGCGTGTCGAAGGTGAAGGCAACAGAATCATCGATATCATGCCGGACGGGAAGGCCGGCAAGGCGCCTGATTTCGTCAAAAACCTGGTCGCTGCGGCGTGCCGGTTTACAGAGGAAACAGCAGCCCCGTGATGCCTCACAGAGTTTCACGAGCGTCGTGAAATCGGCGACCGCAGGGGTCGTATGCGCGAATACCAGATCATATTGTTTCCGGAGTGGTGCGATATCACAGGTATGCCAGTTTTCAACCCAAAGACGCAGATTCGTGATTGCGTGTTCCCTTGCGTAGGCGTTGCCCAGGTTCACCATGCGGGGCGATAAATCCACTCCGTCTGCCTGCCCGACTCTCTGCGCCATGGCAACAGAATAGGCACCTGCACCACAGCCGACGTCCAGGGTGCGCATTTCGCTCGTCAGAGCTGCTTTTTCTGCGATGAAACGCAAAAACGGATCATCTTCAAAGTTGTTCTTCTCTTCGAAAAGATAGTTCTCCGCCTCACTGTCCCAGGCTGCGGCTTCTGCCGACACATTCCCCGGGGCAAGGATCCATTGTCTGCGGATAGTTTCCAGATCCATAGATAAACCTCACGAAAGAGCGGTCTGCCCTCAGAATCGCGTTTTATCTTGCCTTCATTCCCTGCACAGCCCTCCGAATGGGGGCTGTGCAGGCAGATTGTGCGTCCGTCAGTTGATATCCAGATCAACGGTGACTTCGTAATAGTCACAGGCGTGTGCTGTCCAGTTGGAAACAGTGGCCTTGGAGATCATGTTCATCTGCAGGAAGGAGCAAAAGACATAGGCATTGTCGTCCAGGATGGCCTGCTGAAGTTCGATGGCGAGCTCGGCACGTTTCGCAGTGTCAAATTCGGTGGCGAGCTGATCAATCAGCTCGTTCACGTGCTCGTTTTCATAGGCGCCGAAGTTATAGCTCATGCCCGGCAGGCAGGAGGTTGTGAAGAAATACTGCGGGTCTCCGGAAGGAGCCGTTACCAGAGCGGAGGCGTAGATATCCCACGATGTCATATCCGCGAGGAACTGACGGCGGTTTGCCGTGCAGTTGATGTCCACCTCAATGCCGATCTCCTTCAGGGATGCCTGTACGGACTCGGCGAGAAGAGGAAGCTCCTGACGGCTGGGATAGGTCAGCCAGCGGATTACCAGCCTGGTACCGTCTTTTTCGCGGATGCCGTCTCCGTCGGAATCAATCCATCCGGCTTCTTCCAGAACGGCCTTGGCGGCATCGGGATCATAGGTCTCGGTGGTGATGTTCTCTCCACCGAATGTGCTGAAGCCGTCGGGGAAGGCGCCGTTGCCCACAACACCGTGACCATCCAGCAGAACAGACACAAAGCCTTCCTTATTGATGCCCATGGCAACGGCCTTGCGCACCGCCGGATCCTGAATGATGGGGCTTGTCATGTTCATGGAGCCGAAGAATGCACGGGAGGTCTGGATACTGGAGAACTGGTAGGCAGGGTTCTCGAAATTCGGATATGCTTCGTATGCCATGCCGTAGGCAGCGTCAATATCGCCCGCCTGCAGAGCAGCGGAAAGCGTGTCGCCGTTGGAGAGCGTACGGATGGTAAGCTCGTCCAGTTTCGGCGTGCCATTCCAATAGTACTTATTGGGAACAAGGGTCAGGTGATCATCCGTCACCATGTCGACCGCAACATAGGGGCCTGTGCCGACAGCGATACCGGTTTCAAAGTCGGATGCGTCAACGTCAATGATGCAGCCATAGGGATCGCCGAGATAGTTCATCAGAGCGGGGTTTGGCTCGGATGTGATGATGGTCAGCGTCTGACCGGCCGCCTCCATCCTGTCGATCTTTGTGTCACCGGGGGCGCGGTCATGGTTTTCCAGCAGGTGCTCGAAGCACTGCTTGACGGCTTCCGCATCCATATCGCGTCCGCTGGAGAACTTGACACCATCGCGAAGAGTGATGGTCCAGGTCAGGTTACTGTCGTTTTCCCAGGCAGTTGCCAGCCAGGGTTCCAGTTCCATGGTGTCGGTGTAGTGAACCAGCGTTTCGCCAACGCCATAACGGATGCATGGCCAGCCGTTATAGGTGCGGTGCGGGTCGATGGTCTCTTCCCAGTTTTCCGCATTGAATGTGGTATCGCCGATGACCATGGTCTTCTTGCCCTCCGCCGAGGCGGTCGTTGCAAAGAGACACAGTATCAGGCAAAGGATCAGCGTAAAGGACAATGCTTTTTTCATTCTTTTTTCCTCCAATTTCTTTCTTGCCTGTATCCGCAAGCTAAGGTATAATGGAGGCGGCAGAGGCGGATACTCCGCCGCCTGTCCATCCCTTAAGCGGCTGTTCTGTGCTTTCTCAGGGCTTACAGAACAGTCGCCTTTTGGCTTATTTATAGGCCGCTATCGTGAAGATCGGCGTGGGGTTATAGAACTCATCGATCTCAGCGTAGATACGCCTGTAGACGCCCATGTCCACACAGATCCGCTCAAAACCCGCCTCCACAAGCAGCTGTACATCCCATTGCGGACGCGGCTGCTGATAGGCTCCGATTTCCATGGTGATGGCCTCATTTTCGAGCGCGAGAAACTCCGGAACCAGTTTGTGCGCATGATTATCCGGCAGTTCGATCTCTTCGTCTTCTTCCATTGCAGCGCAGTAATCCGCATCAAAGTTAATCAGAACGCCACCGGGTTTCAGAATTCTGTACCATTCGCTGTATGCTCTGGCAATGTGCGGCAGTGTCCAGGTCAGGTTCCGTGTCACGAGCACATCGAAGCTTTCCGACTCAAATTCCGGATTTTCGGCATCCATGACATGGAAGCTCGCATCCAGACCGAGAACAGCCGCCATATGCTCCGCATGATCGATCATGTCAGGGGTCAGGTCAATACCGGTGGCGGCATGCCCTTCTTCTGCAAGAATACAGGCGAAAAAGCCAGTGCCTGTACCGATGTCCAGAACACGAAGAGGCTTGCCCTGCGGTAGATATTTCCGAAACTCCATAAGCCAGCGCTCTTTTTTCTCGCTCTCAAATTCGCGGAGACGCTGGACTTCGAAGCCTTCAGCACGATGGGACCAGTA
>CADBNC010000037.1 GCA_902795885.1 Oscillospiraceae bacterium
AATCTTCTCAAGCTGCATCATAAAATACAAACCGGCCGCTTGGGAACAGGTCTTGTTGTTCCGAAGGGCTTTCCGGCGGGACTGTATATCTTTTGCTAACTGAACACAGAAAAACCATCCGGGAGCGCTGCAGTTTTGCTGTACTCCTTAGATGGTTTTTCACATTTTGACTTCTCAGAGCTTGATTTAACCTCTTTTTCCACAATTCTGGCTAAATCAAAGAGGCGTTGCCTATCAATAGCATGCTAAGCTATTTTGAGACAACGCCTTTACATCTACAGAATATTACGCAGGAAAATGAAATATTTAACAAAAAATTGAGATAGATATCTTTAATTCCTACTGAACTTGTGGTATATTGAAGAAAATGTATATTTGACTGATTCTGAAGGGGGTGTATCCATGAATATTACAAGCAAAGGACGATATGCTCTGCGGGTGATGATGGACCTTGCCCAGCACGCGGATGACGGCTTTGTATCCCTGAAGGTTGCGGCGGAGCGACAGAATATCTCACTGAAGTATCTGGAGATGATCATATCTCACTTGAAAAGGAATAATCTGGTTGAGAGTACACGCGGAAAGGAAGGCGGGTACCGCCTCGCAAGAAAGCCGGAGGAGTACACGATTCAGGAAATCCTCAGCTGTATTGAAGATAACCTGGCGCCGGTCGCGTGCATCCAGGACGGTTCCATTCAGTGTGACCGCGCGGGGGAATGCCTCACCATTCCCATGTGGAAGGAACTGGATGATATCACGAACAGCTATCTGGCATCGGTCACACTGCAGGACCTGATTGACGGAAAACGCTGGCGTCAAAAGCAGGATAAAACTGCCTGAACAAAATTAATACATAGTGATGGAATAGGGTATTGACAGATAGAAAAACTATGCTATAATTCCTACAGATTTGATAGGATTAAATTGCGATATATCAGTATTCAGTATGTAGAATGAAACGAAAAGGAGAGTGCAGTATGTTTGTATATGCGGACAATGCCGCGACGACCAGCGTAAGCAAGACGGCGCTGGATGCGATGCTTCCGTATCTGACCGACTATTACGGGAATCCCTCCAGCCTCTATGCTTTCGGCCAGAAGGCCACCGAGGCCCTGACGGAAGCCCGCGAGACCATTGCGGCCTGCATCAACGCCAACCCGAAAGAGATTTACTTCACCTCTGGCGGCAGCGAAGCGGATAACCAGGCGATTGTCTCGGCGGCCCGCCTTGGCGCCAGAAAAGGAAAGAAGCACATTATTTCCACCCAGTTTGAGCATCATGCTGTTCTTCATACGCTTTCCAAGCTGGAGAAGGAAGGCTATGAAGTGACGCTGCTCGACCCGCACGCAGACGGCGTGATCCGCGTGGAGGACGTGGCGCAGGCACTCCGGGAGGACACCTGCCTTGTGACAATTATGTTTGCCAACAATGAGATCGGCACAGTTCAGCCAGTCACGGAGATCGGTGCGCTGTGTCGTGAGAAGAAGGTCCTCTTCCACACGGATGCCGTGCAGGCAGCGGGTCATATGCCAATCGATGTGCAGGCCATGAACATTGACATGCTCTCCATGTCGGGGCATAAGTTCCACGCGCCGAAGGGCGTGGGCGTTCTGTATGCGCGAAAGGGAATCGCCCTCTCAAATATTATTGAAGGCGGCGCACAGGAGCGCGGCAAACGCGCCGGCACAGAAAACGTTGCCGGTATCGTAGCGATGGCGGCGGCATTGAAAGAAAGCTGCGACCACATGGAAGAGAACACGGCGAAGATTATTCCCATGCGTGATAAGCTGATTGCCGAGCTCTCGAAGATTCCGCACAGCAAGGTAAACGGAAGCCTCGATCATCATGTCCCCGGCACGGTGAATATGTGCTTTGAGGGCATCGAAGGCGAGAGCATGCTGCTGATGCTGGATGACCAGGGGATCTGTGCGTCCTCCGGCAGCGCATGTACATCCGGCTCTCTGGATCCGAGCCATGTGCTCCTCTCCATCGGCCTGCCGCATGAGGTTGCCCACGGCAGCCTGCGTCTTTCCATCGGCGAATACAACACCATGGAGCAGATCGACCATATTATTGAGGTTGTGCCCAAAGTGGTGGAATATCTCAGAAGCATCAGCCCGGTGTGGGATGAGCTTGAAAAAGGACAGCTGAAGCATCTGATCTGACATACAAAGGTTGGACAGATGATGAACGGATTAAAGCATTCAACAGAAAACATTCTGAATAACCGGGAGGACTAACATGGCTCTTTACAGTGAAAAAGTAATGGATCATTTCCGCAATCCGCGGAATGTAGGTCAGATTGATGATGCTGACGGAGTCGGCGAAGTCGGCAATGCAAAGTGCGGCGATATCATGCGCATGTACATCAAGGTGGACGATGGCATCATCACCGATGTGAAGTTCAATACCTTTGGCTGCGGCAGCGCGATTGCAACAAGCTCCATGGCCACAGAGCTGATCAAGGGAAAGCGCGTGGAAGAGGCGCTGGAGCTTTCGAACAGGGCAGTTGTAGAAGCGCTGGACGGCCTGCCCACTCACAAGATCCACTGCAGCGTTCTGGCAGAAGAGGCCGTACGTGCGGCGGTAAAGGATTATTATGACAGAAACGGCATCTCCTACGACCCGGAGATGTTCAAGGAGAGCGAAGACCCTCATGGCGAGAGCTGTGAGGCATAATCGCCCCGCGGTGCCGTGGTGCTGAGATGCGCCCGGCACAGAAAGAAGCAGATCAGCCCAAAGGGTAAAGAGAATCAGCCCTCCTGAAACCGGCATCAGGCCACATGACCTTTTGCCCTTTCAGGAGGGCTGATATTCTTATGCTATTCCCGCATGATTCCCGGCAGAATTCCTTCCTGCTCAAGCCGGAGAAGGCTGCGCTTCCTGTCAATGCCTCCGGCATAGCCGGTCAGGCTTCCGTCGCTTCCGATAACACGGTGGCAGGGGATCATCAGGGAGATGGCATTGTGCCCCACGGCACCGCCGACGGCCTGGGCGGACATATGATTCCTTCCTGCCTTTTCTGCAAGAAGCCCGGCAATATGGCCATAGGTCATCGTCTGACCATGGGGGATTGTCAGAAGAATCTCCCAGACTTCTTTCCGAAATGCACCTGCGCGCATCCTCAGCGGTGGGAGAAAACCCGGATCTTTTCCGCTGAAATAGATGCGCAGCCAGCGCCCGGCCTCATCGAAAACCGGAAGCTGCCTCTCCTCGTGTACGGCATCCAGCGTAGAGCCAAAGTATTGCTGCCCGTCAAACCACAGGCCGATGATCGCTTCGCCATCGCTTGCCAGCGTAATCCCGCCGAGCGGGGAATCGACATGATGTATATAATCCATTTACAGGACATCCCCCTGCTGTGTATCTTCCCCGGAGTCGGCCGGGCCTTCGGGTGATTCGGGCATCGATTCTGTCGGGCCGGCCCGGCCGGTAACAGGGTCGGAAGCAACATGTGCGCCTGCTGCACGCTTTTTCCGGTCTCTTCGACGGAGAATCAGAAGGGCTGCCAGCAGAATCACAACGACAGCAGCCTCCAGAATCAGAATGTATGGGCCGGTCTGCTGTACAATGCCGGAGACGCCTTCCTCAGCAGCCGGCGCGGAGGATATTACCGTGGCGCCGTTTGGCATATGGAAGAGAAGATAGCTGCCGTCCCGCGTTACCGTGCAGGGCTGAGGCGAGCCGCCTTCGGCAAGCACATAAAGGCTGGCATCGTCAGGGCTCATCATGCGAACAAGAAGATCACCGCTGTAGTCGTTTACGGAGACCGTATAGGCGGCCCAGATACTACCGGGAAGCTCCGGGAACAGGGAGAGATCCTGCATCGCGGAGGGGTCAAGGGGGAGAACGGTCAGGGTCTGCCCGTCGTAGAAGCTCCCTTCAGCCAGGAAACGTGGCGGATCCTCTGCTGTCGAGAGTGTGGTGGCAGGCGAGTGATAGGCGCCGTCCACCGTCAGCGGGGCGAAAACAGGACCATCGGGAAGCTCCCAGCTCCAGTAATCCTCTCCGCGGTTTGAAACCTGAGGAATCTGCATGAGGCTGCCACCGAAAGGAATCTCCTCACTGGAGAGAATGGCCCCATCCTTGCGGTAGGATATGGTGATACGGCCAAAGGCCTCGGGGACGCCCTCAAGGCTCAGCAGATCCGATTCGGAAACCGCATCCGCCTGCCCGTACATGCTGATGCCGTCCACCCCGCCGGGATTCGTGCCGGCGTAGAGGTTGCCGATCAGCATGCCCTCGGCCCATCCGGCAACGGCCCCGGCGTATTCATTCTGATGCGCGAAGTGTACCCAGGTGCGGGTGTTCTCGATATCGGTTCCGAAGCCCGCAGCTCCGCCGATGTATTTCCCGCCGGTGAGCAGACACCGGGACCAGCTGTTGAGAATTGCCCCGGAGGAGGAGCCTGCCAGCCCGCCAACATAGTCTCCGCTCCCGGCGCTTACGGCACCGCTGAACACAGAGCCTGTGATGACCCCGATATCCATACTCCCGGCGATGCCTCCTGCACAGGCATTCCGGCTCTCAACCTCCGAGAAGGATGAGCAGTCCCGCACGGCGGCAAAGAGATTGTGCCTTGCATTCGCCGTCAGATAGTCGGATACGTTGAGGCGATCCTCCATGTCAAACTCAACCTCAAAGGCCGCGGTGCCGAGTATGCCGCCACAGTTGTTTTCCCCGATGACATCGCCACTGTTCTGGCAGAGCGCGATGGCCCCGGTATTGCGTGTATAGGCCTCTCTTCGGGACAGATCCTCCGTCTCCGGAGCGACATTTCCGATGGACGAGACAGTGGAGAAAAGGACGTTGAAAACATTGCTGATCTGGCCGGCAACGGTATAAAGATCGGATGCGAGGGTGCCCGTGGTGTTTTTTGCAAGCTCTGCCAGCACCTGCGCTTCGGCATAAAGTGAAGTGAGAGAAGAGGTCAGGGCGAAGGGATCAACATTGCTGAGATCCGGGCTCACAAAGCTGACAGCGCCGGTAGCCGGATCAACAATGATGCTGTCGAGAATGCTGAGATCGTTGCTCAGAGAAACATTCATGATATTTTGCAGGGCATTCGTCACGCCATAGGCTTCATCCTGCAGGCGGGAGAGAGAATTCATTGCCTCCTGGCTGTAATAGGCAGTGTGGAGGGCCATCCCGCTGAGATAACCGTTGAGAATATCCACCTGCTGGGAGAGCGCATCGAGCTTGCCGGACGACAGATCCCAGTCCGAGAAGGGAACCAGCTGCCCAACGATTCCGCCTGTATCACGCCTTCCCCGGATCTCCCCGTAATTCCGGCAGTCATTGACAAAGCCGCTACTCCGCCCTGCGATACCCCCAACGTTATAGCCTGTGCTGCGATAGCCAACGTCACCATGGTTCCGGCAGCTGTCGAGAATACCTGTGCTGGCCCCGGCGATGCCTCCAATATTCGAGAGGTTGACGAAATCATCCTCCGAGAGCTGCGAAAGGTCGAACTGGCCATTGAACTGTTCGGCGCGAAGGCTGAGATCCGCGAGGGATTCAGACGGGGTAACGGGTACGGTGTTCACGCGGCTTCGGCTTGCGCAGGCAGAGACGGTTCCGTCGTTGCTGCCCGCAATACCCCCGATCTGGTGCTCTCCGGTGATGTCCGCCTCGCTTATACAGCGGCTGAGGACACTGCCCGCCTCGTTCCGGCCGACAATCCCACCGACATCCTGAATCCCGCTTACGGTGCCTTCAAAGCTGCAGTCGAACAGCGAGCCGCTGTTCACCCCGACAATGCCTCCTACGCTGCAGGCTGTGCCCCCGGGGGTCACATTCCCGCGGACGGTCAGATTCTTCACCTGGGCGCCCCCTGCCACCACGCGGAAAAGCCCCTGCCGCGAGCCATCGGCCGTAAGCCGGAGGCCGCTTATGCTGTGGTTTGTCCCGTCAAAGACACCGGCAAAATAGGGGATCGGAGAAAACGCCATACCGCTCAGGTCAAGGTCTGCGGACAGGACGAACAGCTTCCCTCTCGAATACATATCGGAAGAGCAGCCCTCAGCAAACGCAAGGAAATCCTCAACGCTGCGGATGGAGGTGGAAGGGGTATCCGGCTGTGCTTCCTCGGCAAGGGCAGCGGCCGGAAGACCTGCGGCCATGATAACTGCAAACAGCATGGCGAGGCCGCGACGCATCAATCTGAAGACCCCGGGATGCTGTTTTCGGAAACTGTACTGCAAAAGAAGTTTGATCATGTTGCTTTCTCTCCCTGCTGCATGTTGTCCCTCAGACTGACATGCAGGGTGGTTTTCTCAATGGTACCGTCCAGCAGCACAAGAAGCTGGGGAAGAACCGTCAGAACCAGAATAACGGAGATCATTGCCCCCCGGCCAACGCCCAGCCCGATATGCCCGACATATACATCGCTTACGCGGAAGGCGATCAGGAGACCTGCGAGCGTCATGA
Source organism: Oscillospiraceae bacterium (assembly GCA_902795885.1). Classification (GTDB taxonomy): domain Bacteria; phylum Bacillota; class Clostridia; order Oscillospirales; family Oscillospiraceae; genus Limivicinus. The sequence goes on from CADBNC010000037.1 coordinate 6,430, forward strand.
TGGACCCGGATGTCAGCACCGTCGGGAAGCTTTGCCGGACGGCCTGCACCATGGCAGCCTTTTTCGGGAGACTCTGTTTCATGGCGAGGTAACGGTTCATCAGAACGATGGCATAGTCAATGGTAGCGCCCATCTCGATTGCCGAGACGATCATATTGGTGACAAACATGGGATGCTGCCCCCGGAGATAGGGGAATGAGAAGTTGATCCAGATGCTTCCCTGGATCACAAAAACCAGAATGGCCGACCCTGCGAAGGTTCGGAAGGTGAAAAGCAGAATCGAATAGACAAAAGCGATGGTAAGCAGACTGATGAGGCTGGAATCGCTGGTATATGAGGCCGAAAGATCCCTTGCGCTGGTGATATCGCCCACAACGAGAACGCTGCCCTTTCCATAGTGCTGCTCGGCAATCCCGCGGAGCTTCTCCACCAGGGCGATGCTCTCTTCTCCCTCCACGGGGAGCGAGGAAGTGAAGACGAGCCGATTCCAGTTTTTGCCGCGCAGCTGCCGGATGCCGCGCTCGATGCTCTCGCGAAGCGTATTCAGCTCATCCACGCGGTCTGCGGGAAGCTCGACTACGCCTCTGTCCATCACGTCGAACAGATACAGCAGCATATCAATCAGCGGGACCTCGTAGCGCTCGGTGACGCCGAAGATGGACTGATACTGTTCATTCCGGATACCGTAGGCCTGGAACAGCAGAGCCGCCTGCTCGTAGGAGATGTCCAGCAGCTCCGAGAACATGCGGGGGGTATAGAGATCGGTCAGCATATGGCCGTTTTCCACCTCGATATTGGCAAGGCCGGTGGCGTTTTTGATACCGGGCAGGTACGTCGTCTCCCGAAGAATGGCTTTTTCCGCTTCAAAATCCTCCGCGGGAACCAGCAGCGCAACATATGTGGACGGGGCGAAGCTGTTGTGGATCTTGTGCATGGCGCTGCGGTGTTCGGAATAGACGAGCTCGCTTACGGCGCTGTCGCTGAAGGCATATCCCACGCGCCCCGAGCAGACAATGCCAAGCGGCACCAGGAGAAGAAAAACCCATACAAAGCAGCTGTGGGATTTCATCAGGAAACGGCCCCAGACCGAGATGTCCGGCACAAGATTCCGGTGGGCTGTGCGGCTGATCTGCCTGGCGGAGAAATGGATTAACCCCGGCATCAGAAGGAATACGGTCAGCATGCTGCAGACGATGGATTTTGCCAGCACAATACCCAGATCGTACCCGAGGCGAAACTGCATCAGCATCAGGGCCACCAGGCCCGAAATGGTAGTCAGGCTGGAGGCCGAAATCTCGACAATCGACTGCGCCAGGGCCTCGATGAGCGCCTCGCGGACAGAGCCGGATGTCTCGGCCTCGTCCTGATAGCGGTGGGCGAAGATAATGGCATAGTCGATGGCCAGCGCCAGCTGCAGGATAATGGCGATGGAATTGGTGATGGACGAGATCTCGCCGAACCAGTAGTTTGTGCCCATGTTGAGAAGGGCGGCAAACACAAAGACGATGAAGAAAATAACGACCTCAGAATAGCTGCGGGAGGTAAAGAGCAGAATGGCGATGATCACCACCGCGGCGATGAGAACAACGCTGACCATCTCACGCGCAAGCTGGGCAAAATAGTTTTCGCCGATCTCGGTGTTGTAATAGGCATCGTAGGGGGAGAGGAGCGTGCGGATTTCCTGCATGGTGGACAGAACACCCGCGTCATCGGCATCGCCGGAAAGCGAGCCCGCGGCTTCTCCCTTGAAGGAAATGGAAAACAGAGCGGCACTGTTGTGGTAATGGGAAGGCGAGTCGTCAAAGGCCACATCGGCGACCATATCCATCGCGGCAATCCTGTCCGCCAGGCGGACGCCTGTCTCATAGGGGATGTTCGAGATCATGATCTCGGCTGAGGCATAGGAGGTGAATTCCTCCTGCATGATGGTGATGCCGCGGCGGGTTTCGGTGTCCGCCGGCAGAAAGATCGTGATATCAGAACTCACCCGCACCCTGCCAACGGAAAGGGCGCAATAGACCCCTGCTGCCAGAAAAAGCAGCAGAATCACAAAGCGGGAACGGATGATCCCCGCCGCAATGCGGTGCATGATATCCGGTTGTTTTTGTTCGGCCATAGTCGATGATCCTTTTCTGCGTCCGAATCCGGGAAGCATGGTCTGCAGTACATTATTATATCTGCTTTTTGCGGGAATGACAATAAAAAGAATGCCGGCACATAAAGCGATATAAAAAGCGCTTGCAAAACAGCGACGGATACGGTAAAATAGGAAAGAATTTTTCTGAGAATATGTTCTGTGTATTTATTTCATTCGATTCGGAGGTACCTTTTATGATCACAGCAGGCGATTTCAGAAACGGTGTAACTTTTGAGATGGACGGCCAGGTTATGCAGGTCGTTGAGTTTCAGCATGTCAAGCCGGGCAAGGGCGCGGCGTTTGTCCGCACAAAGATGAAGAATGTCATCACCGGTGCTGTGACAGAAACATCCTTCAACCCCACGGCCAAGTTTGAGAACGCAACGGTTGACCGCATGAGCATGGAGTACAGCTATCAGGATGGCAATCTCTATTACTTCATGAATCCTGAGACCTATGAGCTCGAGCCTGTGGACGAGTCTGTCCTGGGTGACAACTTCAAGTTCGTCAAGGAGAACATGGAGTGCACGATCTACTCCTACAAGGGGAAGGTCTTCAACGTCGAGCCGCCCTTCTTCGTGGAGCTCGAAGTAACAGAAACCGACCCGGGCTTCGCCGGCAACACTGCCACGAACGCAACCAAGCCCGCAACGCTTGAGACCGGCGCCGAGATCAAGGTTCCCCTGTTTATTGAGCCGGGTGAGAAGATCAAGGTCGATACCCGCACCGGAGAATATCTTTCCAGAGCCTGAGGCCCGTATTCCTTACAGCCATATCGTTTTCTTCTGGCTGCAGGCGGCTTCAGGAATGCAGGAACCAGAGAGCAGTTGAATGGAGGAACAGCATATGACTATCAGAGAAAAAGCGGCTTACCTCAAGGGCCTTGTCGAAGGACAGGGGATGGACCCGGAAGCGGGCGAAGGAAAGCTCTGGCGTGTTCTGGCGGAAGTGATCGGCGATATGGCCGTGAAGCTGGACGTGCTGGAATCCGGCCAGGAGGATATCTCCGAGACGGTTGAAGCCGTTAAGGACGATCTGGAGCTTCTGGAAGATATTGTGGCCGGCAACTTCGATGATGACGATGATGATGACCTCGACGATCCGGACGATGAAGATTCTCCGAAACCCTATTATCCCTTCCGCAATGCCTACCGCGACTGGGAGGATGAGGACGAAGAGGATGAAGAGTCCGATAGCGATGAAGACGAAGACGAAGAAGACTTCGAGATGACGTATCAGGTCGAGTGCCCGAACTGCGGGGAAGAGATCGTCTTCAACGATGAGACGCTTGACGAAGGGTCGATCTACTGCCCGAGCTGCGGCGCGGTGCTGGAGTTCGAGATTACCAGCCTGGCTCCGGATGACGAAGAAGATGAAGGCGGAGCCGAAAGCACCGGGGAGAATGAGGGCGAACACACAGAGCCCGACCCCGCGGAAGACTGACTGCGCGCTGAAGGAAAATAGATACGCGATGACTGAATGCAACGTGCCTGCCCGGTTCATACCGGACAGGCACGTATCACAGGGAGAACAAATGGAACCGAATTACAAGCCACTGGCGGACGAGATCCGCCCGAAAAGCCTGGAAGACGTTGTCGGGCAGAAGCATATCCTCGGGGAAAACGGCCTGCTCTGCCGCATTGTGGAAAGCGGCAGCACGCCGAACATGATTTTCTACGGGCCTTCCGGCACCGGCAAGACCACGGTAGCGCGTATCATCGCGGAAAGAACACAGCGCAGCCTGCGCAAGCTGAACGCGACGACAGCCGGGATTTCTGATATCAAGAAAATCATTGACGAGCTGGATACCTTCCTCACTCCGGGGGGCGTGCTGCTGTACCTGGACGAAATCCAGTACTTCAACAAAAAACAGCAGCAGAGTCTGCTGGAGTTTATCGAAGACGGCAGAATCAGCCTGATTGCCTCCACGACCGAGAATCCGTATTTCTGTGTCTTCGGGGCGATCCTGAGCCGGTCAACGGTGTTCGAGTTCAAGCCGGTCTCCCCGGAGGATGTGGAGAAGGCTGTCCTGCGCGCGTTCCGTATTCTCTCGGATCGGGACGGCAGGGAGGTCTCTCTCGAAGACGGGGTGGTGCGCCGAATCGCACAGGCCTGCGGAGGCGATGTGCGCAAGGCAATCAACGCGGCTGAGCTTCTGTTTGCTGCGGCCGAGGGCAACAGGATCACCCTGGCAGACGCAATGCTGATTTCACAGAAGAGCGCCATGCGCTATGACCGCGACGGGGACGAGCACTACGATATTCTCTCGGCGATGATGAAATCGCTTCGCGGATCGGATCCGGATGCGGCGCTGCATTATCTCGCAAGGGCAATTGAGGTTGGCGATCTGGCCGGTATCTGCAGGCGGATTCTCTGCTCGGCGAGTGAGGATATCGGCATGGCATACCCCCAGGCAGTGCCGATCGTGAAGGCATGCGTGGACAGCGCCCTGCAGCTTGGACTGCCGGAGGCAAGGCTCCCGCTGGCAGAGGCCTGTATTCTGCTGGCGACGGCGCCGAAGTCCAACGCCGTGGTGATGGCGATCGATGCGGCGATCAGCGATGTGAAAGCCGGGAAAACCGGTTCCATCCCCCGGGAGCTGCAGAACAAGCATGCTGACGGCACCGGTTTCGAGCGCGATCAGGGTTATCTTTATCCCCATGATTATCCGGGGCACTGGGTGGAACAGCAGTACCTGCCGGATGAGCTGAAGGGACGCCGGTATTATCAGTACGGCGAGAGCAAAACCGAGCAGGCGGCGAAAAAGTACTGGGACGGCATCAAGCATGGACATTCGTGAATACGACATCCTGGAGATGAAAAAGGCGCATCCCTGCGGAGCGAAGCGCTGGCAGGTGCTGCGGGTCGGGGCGGATTTCCGGCTGCGGTGCCTTGGCTGTGGCCGCGTGGTGGAAGGGCCGCGGAGCCGCTTTGAGAAAAACATCCGAAAGATCGAGCAGCTGGAGAGAGAACCGGGTACAGTCGAAAAGAATATATGACGAAGGAAAAGCACAAGGCCGCTTTCTGTTCTATGCTCCACACAGAAGAGAAACTGCAGGATGAGGTCCCTATTTCGAAGCAAAGCAAATTAGTACAAGCACACGATTGCGCATACAGGCAAAAAGCGAGCGCCTCTTCCGATAAAAAGGAAGAGGCGCTCGGGTGCAGAGTGGCATTGACCACAGGGATGCAGGTTCTGTTATTGGGATGCTTCAAGCAGTTCCGATGCCATCCGGATCATCATTTCGTCTGAGCATTCAGGCGCGCTGTCAAAAAAGAAGGTATACACCACGTCGCTGAGAACAAGGTCTGCCGAAACAATGTCCTTTTCTTCAATCTGGTCCGCACCAAAGGAAATACAGTAGTGTCCACCCGCTTCGGCTGCAATGTCCTCGGGAGTCTTTTCATAATCTTCAGGGACGAATTTGTAATGATCGCGGTAGATCCTGACCGCTGTTTCCCCTATAACATGTTCAGAACTGGCCGGGCGCGCTTCCTGAGAACCGGAATTTTCGCCGACAGGTGAGAGGAACAGAATCATTTCATCTCCGTTTGGAGTTCTGTAGGTTGCGTTGACACCATAGTATTCCCTCAGAGTGTTATAGTCCTTATCATAGTCTGCCCATCCATCCACACGAAGCTTTGAGAAGGCAAATCCATTTGTAAAACTGTCCACAAGGCAAATATCGTAGCCAACGATTTTTTCAACCTCCGACAACTCATCCAGGCTGGTGTATTCCCCTGTGTTATCCATGCTGTGCGTGACAGTCCCGACGGGGATTCCCCAGACAGCGTATGCCGTGATTCCCAGCGCAAGCATCAGCACAGCAGCCAGGGCAAATGTAAGAATGCGTTTCTTTTTCATATGTACGATCCTTTCCGGTGAGCTCTGTACTGTCCCGGGAGAAAAGGATGCTGTGTCGGTGATATGCCGGTCATCCAGACTGTTCAGTGCGTGTGAAAGTGTTTCCCGTTTCATTCAAGCACACCCTCCTTCAGAAGGAATTTTTTGAGTTTTCCTTTAACACGGTGAAGGCGAACAGCAACAGAGTTATAACTCATTCCGGCCATCCCTGCGATTTCCGGAAGGGAATCGGAATACCAGTAGCGGCGCATGAAGACAAACTTATCCTCATAGGAAAGCGTGTCCAGAAATCGATTGATGGCTTCAGCAAGCTCCTTCGCGGACATGGTATCTTCTACCGTATTTCGGTCCGGCACGCATTCCGCCAGATCCTCCAGCGCGAGATCATACTGGCTGTTACGCTTCTTCGCAGAATTGGTATGGTATCTTTTTGTCGCAAGATTGCGCGCGATCCTGCAGACATAGGTTCGAAGCGGATCCGGTCGATTGGGAGGAATGCTGTTCCATGTGCCGAGCCAGGTGTCATTGACACATTCTTTTGCGTCCTCTTCATCGTTAAGGATATTGAGCACAACTCTGCCAACCGCAGATCCATGCTTTTTTGCCAGCTCGGAGATTGCCTGCTCTGAACGTTCAAAGAACAGGCTGATAATCTCTTCATCTGTCATGCGTGCTTCACCTCTTTCCGTGTTCACCTGTATACTACGGATTGGAGAAGGATTTTTACATCTTTTTCGCAATTATACCAAAAAGCAGGGAGAATCTTCAAAGGATTCTCCCTGCCTGCAGGATTGATGGTATCGGACATATAATCAAACGTAAAAATCTGCGCCCGTTTCTGCGTCTGATTCCGGTTATATAATCACACGATCTGTAATACTGTTATTTTGCGTTATTCTGCGTTTTTCGCATCAGAGGCCTGTTCCAGCCCGCCGAAGTATGCTTCCCGCTCCTCCGGTGTAAGCCGGAGCTCGCGCGTGAGGGCATCGATGTTGTGCGCTGTCCAGCTCTCCTTCCCGATGAACCTGCGCAGCGCACTCATGGCGTTTTCCCAGGAGGCGGAAGAGCCGTCCCGGTCGCGGGGGACCTCGGCACGGATTTCATCGCCAAGACGGTCGATCTCCGAGAGCACGGCATCATCCGACAGCGGCCCGCCGAGCAGCTCGGCGGCGCGGGTCAGAAAGCGGTCCCGGAACTCCTCATTCTCAAGCAGGTCAGAGACAATATAGCTCATCTGCGTGCACTGCACATCGTTGCGCTTGAGCAGGATACTGTGGTTTGCGTTGGACGATGAGAGCGTGGCATCCAGGTCATAGAACATCAGCCTCCAGCGCCCGTCGTCTTCTGTGGACTGGCACCAGCGGTAATTGCCGTAGGTCAGATCCGTGTTGGCAAAGAAGCCTTCCAGAAAGACCCAGTCGATCAGGCTGTCCAGATCCAGCACCGTACGGATATGGGCAAAGTTCTTCTCGTCAGACATGTCATGGGTTTCGCAGAAGGCGATGACGTCCCGGTACAGGGCGCTGTCTTTGAGGGCATTGCCCGTGACCGTGGTGACGCTCTCCTTGCTGACACCTGCGAGATTCGCGTAATGCTGCCGGTTCATCTTCTCGCAGAGGGAATAGATGCCCGCATACCGCCCGTTTATATACAGAACGCAGTAGCGGCTGCGGGAAGCCACAACCCAGGGCGAGGCCTTCAGGGCAAGATTCTCGCAAAGCTCGTTCCGGATGATGGCATGATCCTGATCCTGCCCGGCGCGCAGCAGAAGATTCGAAAACTTGGTTACCCCGCCGCCGAAGAGATCATACTGCAGGGGATTGCGGTCATACACATTGCGAAAACGGATGTCCAGCCCCTTCTTCGGAAGAATCAGACTGGTGTCCCCGTGGAGGCTGATGCCGCACCCGGCGGAGAAGCCCCCTGCTTCGTCGTAGAAGGCGAGGTTACCGGTGAGCTCGGTATCCCTCAGCTGCGTGTCCCACATTTTCCAGAAAGCCGTGGCGTTATCCGTGACCAGGCTCGCCACAGGGAGACTGTGGTTCTCGCCGATCAGATAGGTCAGGGTCAGGGACCTGCTGGGGAGGGCCCCGTCCTCAAAGGAGACGGCCCGGATGACGGCCGTGGCGGGAACCTTTGCCGGCCCCGTCCAGAGGATGGAATCCCGCGTGGGGAGCGTCGCGTCGAAGGTATAGCGGATCTCGCCTCCGGCCTGCAGATTCAGAACCGCCTCCTCGGCCGTGTCGAAAACACCGTCCGGCGAGAGGGCGGCCGGCGTGGCCGAAACCCTGCGCGCGCCGTCTGCGTTCTCCTCCCCGGGCGAGGCCTTCGGGAAGAAGAAGGCGCCATTCCGCCCGGGCATGCGGCCGTAGCTCCCGCCATAGGGGATGCCCCGCAGGAACAGCCAGTCGTCCGGGCGCGCCTCCTCACGGGCGAGGAACAGCGCCTCGTTTTCGGCGCTCAGGGCGAAGCCAAGGGTATCGCAGCGAAAGACCGAGATTTCACCCGGCTCCAGGGTCACCTCCGGAAGCGGGCATTTGAGAAGCAGATCGTCATCGTCAGACAGATAGTATCCCCTGAGCGACACCGGAGCCGAAGAAATGTTCTTCAGCTCGACCCAGTCGCTGCCCCCGTAGCCCGTCAGTGTGCCGTTGGGGTCGGACACCATCGCCTCGTTGAGAATGACCGGAGAGCTGATTGTGAGCGTCTCCTGCAGACGGTCGTAGGCGGCTGTGGTGTTCTCAGCGCCCGGCGTGGGGTAGAGGCACTCCCGCCATGCCCCGTCAGGCTCCATGCACTGGCTCCTGTCGGCCTGCAGATCCTCGCATACGGCAGAGGAGATGACTTTGCCCTCCGGGGATTTGAGATATACGGTTTCCCCGGCCGAGAGGGCAAAGGGCGCCTGCATGGTGGACGCGTCCTCAAGCCCCGTGGCATAGACGACACAGTAGGAATCCGCCGGGAAAAGAAACGCCGGGAACACAAGCCCGGGACGGCGGTCGCGGTCGCTGATGCTCCAGCCCTCGAGGACGATATCCTCGCCGCTCTCGTTGTGCAGCTCGATCCAGTCAGAGAAATTGCCGCCCGCATCACGCAGGGTCGTGTGGTTGCGGATCATAAGCTCGGTAATCCGGATCGAGCCCTTTTCTGCCTGACCGGCTGACCCGGTGGCCGGGCTCACGGGATGCTCCGCCGAAACTGCGGTCTCCATCCCGCCGGCTGGGGACTTTGCGTCTGAAGCATTCGCGTCGGAAACCCTCGCGGCAGGCTCCTGCGGGGAAGCCTCCTGCGCAAGGGCCGGGGGCATAAGGCAGACGGCCGCCAGCGCCATGCCGACCAGAGAGACCGGCAGAAGCGCGCCCCACGTAAAGCGCCTTCCCGTCCCGGCTCTGCCCCGGGAAGAGGAACGGGACCGGCCGCCTGAAGAGCGGGCAGCTGCCGAATGACCTCCGGAAGAGGATGCCCGGGAGGCGCGGGGCCTGCCCCGCCGGCCGGGCTTTGCCCCGGCCTCGCGCAGAGCCTGTATCAGGCAGAGAATGGCCAGCATGAAGGCGACGACCAGGGCGGCAGCGCCGTTATTCATCAGAAGAAGATAGCGCATTTTCAGATAGGCATGGTAGCCCAGCAGGGACGCAAACTGCACCAGCAAGGCAGCCGGCGAAAACACCGGGAAGGAGAATGCCAGGATCACGGAAAAAATGTCCGCGCAAAAGAAATAGCGCTCGTGCATGTGGGGGAGCAGAAAGGGAATCCCGATTGCGAACAGGAGGCAGAGCGCCAGAATCGCCTTGTCGTTCAGCTTCTTCCGGTTGGCAAAGGCCACCGCCAGGAGGTTCAGCATATACAGAAAGGCCAGGACGATGCCGGCCGTTGCGGCGGCCTCCTTGTCCTCGATGTTCGTAAAGACAGAGAACACCGAAGGGGAATTATAATTCAGCCCGTCCCCGATGCTGCCGGTCTGGTGAAAATAGAGCGTGACGGTTTCCCAGAGGGGCCTGCCCATGATGACGGCGGGGAGCACCAGAATCAGATACGTCAGGGGAAAGGCGATCAGATGCTTCCACGAGAGTTTGCCGGTCATGAGGAAAACGGCAAAAATCGGCAGAACAAATACGGCCTGCAGCTTGAACCCGAAGGCGACAGCCGCCAGCACCATGGCGTGCCAGGGCTTTTCCTCCATGGCGCAGACCACCGCCAGCACCAGGGGGGCGGCATAGAGGCTGTCGCACTGGCCCCAGACGGCACTGTTGAGCCAGACCGTCGGAAGGAAAAGAACCGTGAAGAAGACGCCCAGCAGCCTTGCGGTGCTCTTCGGGGCAAACCGGCGGCAGAAAAGCGCCGCCCCCCAGGCCAGCAGAATATCCGAGAGGGTGCTGAGAAGCTTGATCAGATAAAGATCATCCATCGGCAGCCGGGAGAAAAGCGCAAGGAAATAGAGATAGGGAATGTTGTAGTTGCCGATCTCATAGCGCAGCGCGCGGAATCCGTCGTAATCACGGAAAAACTGCACCCAGCGTGAGAGAAAATTGATATAGTCAAGCGTGCGGTAGTCGAAGAAGGCAAAGCGCAGCCCAAGGGTACCCGCGATCAGCAAGGCCGAGACCGCGAGCGTCCTGCCGGTGGGCAGAAGCCCTGCGCGCAGCAAAAGCCACAGCGCCAGCGCGCCCTCCGCGACGAGCAGCAAAACAGTGACGGTGATGGTCAGATCCATAGATGTGTGTTCCAGTACAATCCAGTTAAAAGAGTGTCGGGGAGATTCGGGGATCAGAAACGCGCGAGCCGTAAAACCGGGGGCTCCGAGAACCGGGGGGCTCAGAAACGCGGGCAAAAACCTGATGGGAGTTTAACCCCGGAATATGAAGAAAGTGTGAAACTTTCTCAAGAATCCATAAAAATAAAAAAAGCTTGACAACCGCCAAGCACAAATGCTATAATACCTTGCTTTTTATGCACGGAGCAAAGAACATTCTGATCCACTCTGTGCACAGTATAGCATGGAACCCATGTAAAATCAACGCGGCGGGATGAGATTTTCGCAACTCACCCGGGCGTTTCAAGACAAGGAGAGTGCGCCAATGCCATTTGATGTTCAATACGGGAGAACGCTGAGAAAGAGCTATGCCCGTACACAGGAAATCATGGACATGCCGAACCTGCTCGAGATTCAGAAAAGCTCCTATGAGTGGTTTCTGAACACCGGGCTGAAGGAAGTTTTCCATGACGTTGACACTGTCACCGACTATTCCGGCAATCTGGAGCTCAGTTTCATTGATTACTCCATGAACGACAGCCCGAAGTATTCCGAGCAGGAATGCAAGGCCCGCGATGCCACGTATGCCAAGCCCCTGAAGGTCCGCGTGCGTCTGCGCAACAAGGAAACGGAAGAGATCAAGGAACAGGAAATCTTCATGGGCGATTTCCCTGTGATGACGGAAGGCGGCACCTTCATCATCAACGGTGCCGAGCGTGTTATCGTCTCGCAGATCGTCCGCTCCCCCGGTGTCTATTTCGGCCGCGATGTGGACAAGGGCATGATGAACATCTACTCCTCCACGGTGATTCCCTATCACGGTGCATGGTTGGAGTACGAGACGGACGGCAACGATATGTTCAACGTCCGTATCGACAAGAACCGCAAGCTTCCCATCACCTGGTTCCTGAAGGCCATGGGCGCCTATGACGAGACCCGTCCCTCCACCTGGCTCAGCTGCATTGACGAGAAGACCGTCGGCGCCGTGACGAATGAGCGCCTGAAGGAGATCTACGGCGAGGACGAGCGCATCATCGCCACCCTCGACAAGGACAGCACCCGCGACCGCAACGAGTGCCTGCTGGAGATCTACCGTAAGCTGCGCCCGGGCGATCCCCCCACGGTGGAATCGGCCGAGACTCTTCTGGACGGCCTCTTCTATGACCGCCGCCGCTATGAGCTGTCCAACGTCGGCCGCTATAAGTTCAACAAGAAGCTGGCCCTGTACCCGCGCATTGTCGGGCACGAACTTGCCAGTCTTGTGACGGACCCCGCCACCGGCGAGGTGATTGCCGAGCCCGGCGTGGTCATCAGCCGTGAGCTGGCTCGCCAGATTGACGATGCCGGCGTTGTGATGATGGATGTGATGGTCGACGGAAAGCAGACCCGCATCTTCACCAACGGCATGGTTGATATGAAGCACTTTGTCGATTTTGACCCGGCAGAGCTGGGCATCCGCGAGCGCGTGCGCGGCATCATCCTGCGCGAGCTGATGGAGCAGTTCGAGGGCGAGGCCCTGAAGGACGCCATCCGCGAGCATATGGAAGAGCTGGTTCCGAAGCACATTATCGCCGATGATATCTTCGCCTCCGTCAACTATCTCAACTGCCTCGCCAGAGGCATGGGCGAGCCCGATGATATCGACCATCTGGGCAACCGCCGTGTCCGCTGCGTGGGCGAGCTGCTGCAGAACCAGTTCCGCATCGGCTTTGCGCGCATGGAGCGTGTCATCCGCGAGAGAATGACCCTGCAGGATCTGGATATCGTCACCCCCCAGAGCCTGATCAATATCCGTCCGGTCACGGCCGCGATCAAGGAATTCTTCGGTTCCTCCCCGCTGAGCCAGTTCATGGACCAGACCAACCCCCTCTCCGAGCTCACCCACAAGCGCCGTATGTCGGCCCTGGGCCCCGGCGGCCTCTCCAGAGAGAGAGCCAGCTTCGATGTGCGTGACGTTCACTACAGCCACTATGGCCGTCTGTGCCCGATTGAGACCCCTGAAGGCCCGAACATCGGTCTTATCAACTATCTGGCCTCCTATGCCCGCGCCAACGAATACGGCTTCCTCGTGGCCCCGTTCCGCAGGGTCGAGAAGGG
>CADBNC010000038.1 GCA_902795885.1 Oscillospiraceae bacterium
AGAAATGAGCGGGTGGACCATAGTCAACCGGGGTGTCTGTGGTGATACGACCGGCGGGATGCTGGTGCGTATGCGGGAAATCCTGCGCGAAGGCATCGGAGAAAAAAACGAAAGGTGCTTTCTGCTGATGGGCGGGTGCAACGACATTCTCTATTCCGGCAGCAATGAAGGGGCGAAAGAAAATATGGCGGCCATGGTGCACCAGCTTCTCTCAGAGGGCGAGCTGCCTCTCGTTGCCATCGGACCGGGGATCGCGGACGGAAGCTTTCTGTCCAGATGGCCTGATCTCGTGGACTTCCCGAATGCGATAGAGAAAGCGGAAAAGTATTATGAATGGTTGGAACGGTTCTGCAGATGCTTTGGCGTTGAGGTGATCGACTTCCGGCCTGATTTCCGGGATCGGGATGGAGAATGGAGGAAAGAGCTTTATCTGGACGGTCTGCATCTCAATCCGGAAGGACACAGTGTGATGGCGAAAAGGCTGGCAAAGGTACTTGCCGCGATGGAGCGTTCACCTCTTTGAATCCAGGTAAATCACATCAGGGATGAGGCAGTAAAACACGACCCCATCCCTGAGACATTAAGACCACTTTCTATCATCAGGGCTTTCCCAATATGATATTATCCACGATATAAACGTGCAATTTCGGTATGACGCAGGGCATTCATCAGGAAATAGGAACCTGCCGCACCCGCTGCTCCCTGAACCACATTTCCCGGAACACTTGCCAGGGCAGGCAGAAACCCCTTCCCGACGATGGCAGCTGCGTACAGGTAGTACCCAAGTACCATGACGGATTCGGCTATTACCGCGCCGACAATAAAACTGAAATGCGGGCGAAGATTTCCGCTTTTACTAAAGCGCTCCGGAAAAAGGGAAATGATAAACGCCATGCTGCCCTTTATGATCAGCGTCCCGGGTACATAAACCGGATAGCCCGACAAAAGATCCGCAAGCGCTGAACCGACGCCTCCGGCAAGAGATCCGTATACCGGGCCGAGCAGCCATCCGCTCACCAGTACGGCACAATCTCCCAGATTGATATACCCTTTTGTCGGAGATGGTATTCTTACTACCATGGTCAAAACGCAGGTCAGAGCAATCATAACAGCGGCTGTTGTCAATTTCAGTAATGGGTATCGATTTTTTTCCATTATTGTCTCTCCTTTGAAAAACCGGCATCCGGAAAACCGGATGGCGGCCTTGCTTTTCACTCAGCAAACAGCGGCGTTGAAAGGTATCTGTCACCGGTGTCGGGCAACAGGGCGACGATTGTTTTGCCCTTGTTCTCCGGCCGCCTGGCCAGCTGGATCGCGGCCCAGACGGCTGCGCCGGAGGAGATCCCGACCAGCACGCCTTCTGCGCGGCCGACCTTTTTCCCCGCAGCAAAAGCATCCTCGTTCTCAACGGCGATGATCTCGTCATACACGCCGGTATTCAGCACGTCCGGGACAAAGCCTGCCCCGATTCCCTGGATTTTGTGTGACCCGGCTGTTCCTTTCGAGAGCACGGGCGAGCCGGCAGGCTCTACCGCCACGACCTTCACCGCGGGATTCTGCTCCTTGAGATACTCGCCAACACCGGTGATCGTGCCGCCTGTCCCAACGCCTGCGACAAAGATATCCACTTTGCCTTCGGTATCCGTCCAGATTTCCGGCCCGGTCGTGGCCTTGTGCACAGCGGGGTTCGCGGGGTTGACAAACTGCCCGGGGATGAAGGCATTGGGGATCTCTTTGGCCAGCTCGTCTGCTTTGGCGATGGCGCCCTTCATGCCCTTGGCTCCCTCAGTGAGAACCAGCTCTGCGCCGTAGGCCTTCATCAGCTGGCGGCGCTCTACGCTCATGGTCTCGGGCATGACAATGATAATCCGGTAGCCGCGTGCGGCCGCCACGGAGGCAAGCCCGATCCCGGTGTTGCCGGAAGTCGGTTCAATGATTACCGAGCCCGGTTTCAGCAGCCCCTTCGCCTCAGCATCGTCAATCATGGCCTTGGCGATACGGTCCTTGACGGATCCTGCGGGGTTAAAGTATTCCAGCTTTGCGAGGATTGTGGCTTCCAGGCCTTCTTCTTTCTCAATATTCGTGAGCTCCAGCAGCGGGGTCTTTCCAATCAGCTGATCGGCGGATGTATAGATGTTAGACATGATTTTTCCTCCTGTTTTGATAGCATTTTCTCATTCTGTTGTGGTTGTCCGTACTTGAAGCAGGGGACAACATCGCTCTTTCAGCAGGATCATGATCAAAATTCCTCCTTGTTTTCCCTGTGCATGCAAAAATCCGGGGCACCCATTGGGCACCCCGGGCCAGAAAGGCATCGTCGGAGGACTAAATGGGCAAGGCAAAACGCACGCGAATCCCACAGCGCATGTCACAACACATCATGCAGTTGAAGATTGCCTTGTTCATAGTGGCCTCCGCAGGAATAACCTATCAAGATGATATGTTTATAGCACACCGGAGTTTCTTTGTCAATACTTTTTTGTCGGTCGGTCTGCTTTTTTCTTTCCTGCTTCCCAACAATGCATGGCAAACAGAAATAGCCGGAGGACTCGCAATAAAGTCCCCCGGCTGATTCCTCGCCATCCGTATTTGATGGATTCAATCCACGCTGATGAATAATGCGTCGTCCGCGGCGTGACCGGTCTCATCCTGCCACTGAAGCTCGTTGGTGCTGAGCAGGGTGAAGGTACCGGTCCCGTTTTCATACTGCAGCTCTTCTGACTCCTGGCCGTCTTCGCTGAGAGTAAGGATGGTGTGGCGGCAGTCTTCATAGCGCAGCATATTGCTGGCAGCGGGTTGGGCTGTCATGGTCCAGACACTCGTCTCGGAAGCGCTGCTGCTCCAGTTGACTTGTATCTCATATTCGCCCTCGGCGTTTTTGCTGATGGTGATATGGCCTCGCCCTGCAAACTTCTCCTCCCAATTGCCCAGCAGTGAATCCGGCGTATAACCCAGCATGTCCGGTTCCTGCTTCGTGCCGCAGCTGCATAGCATAAAGGCTGCCAAAAGGGAGATAGCAAGCAAAAACACATGTTTCTTTTTCATGGTGTATGTCCTTTCCTATTCCTTGCTTAGGCTGCGGATTATATCACAGTGGGGAGCGCCCGGCAAGGGAGCTTAAGAAAACGTAAGATTTTTGCTGCCTTTTAGTCTTCCTCCAGAAGAATGTGGAGCATCCTTTCTGGATTGGCCAGGAAAGCTTTGGTTATCTGAAAGTGTTCCGTGTCCTGATAGTTTACATGTGCAAGGCCTTCATCAGAAAACTGGATAATATCTGACCCGGGCAGAGTGATCAGAACCGGGGAATGTGTAGAGATGATAAACTGTGCGCCATGTTTCGCCAGATCATGAATATCTGCCATCAATCGCAGCATACGCATGGGAGATATTGCCGCCTCCGGCTCATCCAGAATGAAAAGACCATCCGGAGAAAAACGGTTTTCGACCAGAGCAAGAAAGCTCTCACCATGTGAAAGCGTATGCAGGGATTCCCCTCCATAGGAAAGGAGCACCTTGCTGTCCATTGAATCCAGATAGGAGGCCGCATTATAGAAGCTCTCTGCCCGCAGAAAAAATCCGTCCGGATGGCGATCAATTCCCCTTATCAAATGGATGTGCTTATGGAGCGATGAATGGGAATCAGCCGTTGAGAAACTGTAGTTGCGTGTACCGCCTTCCGGATTAAATCCTGCCGCGACAGCAATTGCTTCAATCAGTGTCGATTTTCCAATTCCATTCTCGCCTACAAGAAAAGTGACGGACTTTGTAAGAGTAAGCCCGTGCTCCCTGACGATCTGTCTGACAGCCGGAAGG
>CADBNC010000039.1 GCA_902795885.1 Oscillospiraceae bacterium
GGCCAGAACGGAGGGGGCGTTGGTGGCGTTGATGCTCAGAAGCTGCACGGCGTCGGAACCGGCCAGCACGTCCTGATAGGTGCCGGGCACGCCGGTGGAGTAGACCCAGGTCATGTCGATATCGCCGTTTTGCAGGGCGAGGAACATGGTGTCATCGTTGTCAAAGAGCTGGTAGACCAGGCGCGCGACGTGGGGTTGCTGGGGGAAATAGGGGTTGGGCACAAAGGTGATGGTGCCGGACTCCGTGCTGAAGGACTCAAACTTATAGGGCCCGCAGCCGATGCGCAGCTCGGCCTCCGAAAGCTCGGTCTTGCCCTCCCAGACGTGCTTGGGATAGACACGGAAGGAGGTCATGTTGCCAAGCTCGCGGACGTTGGCGGCGGCAAGCGTCAGGGAGATGCTGCGCCCGTCCTCGGAAATCTCATAGCCGACATATTTGGCGGCTGTGGTCTTGCCCTCGCTGTCGGTCTGATCGGTCAGGTTGGCGCTGCCGTTTTCATCCTCGTACTGGAGGGTGAAGAGAATATCCTCGGCGGTGACGTCCTCACCGTCGTCCCACTTCATACCGTCCAGGATCGTGTAGGTCCAGGTGAGGGAATCCTCGGTCTCGAAGCTCGCCAGCAGGGGGTGGTAGTTGCCGTCCGTGTCCTGATAGACAAGGGGCATCTGGGTGGTGCCGCTCGAGAGCATGTCGTAGGCATACTCGCCATTGGTCGCCGTCTCGATGGTCGCGGTGGTGCCGATGGTGATCTGCTCGATGGCGGTGTCCTCAGCGCTCGCGGGCACGCAGAGCGCAAAGACCATGCACAGGCAGAGCAGAAGCGCAAGGATCTTTTTCATGTTTCTTTCTCCTTTAGTGTGTGATTATCAAATACATAGATTTGATTACAGAGAGTGTCCACAAGGGCTTTGTCGTGGCTGATGAGCAGCACAGAACCCCTTTTTTTCGCCATCACCCGTTTCACCAGGGCGATGACGTTGGCCTGCGTGGAGACGTCCAGCATCGAGGTCGCCTCGTCCAGGATCAGCAGCCGCGGCTGAAACAGCAGGCAGCGCGCGATGGCGATGCGCTGCGCCTCCCCGCCGGAGATCTGCCGCGGCAGATGGTTTAAGATGCCTCGATCCAGGCCGACTTCCTCCAGCAGCGTTTCGATCAGGCTTTCTTCAGCCGTCTTTGTTTTTGCAAAATGATGATAGCGGATCAGTTCCCGGAAACCCCGAAGCAGCTTCTGGCTCGGATCGAGGGAGGAATAGGGCTGCTGGTAGACCATCTGGATGGCAAGGCCGCGTTTGCGGTCATAGGGCAGGGCTGCGGAGACCAGCGTCTCGCCGTCGAGCAGGATCTCCCCTTCTTCCGGCTTCATCACGCCGCAGAGGAGCTTTGCCAGCGTGGATTTTCCGATCCCGCTCGGCCCGTAGACGCCGACGGTCGTACCGTCCGGGATCACAAAATCCGCGTGCTCGAAAACCGGCTTCCCGCCGAAGGCTTTTTTCAGGTTTTTTCCCTCGATCATGACCGGCAGCACCACCATTCTGTGCCGCCGTCAATCCGGTGCGGCGGCTCGCCCAGGCAGACGTCCGATGCCAGCGTGCAGCGGCGGTAGAAGGGACAGAACCCCTCCTGCGCCCGCAGAGGGGGAGACTCCCGCATCCCGTTTTCCACCAGAGCGGCGAGCAGCGCCCGGGTATAGGGGTGGCGCGCGTCGCGCAGCACCTGCCGCGCGCCCCCGCACTCCATCGTTTTGCCTCCGCAGAGCACCTGCACCCGGTCGCAGAGAGAAGCCACCGCGATGTCGTGGGTGATGATGAGCTTGGCCGCTTCGGGGAAGACACGGTCGAGCAGCAGAAAAAAGCGCTCGGTCGCATCACTGTCGAGACCGTTGGTGGGCTCATCGGCAATCAGAAGCTTCGGCTGCGAACAGGCAGCCAGGGCAATGGTCACGCGCTGCGCCATGCCGCCGGAGAGCTGGAAGGGATATTTGTCCAGAACCTCCCAGGGTTCGTCAAAGCCTGCGGTGAGAAGCGCGCCCATGGCGCGGCTCTCCCGGTCCCGGCGGGGGACGCGAAGCTTTTTCAGGCTGTCGTACAGGTGCTTGCGCACGGTCCGGGAGGGGTTGAGGAATTCCAGCCCGTTTTGCGGGATGTATACGATCTCCGTGCCGAGCCGGGGACGGATGCTGCCCTCCGCCAACAGGTCGCGCCCGTCGAAGAACAGCTTTCCGCCCTCCATCTTCACATTGTCCGGCAGCAGACGCATCACGGAGAGAGCCGTCATGGTCTTGCCGGAACCGGTCTCTCCGATCAGGGCGAGGCGCTCCGCCGCGTGGAGCTGGAGGCGGACGTTCTGAACCAGCGTCTTTTCGCCGCGGTCCAGCTTCGCCGCGATCCGCCCGCTGTCATAGTCAAGAATCAGGTTACGTTCCATGTCAGCACCGCAAAGTTGATGTGGCTCTCTTCCCGCAAAAAACCGCCCTGTGCGTTCTGAGTCAGATACGCTTCCAGAAACGGAACGGAACGCTCTTCCTCCACACCGAAGATTCTAAAATAGATCGGATATTGCTCTTTGACCCGCTCGATTGGGATCAAAGTTTCCCGGTGGACGCTGCGGCAGCGGACCTCCGGCTGCCGCCCCATCAAGTAAAGTGCATTATAATAATGAATGGCCTCGGTGACCATGCCGCCCTTGGGCTGAATGCCGAGCTCGGCCATCATGGTTTTTCGATGCCGGTCGTACGAGCCGCGCGCGACCGTGACGAGGCAGCAGAGCCGTGTGGAGAGGCTTTCCATGCGCTTGAGTTCCTCCACATTGCAGATCGCCGGGCACAGAGAGCTGTAGCAGACGTCGAAGCGCTCCTGCGTGTCAAACTGTTCCCAGAGCGTTTGAAGCGTTCGGATATTGCCCAGGCCGAGGCTCTCCGCCCGCTGGCGCAGCACCTCCAGACAGGCCCCGCTCAGCTCCAGCGCCGTGACGCTTTTGCAGTGTGATGCAAAGGCGAGGCTGTCCCCGCCCAGGCCTGCGCCGATATCCAGGATCGCATCCTCCGGGCGGACAAGGCCCTCCCGCAGCAGCAGCGCCGGGAAGCCGTCTGCCTCGTTTTCCAGAGAAAAGGGCGCCGATTTCATCCCTTCGGCCAGAAACGCATAATAGGGCAGCCAGGCCTCGGCCCGTGCGATCCTCGCCTCCGGGCTGCCGTGCTGCCCGGCTTCGTCCCATATGCGTGTGCATTCGTCCAAACGGTACATGTGTGTCTCCTAAAAGAAGGCCGCGGCGAGAACCGTCGCGGCTTTCTCAGTTGTCAGATGTTTATTTTGCGGCCTTTTTCCGCAGACTGGCCTTGACCACGCCCTTGGGGTCCTTGATGAGCAGGATGATGATCCAGAGAATCAGACCCAGTGCCACGACGGACAGGCCCAGGAACGCGTCGTTGAGCATGTCCTCGGCGGCGGGCGTGAAGTACTCGGCCTGCAGCTCGGCATACTCGAAGATCGCGTCGCCCAGCCACATCAGGGAAGCGCCCCAGAACAGCACGCAGGGCACGCCCAGCATCAGGCTGTCGTCCTTGCGCTGATACCACTTGACGGTGGCGATGATGGCGGCGAAAACGCAGATAAGAAGCGTCATGCTCTTCCCCTCCTTATGCGGCGGCCTTCTTCGGCTCGGTATCCGGGCGCTCCAGGATTTTGTCCGCGACAAACATCATGATCGCCCAGGTTACGGTGACGATGATCGCCATCGTGACGCCGATGGTGCTCATCTCATGCAGCATCTCGGCGGTGTCGCCGGGATCGTTCATCGCCGTCAGGAACGGGAACCAGGGCACAACCTCGCCGTGCCAGATATGCTCGAAGCAGAGCAGGAACGCGCCGCCCCAGAGGAGCTGGGCCAGAAGCATCAGCTTCTTGCTCCAGGGGAGATGCTTCTCCTGCTTCGTCTCGACGGCGGCCTTTTTCGCCAGTTTCTGAGACTCCGCTTTCATCTCGCAGTTTTTTACAGCCTTCGCCGCCGCGGTGACGACAATGGCTTCAGCGGTGGATACCAGGAAACATGCCATAACAATGTTCCTCCCAAACTGTATTTGCA
>CADBNC010000040.1 GCA_902795885.1 Oscillospiraceae bacterium
CAGCTCCCACAGCTCGTCCACCAGGACCTTGAAGCCGCCGTGGGTGTGGTTGCGCATGATCATCTCCATGTTCAGCATGGCCATGTCACGGTAGGCCTGCTCGCGGTTCTCCGGTGTATCCTCTTCGGCGATCATATCGGTGTTGATAACCGAGAGCATATCCGTCAGCGGGACAACGCCCCAGCACTGAAGAATCCAGTAAAGGAAATCAATGTTATACTGCGGCTGCACACCCCAGATAATTGCGCGATGTCGGTATTCCTTCGCGTACATACGCTTTGCCTTGTAGCCCTTCTCGGCCAGTTCCAGAAGCTTGCGGTCAATTCCCAGGAATTCAGGGTCACGACCGGAGTTACCCATGTAGTTTGTGTCGTTGTAAAGGCTGAAGGCCGCGCCGAAGAACTGCGGATACGGGGTGGAGTTGATCTCCATCTGGGCGATGCGGCATTTGGTGGCATAGTTCACGCGCTTTGCCGCGGCAAAATAGGTATCCCAGCTCCACTTCTCGCCGGTCTGCTCCTCAACGAAGGCAATCGCTTCTCTGATCTGCTCGGCAGCGTATTCCAGAACGTCCGGCTCCTTATGGCGCAGAGGCGTAGCCAACTGGAATGTGGGAATGCCGTACTCGCGCTCCAGGCGCTTGGCAATAATGCCGTTACCCATGAGCGAGCCGTCGCAGGTGGTGTTGTTCTGCACGGCGCATTTTCCAAGGACGCAGAAGTCGTCATCAATCGAGATGCCCGCCTCGGCCTCCGGCATCGGGCATACATCGCCGGGGATGCCGTACATCTGTGCAACGTCCAGATAGTGCTCAACGTTGAACTGATGGAAAATATTCGAGGCAAACATCGTAGGCACTTCGCGCAGAATGGTGTGCACCTGCTTGTCCTTGTCAAAGCCCATCATGAAGGTGACCATGGAGTTCTCATCCGTGATGACGCACTTGTCGGAATAGGCCTTGTCGTTGCCGACACGGCGGTCGCCGCGGAAGCAGTTGGCGATGGCCTTGGTCACGTCAGCGATAACGAAGTTGAAGGAAGTATGGGCGATGCGCAGGGCCTCGCCGCGAAGACCGATCGTAAACTTGTCCATGCCGTGGGGAACGAAAAGATAGCTGGACATCCAGCGATAGCGGAAGAAGCCCTTGATATTGCGCGGGACCATGATAAACCTGCCCAGAACACTCATCAGATAAAGCCATCTGGTGTAATCATAGAACGTATCCTTCACGCCGCGCCATTCACGGCGCCTGCGAACCTTCAGCTTGTCGCTGTAGATCTTTCCGGGGGACTGCTCACCCGCGCGTCTGACGGGATTTATCACTTTTTCAACAGTCTTCATGCTCTCCCACCTTTCTGGATCTTCTTGATCTCAATGCTCTCAACAAAGGCCTGTACGCGGGTGCGCATCTGGCCGGCAGAGGAGGCGATATTGTACGGGCGGTCCACCGCGAGGACTGGATAGCCATAGTCCTGCTGCAGCATGAAGGAGCCCAGGGTCTTCTCATATGCCCACGGATCACAGAACTTCACCTGTTCGTAGATCACGCCGTCGGCGCTGTATTCCTTCGCCAGATCCGCAACATACTGCTTGCGTCCGTAAACCTTCTCCTGGTTCATCATGCGCGGACACTGGCAGTGCTGGATATAATGACGGCAGACCTGCGTAAGAGCATCTTCCTCGTCGTTCAGTTCGATCTCCACGCGGCCGGGATACGAGCCGAAGCAGAACCTGTCGCAGCAGACAAAGGCTCCCTGCTCTTCAATCAGCTTGATAAGACCGCTGTCGTCCACTTCCGAGCCTACCAGCAGCACCCTTGCACGCCAGGGCTTTTCGTCCGGCTCGCGGGTCTTCAGCTCTTCCACGGTCTCCTCCAGCTTCTCAAGCACCAGATAGCTGGGACAGACGTAAGTGGCAAGACACAGCACGTGGAACTCATAGCCGGTGATGCGGGGCTTATCCCCCTTGCGGAAATCACCCAGCGCCCGCACGACCCTGCAGAGCCTGTTGTGGTCGTCTACAGCCTTACGGATTGCAGCGTCGGAGGTGTCTATGCCATAGTGTTCCTTCAGCGGATTAAGCACATGATTGGTGCACTGCAGTACGGAGAGTCTCACATCGGCGTACGTGTTCTTGAATGCAATCTCCATATACTCATGGAAGAAATTCGGGTTATCCTTCCCCATGGTGTTCAGCAGTTCCATATTCTCAACTGCACGGTTGAGCATGGTGCAGCCGTCCGGGGTGATCACGCAGTCAGCGAAATTGAAGCCTCCCTCGATAGCGCGCTCCAGCAGGGCGCGGCTCGGCTCGCAGAGGAGGTTCGTCATATAATAGGTGGCGATATCCATCGAGCCGGTATTCGGCGCATGCAGACGGATGGAGAAAGTCCCCGGAAGATTCAGCAGCGGCTCCGGTACATTCTCGCAGGTGTAGGCGATGCAGACTTTTCCCTCTTCCTTTGCCTGTTTAATCAGCGGGTTGTTGGCAACCTGGAGCAGGTCTTCAAAGTACTGCAGATGCTTCAGATCTCTCATTGTTTGTATATTCCCCCAATCTTTCTGAGTTTGGATGTAGAAATGCATAACAAAATCTGTGACCCCGCTGTCCGGCGTGGCCATTGGTTCCCCCTTGTATGATATTATTTTAGCGAATCCGCAGGGTAAAATCAACAATTCTTAACATTGCCTTCATATTTTTAGCAGAATCGCAAAAATCCATAGTCATTTTTTGGCAATTTCGCCAATTTGTTTTTGACACTTTTGTAGATTTTGTATAAGCCCCTAACTTTTCGCTTGCTGCGACAGCCCCACATGCGGCTCATCCCGGCGCTGGATGTCCGCTGGGTGTTGACTCTTGCGTTTCCCCGGCGCTGATGATAAGATAGATCCACTGGAAATAAGCTTCTCCCGAAGTTTTCCTTCGGCAGACAGCACAGGAGGTTTATTCTTCATGTATCCTTCTCCGAATTCTTCCTATCATACGGTTGCCGTAATCGGCGGTGGCGCTTCCGGCATCATGGCGGCAGTCACTGCGGCCATGGAGCCCGGCCGGCACGTCGTTCTTCTCGAGAGGCAGCAGCGCATCGGCCGGAAGCTTCTTGCAACCGGAAACGGACGCTGCAATCTGACAAACATTCTGGCTGTTCCCGAAGACTATTATGGTGACGACGCAGCTTTTGCCCGTACGGCTCTCTCGCTCTTTACACCGCATGACACCCTGCGCTTCTTCTCGGATCTTGGCCTGCTTACTGTCACGGAGGCAGACGGAAGGGTCTATCCCCTGTCCGATTCTTCCAACAGCGTTCTGGATGTTCTGCGCTTCGCCCTGGCGCGGGCCGGGGTCGAGCAGATCTGCGGCACACCCGTGGACGCCATCGTACCGGTGGGCAGCGGCTTCCGGGTACAGTATGGGGAGGCCTCTCTCGATGCCGACGCTGTGATTTTGGCCTGCGGAGGGGCTGCAGGGAGCAAACTTGGTGGTGTAATGGACGGATACCGCCTGGGAAAGGCACTCGGCCATCGGCGCACCTCGCTCTATCCCTCGCTGACGCGCATCGTGACGGATTCGGACTATCCCCGCTCGCTGAAGGGAATCCGCGTGCAGGCTGGCCTTCGCCTCACCCGGGGCGAGGCGCTGCTGTCCGAAGGTCGGGGCGAGATTCAGTTCACTGAGAAGGGCGTCTCGGGTCCTGCAGGCTTCAATCTCTCCCGCGCAGTCTCCACGGGCGGCGCCGGACTGGTTCTGCATCTGGCTCTGCTCCCTTACCAGTGCGGGGATCTGATGGAACTCCTGCTCAGGCGCGTGCAGAAGTTTCCGGAGATTGAAGCTTCCGAGCTATTCACCGGCATGCTGCACAATCGCCTCGGCCGTGTCCTTGTCAAGGCGGCCGGGCTCCCTCTTGCAGTACCCCTCTCCGAGCTCTCCCCGCAGCAGCTCCTCCGGGCTTCCTCCGTCTGTGCGGACTTTGCTCTGCCGGTAACCGGTGTCGAGGGCTTCGAAGCCGCCCAGGTAACAGCAGGTGGCCTGCAGACATCGCAGTTTGACCGCCTTTCGCTGGAAAGCCGGCTTGTACCCGGCCTCTTTGCCTGCGGTGAGCTTCTGGATATCGACGGTCCCTGCGGCGGCTACAACCTGCAGTGGGCCTGGGCCAGTGGCGCTCTCGCCGGGAGGCTTGGCCAATGATTCTGGTTCGCAGTCTGACTCTGCTTCCGGGCGAATCACCGGAGCTTCTCCCCGCCCGCGCCGCAGAGAAGCTCCGCTGCCAGGAGAGCCGGATTCTCTCCTGGAGCCTCGTAAAGCGCTCACTGGATGCGCGTAAGAAAGACCGCATCCGTTATGTCTGTTCGGTTGCGCTGGAGGTCTCCGGAGACGAGGGGCTTGTTCTCCGTCGCCAGCGTGGCACTGACGCGGTACCGTATACCGAACCGCAGTATCCAATTCCCTCTGTGCATGTCGATGAACGGCCTCTCGTTGTCGGATTTGGCCCGGCTGGGATGTTCGCCGCCCTCGTACTTAGTCTTGCAGGTCTTCGCCCCCTTGTAATCGAGCGCGGTCAGGACGTGCAGCAGCGCAGGCTGGACGTAGAGCGCTTTCAGGCCGGCGGTGCGCTGAACCCGGAGAGCAACGTGCAGTTCGGCGAGGGCGGTGCCGGGACCTTCTCGGATGGGAAGCTGAACACCGGAACCCATGACAAGCGCATTTTCTGGGTATTGCGGCAGTTCCGCGCCCACGGCGCGCCGGAGGAGATTCTCTATGACGCTAAGCCCCACATTGGGACCGATATTCTGACCCATGTCGTGCGCAGTATCCGGGAAGAGATTCTCGCCCTCGGCGGAGAAGTGCGCTTCGGCTGCAGGCTGGACTCTCTGTGCGTTCAGGACGGGCAGCTTGCCGGTGTGTATATCCGGGATGCTTCCGCTTCTGCGGGGACAGCCCCGCTGTTTCTCCCCTGCAGGCATGCCATTCTTGCCATCGGTCACTCCGCCCGGGACACCTTTGAAGCCCTTCACGGCCAGAGGATCCCTCTTGAACGCAAGCCCTTTGCCATGGGCGTACGGATTGAACATCTGCAGGCCGCCGTCAACCGGGCGCAGTATGGCACTGCCGGGGACTCTCTCCCGCCTGCGGATTACAGTCTGCATACTCATCTGTCCGATGGTACCGGCGTCTTCACCTTCTGTATGTGCCCGGGCGGCCATGTCATCGCCTCAGCCTCGGAGCCCGGCGGCATTGTTACAAATGGCATGAGTTATTCCGGAAGAGCCGGCACCAACGCCAATGCCGCCCTGCTTGCAGGGGTACGGCCGGAGGACTTCCCGGGCGAAGGGGTTCTCGCAGGCATGTATTGGCAGCGCAGTATCGAGCAGTCTGCCTTTCTGCGCGGTGACGGCAGCAGCCGTGCACCCGCCCAGCGGGTGGAGGATTTTCTGAAGCATCAAGCCGGCTCTGCCTCCCCTACCGTCTCCCCCACCTATCGTCCGGGTGTCTATTGGGACAACCTGCATTGCATACTGCCCTCTCCCGTCGCGGAATCCCTTATGCAGGCACTTCCCCTGCTCGAGAGGCATCTCGCAGGTTTTGCGGACCCTGACGCCATCCTCACAGGGCCCGAAACCCGCTCTTCCTCCCCCGTCCGAATTCTCCGCGGCAAAGATCTCTCTTCCCCCGTGCAGGGCCTCTATCCCTGTGGGGAAGGGGCTGGCTATGCCGGCGGGATCACTTCCGCCGCTGTCGACGGGATGCGATGCGCCGAGGCTGTAATCACTGCTCTCAGCATCTGATACGCCACTTTTTCCACCCGGAAGCGATATCGGTTGACGTTTCGTGAAAGATGTGCTACAATGCGAGACAGAAACAGAGAGTCTTTTGGCAGGTTGCACAATTTTCATTCACATGTCTTGTGCAGATTGTCTGAACACAGATTCTCTGGAAATCTTGTTACTTGTAATTATGAGGAAGGAGTGTCATTATGAATTTCAGAAGCATGACCGTCA
The DNA here is from genome assembly GCA_902795885.1 of Oscillospiraceae bacterium. Lineage (GTDB taxonomy): Bacteria > Bacillota > Clostridia > Oscillospirales > Oscillospiraceae > Limivicinus. The sequence goes on from CADBNC010000040.1 coordinate 5,997, forward strand.
AAGAGTGCTTTGACAATGCGCAGTGTGCCGCGATCATCAAGGAAAAGGCGCCCAACCTGATGAAGTACCCCATCAAGCTCTTCAACAAGAAGACCTGCGGTGAGATCTTCGATCTTGTTGTCTCCAAGAAGATCGTTCCGGAGAACATCGCGAAGGAGATTGAGGCGGCCATTAACGCGCTCTGATTTTTCTGGCTCACAATGTGCCTCTGACGCGGCGCATTGTGGCATCGGCAATATGATTCCCGGTTGCTGCCGGATAAGCATATAACCAGTGTCGATACCCCTGATCCCGGTTTTTATCGGGCTCAGGGGTGCCGTCTTGTCTGCGCTTTTTTGCTGCCTGAAAAAAAGAGTAAAAACTGGCGTAAAAAAGTGTTGACAAATGCAAGATTGTCTGTTATATTAACAGAGCTCTGGCCGAGTGGTTCAGCTGGTTAGAACGCCGGCCTGTCACGCCGGAGGTCGAGGGTTCAAGTCCCTTCTCG
>CADBNC010000041.1 GCA_902795885.1 Oscillospiraceae bacterium
CCGTCCTCCCGCGGGCCTACCAGGCATTCGCAGACCAGCAGGAGCAGCACGCCCGCCGGCTTTGCGGGCGGCGCTTATCCGCCGGCCGGCCAGCCTCCCCGGCCGAGGCAGAGCCCTTCCACCCGACCACAGCCGCGGCCGAGGGTCAACCAGCCCATGGGCTTCGTGATTGCGGGGGCGCTCCGCCCTTCGTATTACTACGGGAAGCAGCACGACTATGTCTATTATCCCGCGTCCTGGACGGATCCCATCAGCAACACGAGCTACGAGGAAGGCTTCTATGACGAGAACGGGCAGTATTACAAAAGCGTCGCCTTCCCGCAGAACGGCACCTATGAAAACGTGGTCTGCCGCTGCCCCTACTGCGGGCGTGAATCGATCCTGAATCTTTCGCAGGACGATGTCTACCGGCATGATCTGGAATGCAGCCACTGCGGCGGCCCGATGGAGATTGTCTCCACACTGGATGAATACTGCGGAGGCGCCACATCCCCGGAGGAAAGGCCCAACACCCATGTCTATGCCTCGGAGGAATCGCTGCGGAAGTTCCGGGAAAAGCCGAAGAAAAAGCGCAGGGGCTGCCTGACCGCGTTCGTTATTACATCACTCGTGTTCGTCTTCCTCTATGCGCTGGGAAGCTACAGCATCGCAAAGCAGGAGAGGGAGGCGGCGCTGCAGAACAACCAGCCGGTCTCTTACGGGGAGAACGACGGGACTCCCGCTGCGCAGCAGGGGAACGGGGTCCTTTCTCTGGAGGATGACTCCGGCGGCTTCGGGGAGAAGATTGCCCTGCGGCCGGCGGGAGAAGACAGCTTTGTGATCACGGACAGCTCTCTGGCCGATTCGGCCGAAAAGCTTCTGCTCTGGGACCGGGAGGCGGAGAGCTACTATGACCCGGATACCGAATGCTGGCTCTGGTTCAACACGGATGTGTCCCCCTCGGTGTGGCAGTACTGGTATGAGGGCATCTCTTCCGATTACGGGGACTATGGCTGGATGGAGCATGAGGACTCCGGCTGGTATATCGAGACGGACAATGGCCGGTGGGAGAGGCTTCCGGAGCGCTACGACACAGCGAGGCTCTGGTATATCGCGGGCTGAAGGCCAGAAGAACAGAAGAACAGAATAACAGGAAAAACGGGCATGCAGGGAATCAAACCCCGCATGCCCGTTTTTCCTGCCGCACCCTTCAGGGGTACAGGGCGGAGAGCCGCTTTGCCTCGGCCCGCATCTTCTCTGTCAGCTCCTCCGGGCCGGTGATGCGGATCCCGTCTCCGAGGGAAACGATCCAGCCCAGAAAGTGCTGGCTGAAGGCAACCTCCACGGTGGCCGTGAAGTGCTCTTCGTCCTTCGGTGTGATGGCAATGCCGCTGCCGAAGCGGTCAATCAGAATGCCGGCCATCTCGTTGCGCGCCTCCAGCGAGACCTGCATGACCTCGCCCCCGAACATGCCGAACAGCCGCTTCGTATACTTTGCGGCGTCAAATTCCCGGAACTTCTCCTTCCCTTCGCGGGGGAGCGGGAGGATGGACAGCCGCAGCATTTTGTCCACGCGGTAATGCCGGATCGTGCCGTCGGCGGCGTCGTAGGCGACCAGATAGTAGTTTTGATCGTCCCACATCAGACACCAGGGGCTGACCCTGTACCATTCGCCGCCGCGCCGCAGAACCATTTTCTTGCGGATATTCCACTGACCGTAGTGAAAGCGGATCTGCTTTTCCTGGCTGATGGCCTCGTGCAGGATGTCAACGTTATAGTAGATGCTCTCGTTCATGGTCTTGACGCGGCCGGAGATGAGCACCTGCCTGTGAAGGTGTCTGGCCTCGTACCGGCTGACCAGGGACTCCAGCTTCCGGATCAGGCTGCGGGACTTCCGCTCGGTGATGAATTTGGCCGCCTGGACGGAATCCACCAGCAGCTTCAGCTCCGGCAGCTCGAAGGTGCGCGAGTTCAGATGATAGAAGACGTTCCGCCCCGTGTACTCGCGGGAAATATCCAGGCCGAAGCGCTCCAGCGCGTCCAGATCGCTGTAGAGGGTCTTCCGTTCCTCGCTGATTTGGAGAGCCTCCAGCTTTTCGATGAGTTGCTGGGCGGAGAGACCGTGCTCCTGATCGGTCTCCTCCATCAGTATTTTCTGCAGATAGAGCATCTTGAGCTTCTGGTTTTCTCCTGCGGCCATGACAATTCCTCCCGGATGATCGGATGATGGGAAGATTTTACCATAAAGCGCCGGCGATGACAATGCCCTCGGCATCCGGTTTCACGTCCGGTTTTGCGTCCGGGCGGGGAGGACGGCTTCCGGAGGGTTTACACTTTTCAGCTTTACTTTCCCCTTTCCCCTTGGTATACTAAAGGGTGAACCGTAAGCCAGCGGCCGCGGTCCATACAGCGAACAACAGAATCTTTCAGCCGGCGGACAGACGCCCGGAAAGGCTTTCCAGAAGGAGGATATTCATGCCAATGAAAACAGCAGCCACGAAACAGAAGGGAGAAAAAACCCGTCCCGCGGCCGTAACGACGGCGGAACCGGCGGAGAAAGCCGGGGCAAAAAGCCCGGAGACCCTGCAGGCAGAAAGCCCGGAAAAGAAGCAGATCGATCTCCCGGTAAAAAACCCGGAGACAGTGCAGGCAGAAATCCCGGAGAAGAGCCCGGCAGAGAATCCGGAGAAGAGCCTGGCAGAAGCACCCGCAGAGACCGGGGAAAAGACCGCACCGGAGAGCCCTGCGGAGAATGCGGAGAAGAAACCCGAAAAGAAGAAGCCCGCCGCTAAAAAGCCCGCGGAGCCGCCTCTTCCGGAGCCCCGCCGCAGCGTCGCCTTTATCGGGTCGGAATGCTATCCCTTCGTCAAGACAGGCGGTCTCGGCGATGTGATGTATGCCCTGCCGCGCGCGCTTACGCGGCTCAACTGCGATGTGAAGGTGATTCTTCCGCGCTATCACTGCATTCCCAAAGAATACCAGGATAAGATGGTCTACAAGGGCGAGTTCATGATGGATCTCTGCGCCGACGGGAGACAGTTCTACGTCGGGATCATGGAGATGGAGATGGACGGCGTTGTGTATGACTTCATCGACAACGATGAGTTCTTCTGCTGGGGCAACCCCTATACCGACCTCGTGCAGGATATCCCCAAATACTGTTACTTCGACAAGGCAGCCCTTGCCGCGCTGAACTTCCTCGACTGGATCCCCGATGTGATCCACTGCCACGACTGGCAGGCGGGCCTCGTCCCTGTTTTTCTCCATACGCTCTTTTCCAACACCCCGGTGGGCAGGGCAAAGTCGATGATCACCATCCACAACCTGCGCTTCCAGGGCATCCACAATATCCCGACGATCCAGTACTGGTCCGGCCTGCCCGGCTATGTCTTTGACCATACGCTCCTCAAGCAGGGCTATGAAAGCGCCAATATGTTCAAGGGCGGCCTGGCCTTTGCAAACCTCATCACCACGGTTAGCCCCACCTACGCGGAGGAAATTCAGACGGATTTCTACGGCGAGGGGCTGGATTCCCATCTGCGCTTCCATTCCGGCAAGCTCTGCGGCATTGTAAACGGAATCGACGTGGACGTCTGGAACAGCAAGAAGGATGACCTCCTCGCGGCAAAATACGATGCCCGGACGGTCCTGAAGAAGAAAAAGACAAACAAGCTCGCCCTGCAGAAGCGGCTGAGCCTGGAGCAGGACGAGAACAAAATGGTAATCGGCCTGATTTCGCGTCTGACGGATCAGAAGGGCCTGGATCTTATTAACGCAATCTTCCCGCAGCTTCTGGACGGCAACACCCAGGTGGTGATCCTCGGCACCGGCGATGCCCGCTACGAGGATGCCTTCCGCTACTATGAGAATGTGAACAAGGGCACGGTGTGCTCGTATATCGCCTATGACGAATCCCTCGCGCATCAGATTTATGCCGGCGCCGATGCCCTTCTGGTACCGAGCCTCTTTGAGCCCTGCGGCCTGACGCAGCTGATCGCGATGCACTACGGCACGGTGCCCATCGTCCGCGAGACAGGCGGCCTGAAGGACACGGTGCAGCCCTACAACGAGTTTACCGACGAGGGGAACGGCTTTACCTTCGACCGCTACGAGGCGGGCCTCCTGCTGGATGCGGTGATCCGGGCCAAGACGGTCTACTTCACAGACCGCAAGCGCTGGGATGAGATCGTCGTGCGTGACATGAAGAAGGATGTATCCTGGGAGAACTCTGCCAGACAGTATCGGGAGCTCTATCTGCGGCTGAGACCATAACAGAAAACGAAAGGGGGGAGCGCGTTGCTGCCGATCGTCGAACGGGACCGCGCACTGGTTCCTTATCAGCATTATATCGAGCAGCAGGCGGAGCGCTGCAGGCGTACGCTCCAGTCCCTGACAGGAGGCGGAAGCCTCAGTGAATTTGCAAATGCCCATGAGTATTACGGATTCCACCACACCCGGGATGGCTGGGTCTACCGCGAGTGGGCGCCGGCGGCGGACGGCGTGTATCTGATGGGCGATTTCAACGCCTGGGATGCGCTCTCCGCCCCGCTGACCCGGCTGGAGAACGGCAGCTGGGAGCTTCATCTTCCGGAAGACGCCCTGCATGACGGCAGCCGGGTCAGAACGGTTGTGCGCAACGGGGAGAAGCTCTCAAACCATATCCCCCTCTATGCCCGCCGCGTGATCCAGGACCCGGTCAGCTTCGAATGGCTCTGTGAGGTCTGGGATCCGCTGGAGGCCTGGAACTGGACGGATGCCGGCTTCAAACCGGAGCGCACCCCCTTCATCTATGAGGCGCATGTCGGCATGGCGACGGAGGAATACCGCCCGGGCACCTATCGGGAGTTCGCCGACCAGGTGCTGCCGCGGGTGAAGAAGCTCGGCTACAACACCATTCAGCTTATGGCCGTTATGGAGCATCCCTATTACGGCTCCTTCGGGTATCAGGTCTCCAGCTTCTTTGCCGCGTCCAGCCGCTTCGGCTATCCGGAGGAGCTGAAATATCTGGTAGACCGGGCCCATGCCATGGGCATCGCGGTGCTGCTGGATCTGGTGCATTCCCACGCGGTGAAGAATACCGTGGAGGGCATCAATGCCTTTGACGGGACCGAATACCAGTTTTTCCACGACGGGCCCCAGGGCGATCACCCCGCCTGGGGGACCAAGTGCTTCGACTACGGCAAACCCCAGGTGCTGCATTTTCTCCTTTCCAACCTGAAGTTCTGGCTGACGGAATATCACCTTGACGGCTTCCGCTTCGACGGCGTGACCAGCATGCTCTATCACGATCACGCGCTGGGTTCGGCCTTCACGAACATGGGCATGTATTTTTCGCCCAATACCGATACCGAAGCTGTCACCTACCTGCAGCTGGCAAACCTGCTGATCCGCGAGGTGCGGCCGGATGCCGTAACCATTGCCGAGGACATGTCGGGGATGCCCGGGATGTGCGTGCCTGTGGCGGAAGGCGGCATCGGCTTTGACTACCGGCTGGGCATGGGGCTGCCGGATATGTGGATCCGGCTGATCAAGGACCAGCGGGACGAGGACTGGAACATGGACGCGGTCTGGCACGAGCTGACCGCCCGCGTTGCCCCCACCATCGCCTACGTGGAGAGCCACGATCAGGCTCTGGTGGGCGACCAGACGGTGATGTTCCGCATGGCGGGCGCGGGGATGTATACGGATATGGACCGGGCCTGCCACAACCTGAAGATCGACCGGGCAATGGCACTGCATAAAATGCTGCGCCTGCTGACGATGAGCGCCGGCGGAAACGGCTATCTGAACTTCATGGGCAACGAATTCGGCCATCCGGAATGGATCGATTTCCCCCGGGAAGGGAACGGCTGGAGCTACCAGTACTGCCGCCGCCAGTGGAGTCTGGCGGAGAACGGCTATCTGAAGTACGGCCAGCTCAATGATTTTGACCGGGATATGATTCACATGGCCAAGGAAGCCGGTATTCTTCAGGAGCCGTATCCGCAGCTGCTCTATGTCCACAACGGCGACCATATCCTGGCTTATGAGCGCGGCGGGCTGGTGTTTGTGTTTAACTTTCACCCGATGAAAACCTTTGCCGACTATGTGATCCCCCTGCAATCGGGCGGGGACCGCGAGCTGATCCTGAGCACGGATGACCCGGCGTACGGGGGCTTCGGGAATCTTGTCCACGGCTTCTGCTCGGCCTTCGTCCCCGGGCACAATGGCCCGGCATTACGGCTTGCACTGCCGCCCAGAACGGCGGGCGTCTGGAAAAAAGCGGACATGCCGGAATGACGGCCGGGCCCTGATCTGTAAAGAATCTGTGAATCGCATTGCAAGAACGATAGGAATGAGCTATAATAAATCGAAAACAATTATACATTATGAAATGAATGTATAAACAAAGGGGGTATTGCTGTGCCGTTTGCTGTTTTTGCGGATGGAAGCGCCAATCTGCCGAAAAAAATGCTGGATGGGATTCAGATCCTTCCCTGTGAATATACTGTTGATGGGCTGCCTCAGGTCTACCTGGGAGATATCGAGCAGTTCGATGCCCATGCCTATTATACGGGCCTGAAGGAAGGACGGAGCATCCGGACCAGCCTGCTGAACACACAGCTGTTCCTCACACATTTCGACCCGGTTCTGGCACAGGGGCAGGATATTATCTATGTATCCTCCAGCTCAGGCATCAGCGGAACCTATCAGGCGGCAAGCCTGGCTGCGGAAGAGCTGCTGGAAAAGTATCCGGAGCGCTTCGTCCATGTGGTCGATTCCCACGGATGCGGCTTTGGAAACGGGCTGCTGGCGCTGAAGGCGGCCGAGCTCAGCAGCACGGGTTTGGATGCGCGTGTGGCGGCGAAGATGGTCGATGCCGAGGTTCCCCATATCTGCCAGTATTTTACGGTGGATGACCTGAACTTCCTTAAGAGAACGGGCCGCGTCAGCGGGATGACGGCGAAGATCGCCACGGTGCTCAGCATCAAGCCCATCCTCTTTGGCGACAGCACCGGGCATATCGTCTCCTGCGAGAAGGTCCGGGGGCGGAAGAAGTCCATCGAGGCGCTGGCCAAAAAGTATGAAGAAAAGCGCCTGGCGCTTCCGTATCAGGATGTCTGCATCTCCCACGGGGACTGCCTTGAGGATGCGAATACCCTGGCGGGGCTGATCCGGGCGATTACACCGCGGGTGAATCTGACAATCTGCCAGCACGAGCCCTATTCCGGCGCCCATGTGGGGCCGGGCATGCTGGGGCTTTTCTTCCGCGGGAAGGAGCGGTAATCCGGCCGGGTAACCCGCAGAGGCCCCGGGGATACCGGAAAAGAAAACAGAACAGCAGGAAATTACGAAGCGGGGCAGCCGGAGGCTGTCCCGCTCGCTGCAGGGGGATAATCAGAGGTGCCTCCGGGCAAAAAAATACACAGGCTGCGAAACACAGCCTGTGTATTGGTGCGAGAGATGAGACTTGAACTCACACGTC
>CADBNC010000042.1 GCA_902795885.1 Oscillospiraceae bacterium
ACCGCCATCATCGTGGTGGAGACACAGATCATCGTCAGCAGCAGCACAACCACGGTAACCAGAAAAACCAGAGCCTGTAGCTTCCCCAGAACGGCTGTCTCCGAACGGGTGACACGCTTGACAAGCCTCGCTGTGACACCCGTGTCCGAACCGGTGATGGTGTTAACATAGCCATCCAGTTCTTCAGCACTGGCCGAGACGCTGAGCTCAGCAACATCCAGGGCAGTATCACCGGTGAGATTCTGCATGTCCTGAAGCCCCATGAAAATATAGGATTCTTCCTCACCGCCTGTGACCAGAATGCCCGTAACGTTAAAATAGTCCGAACGCTCGGCCGCGGCCGTTCCCTTTTCAACGCTGCGGGCGTTGTTCAGGGCGTCCACAACCGCCTGGGAAGAGATCGTCGCGCCGGAAACAGCGTCCACATCCTCTCCAAGCGTGACCGGAAGGCTCTTCCCGATAAAGCGGGAAAGAAAATTCTTATCCGAAGCCACCTGTCCGCCGATCTCCTCGGTCTGCGAAGAGGCATCGATCTCCAGCGTGGCGATTTTGCCCTCATCGTCGAGCTCTGCCTCGACCAGCACAATCCCGGCATTGAAGCCCTCAGCGTTGCCGCTGAGTCTGGCCCCCGGTATCCAGTCCTCCGACGCGTTTTCGTGCACGGTGACAGTGGGCCGCCATGTCAGCTGCAGATAGCTGCCGACCTTCGCCCCGATGGTATCGGCAATCTCCTTGCCGATGAGAATCTCCCCGCTGTTCTGGGGATATTCGCCCGTCACACTGAAATACGGGCTGGTTTTCTGTACCTGCTCAAAGTCGGTGCCGGCGGTGGTAAAGGACTGCTGCCGGCTTGTCATATCCAGCCTCACATAGCGGTATGGTGTTGCACCCACCAGCTGCTCTTCCGGGATGACGCCAAGCACCTGCTGCAGCGATTCTGTGGTCAGGCTTGCGCCTTCGTCAGCAAGCAGAATCATATTGGCACCGTAGGATCTGAACTGCGCTCCCATCTGACGCGGCACATCATAATAGATCGTCACAAGGCCGGACAGGATTGTTGCGCCGACGGCTATCGACAGCAGCGCGATCAGCATGCGCGAGCGGCGGCGGAGAAGCGATGCGGTGATCATCCGCAGGAACATTTTTCTCTTTGTCATATGTGCGCTCCCTTCTCAGTGCCCGCCGTGGAGCACTTCGGCCGGGCGAAGCCGCAACACCATCCGGATTGCCGGGAGGCTGCCCGCCATGGTGACCAGAGCGATCAGCGCGGCCACAATCGGGATTACCTTCAGCTTCATCTCCACCGCAGCGCCGAACACACTGTGCCCGATCAGCTGGGCGAAGCCAAAGCCCATGAAGTAACCGACTACGCCGCCGATGAGGGCGGTAATCAGAATCTCGATAATAAAAACACCCGTAATGGACCGGTCCCGTGCACCGATGGCCTTCAGCAGGCCGATCTCCTGCGCGCGCTCCATGACACTGGCCGTAACCAGGTTTGAGATGCCCAGGGCGGCGCCCAGAAGGCTGAGGGCCGTAATCAGGATCATCAGCAGCTGGGTTTTCTCGAGGATGGTGCCCTCGCTCTCGGCCACCTGCCGCACCGCTGCCGCGACACAGTTGGGGATGGCCTCCTGAATCTGATAGCAGATAGCACTGACATAGGCCGTGCAGTACCAGGTCTCGTAGTCCCGGCTGCTCAGCGCCTGCGGGTTCTTCGCCGCGCGGCGGGCAAGATCGTTGTCCGGCGTTGTGATGGCCGAAACCTCAATCGACGCCACCTTGTCCTCGCGGCCGGTGAGCTCCTGCACGAGATCCAGAATACCGAAGATCTGCTGGTCCTCATCGCCGCCGGCATCGAAAATGCCCGCGATCACAACGTCTTTTTCACCCTGTGACGCAGTCAGGTGCACCGTATCACCGGCATGCCAGCCCTGCTGCTGTGCAAGGACAGTGCCGACCATGATCTCCTCTCCTGCGTTTTCATCCGGCTCGTTCAGCCAGCGTCCCTCGGTGATATCCCACCACGAGCGCATGCCAACCACGCCGGCGTCCAGCTCTTCGCCGGTTGGCAGCGAGAGATGGTGATTAAACCAGGTGCCGACGGTTTTTGCGGTGCTGCCGTCCGGGAGCGTGGTAACGGTATCCAGAAACGGCGTAAAATCCACAATATTGAATGCCCAGAAAATAGTCTTGATCTTGCCCAGATCCTGCTCCTGCAGGTACGAGGCGCCAAGCTCCTCCCCTCCCTCGCCGATCTCATAGATATCCGACAGCAGGGACGAATCCTTTGGCTTGACAACGATATTGGCACCGTAGGTTTTCAGCTCCTGGTTGACCTTGTCCCCCACGTCCATCATCACATTCAGCATGCCTGTGGCGAGGGACGCGCCCAGGGCGATGGTGAAGGCGACCAGCAGCATTTTGCTCCACTGATGCCGCAGTACTCCCCGAATCATTTTGAAAAGCATATTCTCTGCCCTCCTTCAGCGGAATTCCCGTTCACCATCGAGAATATCCGAAAGCTGGAACACCAGCTGGCCGTCCCTCACCTCATACCCGAGAGGGATCGGGTTGCAGCCGCCCTTGAAGCCGATGGTGTTGATGTTCATGACAACATCACAGCGGCGGCACACCACCTGGCCGTTTCTCTCGAAATAACCCGCATTGCCGCAGACCTCGCAGGCATCCAGGCCCGTTCCGAAGCTTGCCGAGCCGGGCTTCTTGACAACAATCCAGCGAATGCTGACTCCGTTTTCCGTCTGATACTCAAAGCGGTGGAGATGCCCGTCGGAAACGGCGTCCATCGGCACGAGGATCTCCTGCCCGTCAACCTTGAAGGTTTCCGGAGGTGAGAGCTCGATCACGCGGGTATCATAGGACTTGACCGCGCTCAGCGTAACGGCTGAAACCGCGAGGAAAATCACCGTAGCCACGGCGAGTCTTCTGTGCCGGCGGTTGCGCGCACGGAGCTTGCGGTGCTGGGCGCTGTTTTCCCAGGGGTCAGTCACGTGCGTGTTCTCCAGGAAGAAGAGCACGGCAAGCAGCAGCACCAGCACTGCCGTGACCCAGATGAACAGCATCGCGTTTCTTGAAGCGAACTGCGTGAGCGTCCGGATCCATCCATATTCTTCGGCGGTATACTTCACGGGCCACTTCAGCCACTTGGCGCGGCTGACAAAGGGCACAAAGAAATAGCACAGGCAGTAAAACGCATTCCAGACTGTGCTGAGAACGAGAACCCTGCGCGGGGCGGATTTGTTCTTTATCTGCAAGGCGCACTCATAAAGCAGGTGCGCATAGATGGCAAGAATAATCAGCGCAAGCGCCCAGCCGAGCAGGCGCTGCATATAATACCAGGACCAGTAACCGTTGCCCATGGTATTGAAGTTAAAGGGATAGCCCATGACACCGGGCAGCCGGAAAAAGATCCAGCTGGCGGTAAGGCCGGCTCCGGCAAGGCAGAGAAGCACTTTGCCGGGTCCATCCTTTCTCTGCTTCTCCCGCCCGAAGGCAAGAAGGAAGACGACAAAAAGAAGTGTAAAGACGATGATGACCGCATAGATCACATGATTCCAGTGGCTGGAGATGATTTTGTTCGAGGTGTTTTTAAAATACGCGAACACCGCCGATGCCAGAATGCCCAGGATAATCCCGATTCTGTGAATACGGCGTCCGCCCGGGATGCCCGTCCGTTCAAGCACGGCGTGCATCAGAGCTGCAAAGGTGACCGGCAGGAAGAGATCCTGCGTTACCATCCATAAATACTTCAGCATATACTATGCCTCCAGAAACGTCTATAAGGTCTAAAGAGGGAGCCCGGAAAACGTGGTGAATGCTGACATGCAATACCCCGCGTACTGCATGTCAGCAAGCATGAACTGATCTAGGTTATCAGCAAGGAGGGATTTGCCGCGCGGCGATTACCACTGCTTGACAAACTCCCAGTTGGTCCAGGTAGCCTCGAGGGGCTCGGTCCAGAACTCGTCAGCCTCAACGCCGGTCTCATCGTCGACGTGGAGCAGATAGCCGTTCTCGCCGGGGCTCTTGATGGAGAGGGTGATGTCATAGACACCATCGGCCAGGGCGATGTTGTTGCCATAGTGGGGACCATCGGAGGCGGCCATCGGCATCATGGAGCCGTCCAGGACCTTCTCGCCGGTCGCGTGATCATAGATCACATAGTCGATGCTCAGGTAGGGAACCCAGCCGTCAACCGGGAAGCCATAGGGATTCTCGTTGGCAGTGAGGTCAACCTCGATATGCAGGTCGGAGCCCTCTTTCGGGGTAGCGCTCTCAACAGGAGCCATGTCAACAGGCTGGAAGTAAACCATGCTCATGGTCATGAAGCCAACTTCCTGTTCACCTTCCACGCCGAGTTCGAACTCGTCAAAGCCGGCCTCATCATCTGCAAAAGCAGTGATGCCAAGGCTGAGGACCATCATGGCTGCCATCAGCAGTGCGAGAAACTTTTTCATCGTAAAATCCTCCATTTTAAAAATTTGGATCTTTCCGGCTCTGAAGCAGAGCCGTTGTATTGTCACGACGCTGTACCGCGGGGGAACAGCGCCAGGGACACCAGGGATATCAGGCCTTTCCGCCTTCGTATTTGGCCGTGAGCTCGGCACGAAGCGCGTCCATCTTGCCGCGGTAGTGTGCCACGAGGAAGGTGACCAGCAGGATGATCGAGAGAATCAGCTGCGGCACAAGAGTCTCAAGCCAGGGATAGATGCCGAAGATCTGGATCACGTCGTTCTCGGGGATGGCAGGCACATTCATCGTCAGGTCGAAGACATTGCCCTCCGCAAGCTCCTTGATGCCGCCGCCGAGGAAGCTGACGCACATCACGGCCATGAGAATGCTGGTCGCCGTGAAGAAGACCTTGATCGGCAGCCGGATTGAGAGCTTTGTAATGGCCAGATACACAAACACCAGCAGCACGCACCCGACGCCGAAGCCGGCCCAGACCATGCCGGGGTTGCCCTCTGAGAGCATCGGCTGGTAGAACAGCACCACCTCGGCTCCCTCGCGGAAGACGCTGAGAAAGGCTGTAAAGGACAGGGCGAAGGTGCTTCCCGTCTCCACCGAGGACTGCACCTTGCCGTCGATGTAGCGGCTCCAGGAGGCAGCCTCGGATTTCGAAATCATCCAGTTGCTGACATAGAACAGCACGCAGACCGCAATCAGCGCCGTAATGCCCTCGATGACCTCCTGGCTCTGTCCCGCGCCCGTCCAGACGCGCTTGAGATAGCTGAGCAGCCAGGCAGCCACGAAGCTCGCCACCACACCGAGTATGGATCCGATATAGACATTGCGCAGCGTCCTCTGGTTGCCGCTCTTGACGAGATAGGCGATCATACCTGCGATAACCAGAATGGCCTCGAGGCCTTCGCGCACAATGATGCCAAATGCACCCAGGAAGGTCAGCAGACGCGGATCACTCTGCTTTGCCTCTTCCCCGCCGGACTCTGCCGCCGCGGCCTCAGCAGTCTGAGCTGCGGCTGCGGCTTTTTCAGCCGCTTCCTTTTCATCCAGCGCCTTTGCCAGCTTCAGGATATCGTTCTTTGCCACATCGGTGCTGGTGCGGTATTTGTTCTTCTGGTACTTCTCTTCGGCCGACGAGACCAGCCCGCGCAGCTTTTCAAAATGGGCGTCCATCTTCTCGCGGTCCTGCAGGGAGAGGTCGGTATAGATCTTATGGTTCAGGCCCGATTCCTCGTAGACCGTGTAATAGGCCGTATCGAGGTTGTCCTCCGCCGTCTGATAGTCCTTGTCGAGATAGCCCATATAGGCGGTGTCCAGCTGCTCCTTTATGAGCGTGGCCGCCTCATACCAGCTTTCATACTTCACCGCCGCGTTCGGGTCGGCGGAAAAATCGGCATAGGGATCAGACGAAACCAGCTCGCCGTGGAGATAGTACTTCATCTCGCTCTGCACGCCGCCCTGCAGCGCTGCCAGCTTGTTGCCGTCCTCGCGGATCATGCTTTTGAGCTTCGTCAGGGCAGAACGAACCTTGATCTTGGTGTCCAGGTCGGTCTCTTCCCTCTTCACCGCGGCCTTGCAGGCGGAAAACTGCATTTCCACCGCGTTCTTGCGGTTGCCGGAGACATAGCTCATCGTCTGTCTTTCAAAGCCAGTGGTTTCATACACGCGGAAATACGCGTCGCTTACATTCGAATAGGCGGTCTTGAAATCTCCTTCCAGCCAGCTTTCAAACGCAGCATCCAGATATTTGTCAATCTCGTCGGATGCGTCTGCCCAGCGTGTGGATGACGCATCATCCGCGAATGCCGTGATGCCCGTAAAAGCGGATACCACAATTACCATGATCAGGAGAAAACTAAAGCCTCTTTTCAGCCGATTCATCCCTGTTCTTCCTCCCTGCGAATCACAATAGATTCATCTAACAGCAATTCATAAAAGAATGTTAGAAGTTCCTAACATGCCCTCAAAATACAAACGACATGGAAGCCAGTCCATGTGCGTTTGAAGCGTCTATTATCAATTTGAAGCAGCTTATAATAATTAGGAGCCATTAACCTGTCTGTTAGAAGAAAGCCCTCTCCTGAGAGCGAGGCTATTATATATGCATCCGTTAGTCTTGTCAACCCCAAGTTTGTATTTCTTAATTCAAGTCCGGAAGGAATTTCAGCCACGCAGAGTGAGGCTCTTCCATCATGGTCTGTGATTTTCAGCTTTTCTTAAGGTGCCTGGCCCGTACTGCGCCTTGCACTTCCGGGCAGTTGTGCTATACTGGATGCAGCCCCTGTGCATCCTGCACATGGTACCGCAGAGAATTCAACGATCCCTGTCACCCGAACGGGTGGCAGCAGAAAGGCAGGAGATTATCATGAACGACAGGAAGCCATTCTCACAGATTCTTGCCCGGGTACTGACCCTTGTACTTCTGGCAGGCCTTACACTCTCCTCCGCTCCGCAGGCCAGGGCGGAATCCGCTGAACCGGCGCCCGGGGAGGAGCACGAGACCGTCACCGTCACCAATGTGGACGAGCTGCTCGCTGCCATTGCGCCAGACACTACCATCCTGCTGAAGGCCGGGACCTATGATCTCAGCACGGCAGCAAACTACGGCAAAGAATCCCACAGCCCCTGGTATCGCTGGGAGAAGGTGTGGAGTCCAACCGGCGCAAACGAAGCTGAGCTTGTCATAGCGGTTGTGGACGGCCTCACCATCCAGGGCGAAGGCATGGAGGAGACCACCATCGCTGCGGTCCCCCGCTATGCAAACGTTATACACTTTATCGGCTGCAATGACCTCAAGGTCTCTTCGCTGACTGCCGGCCACACCACAGAGCCCGGCTACTGCTCGGGCGGGGTGGTGTATCTCGAAAACTGCAGCGGCGTCACAGTCGAACAATGCGGCCTCTTCGGCTGCGGCACAGTTGGCGTGGACGCGCTGGAGACGGTCGACCTTAGCGTTATCGGCTGTCATATCTATGAGTGCAGCTATGAGGCTGTCAATCTGCAGTCCTGCCATAATGTCCATGTAGAGGACTGCGAAGTCGACCATATCCGCTCTGACGATGGCTACCTGCCAATAGCAGTCTTCAGTGCGTATTATTCCAGCGGTCTCGTGATGCAGGGCAACCGTATCCATGACAACAGCCTGCAGTTTCTGCTGCAGCTCGGCTATACGCGCGATGCCCTCTTCCTGACAAATGAGGTACAGGGCAACCGTTTTGCCTCCGCCGTATTCCAGTTTGATCAGTACGGCGCCACGGTCGACGGCTGTACCTTCCGTGATAACGGCACCATCCCCGACTGGGTGCAGAGCAGCGGCGTCTATGCCAGTGATATGAACGGCAGGCTGCTCGATGATTCTGATTTTGAATCCATGGAGCTCAGCGAGCTCGACCCGGCAGCTGCCGTTACGCCCGAGCCGCCTGCCGCTGCAGCGGAGGTAAAGCCCGGAGGGAGCATCACGGTCTCCACGATGGATGAGTTTCTCGCTGCTATCGGGCCGGACCGTATCATCAACCTCGAGGGTGAGCTTTTTGATCTCTCCTCGGCCTCCGGCTATGGCGCCTTTGGCGGCGAATACTATTTCTGGGAGGACTGCTATGACGGTCCCCAGCTTGTGATCCGGAATGTCTCGAACCTCACCATATGCTCCGCCTCTTCCGACAGCAGCCACACCACCCTTGCCGCCATCCCGCGCTATGCCAACGTCCTCTCCTTCCGTGACTGCGACCATATCCAGCTCATCGGCATTACAGCCGGCCATACAAAGGAGCCGGGCAGCTGCGCCGGCGGTGTGCTGGACTTTCAGTCCTGCAGCCGCATTGAGGTGAACAGCATGCGTCTCTTCGGCTGCGGCATTCTGGGCATCCAGGCCTCCGGTTGCAGCTCTCTCGCCATTCTGAACACAGAGATCTATGAATGCAGCCAGGGGGCGGCCAGCTTCCGGGAGACCGACGGCATCATTTTCCGGGACTGCGAAATTCACCATGTGCCGAGTCCCGCCCTTGTCTTCAGCGAGTGCGGCGACAAGACCTGGAACGGCGAGCCGATCCCCGGCTTCAGCGGCATGTATGATGTAAACGGACTCAAAACGCTTTCCTGATTCCGTGATGCAGGGCTGCGGAACTGCCCGCAGTCTCAGACCGGAACTTCAAGAGAGCCCGCTTTTCCCCATCGGGATCAGCGGGCTCTGTTCTGCATTTTGCAGTTGACAACTGTAGACTCTCATGCTATAGTGGACATGCTCGAGCTACAATTGTAAACTCTCCTGGGAGGTTTTTATCATGTCAAACGATCTTGCCTGCAAAATCACCGCATCCGAGCTGGAGGTCATGAAACTCCTCTGGCACGAGGAGGACGCCCTGCCGGTTACGGAGATCAGGGAAAAGCTGCAGGAATCCAAAGGCTGGGAACCTGCGACAATCAAAACCCTGGTCTCGCGCCTCGTGACAAAGGGCGCTGTCCGGCAGGAAAAGCGGAATGTGTTCTACTATTCCCCGCTCATCAGCGAGCAGGAATATGGCAGATGGGCTACACAGGATCTTGTCAGCCGCCTCTATAACGGCCGCGCACGGGATCTGGTCGCCGCTCTCGTCCACTCGGACGGTCTTACACAGGAAGATCTGGATGAACTGCGACAAATGTTCAAAGTGGAGGATTAAACCATGAGAATCCTGCTGACACTGACCCTGAGCGGCAGTGGCCTTGCATTGCTTCTTCTCTTTCTTCGCTATGTTGCTCTGCGGCGGTTGCCGAGCACCGTCTATTACTATGCCTGGCTTCTGGTCCTGCTGCGTTTCGCACTGCCTCTTCCGGGGCTGATCCCGACAGCAGACCAGGCGCACACAGCCGAACCCCAT
>CADBNC010000043.1 GCA_902795885.1 Oscillospiraceae bacterium
CCGGTTGGCAGGGAGCCCTGGGTCGCCATGATGTCCATCCGCCATCCTCTTGCGCAGGAAACAGGCGATTTCCTGTCCCTGCAGAAGCTGGTGGGGCAACCCCTTTATGTGCCAAGCCGTCGGGCGCGTGTCGATTCCATCCGGGCATGGTTTCATGAGCTGGACGCGGAGCCTGTGATTGCCGGCAATCTCTCCAGCTACATCGATGCCGTTGCCCTCGCCGAACAGAATGCCGGTATCTGCATCTTTCCTATGACCACCTACAATGAAAGCGACCTGGTCACGAAGAAAATCATCACGGAGAGTGCCCGGCAGATCGGATACGCCCTGATCTGGAAGAAAAACGAACGCCAGAAGGAGCTTCAGAAAGAGTTTATCTACTACGTGCAGGACTGTCTCGAGGACGAGCGCAAGGGCACCCAGACCTATCTGCTTCCGGAGAGAGAGTATATCCCCCCGGAGGACACCGCATACCTGTAAGCATCCTCCACCATGGCGCAGCCCGCCGCCCCTGGTTTTCCATAGCTTTTCCGTATGGTTATTGCCTCGTTTCTCATATCATGACGGTGGTATTATCCTTGACAGGCACTGCTTTTTCATGATATAGTCCCATGTGTTGTGAATTATTCTGAATAACCAGATTGATGAAAGCGTTTTGCGGAGCCAGGGGCCTTGTGCCCCCTTAAGGCAGCGGAAAACGCTTTTTGTTTTGGAGGGATATTCATGACCAAATATATTTTTGTTACCGGTGGTGTCGTGTCCGGGCTGGGCAAGGGCATTACCGCAGCCTCGCTTGGCCGCCTGCTGAAGTCCCGCGGGCTGAAGGTTGCCGCGCAGAAGCTCGATCCGTATATCAACGTTGATCCCGGCACAATGAGCCCGTATCAGCACGGCGAAGTCTATGTCACCGAGGACGGCAGTGAGACCGACCTGGATCTTGGCCATTACGAAAGATTTATTGACGAGGATCTGAACCGCTGGTCCAATCTCACCACTGGGAAGGTTTACTGGAATGTGCTGAACAAGGAGCGCCGGGGCGAATACCTCGGGCAGACTGTGCAGGTTATCCCTCATGTCACGCAGGAGATCAAGGACTTTATCTACCGCGTCGGGGAAGAAACCGATGCTGAGGTTGTCATCACCGAGATTGGCGGGACAACCGGCGATATCGAAAGCCAGCCTTTTCTGGAGGCCGCCCGTCAGGTCATCCTGGAGCAGGGCCGCGAGAACACCCTCTTTATTCATGTGACGCTGGTGCCCTTTCTGCGCGGCAGCGACGAGCACAAGACGAAACCAACGCAGCACTCTGTCAAGGAGCTGCAGGGTATGGGGATATCTCCGGATATTATTGTCCTGCGCTGTGACGAGCCTCTGGAGCCGGAAATATTCCGTAAAATTGCCATGTTCTGCAATGTCCGGCCGGACTGCGTGATCGAAAACCGCACACTTCCCATTCTCTATGAAGCACCGCTGATGCTGGAGGAAGAGGACTTTTCCCTGATTGTCTGCCGTGGCCTTGGGCTGTGGACACGCGCTCCGGAGCTGGGCGAGTGGCGCGCGATGGTGGAGCGCATCCGAAGCCTGAACCGGACGGTCACCATCGGGCTCGTGGGCAAGTATGTGCAGCTGCATGATGCCTATCTCTCCGTTGCCGAAGCCCTGCGCCATGCCGGCTATGCCTGCGGCGCGAAGGTGGAGATTCGCTGGATCGACAGTGAGACCGTTACCGAGAGCTCTGCTCCGGAGCTTCTTGCCGGCTGCAGCGGGATTATTGTCCCCGGCGGATTCGGCGGCCGGGGCATCGAAGGCATGATCGCTGCCGCACGTTACGCGCGCGAGCAGGATATCCCCTATCTGGGAATCTGCCTTGGCATGCAGGTGGCTGTCATTGAGTTTGCCCGGCATGTCTGCTCTCTTCCGGATGCAAGCTCCGGCGAGCTGAACCCCTCCTCTCCGCACAAGGTGATTGACTTTCTCCCTGACCAGAACGAGAGTGTCAGCAAGGGCGGCACTCTTCGTCTGGGTGCGTACCCCTGCCATATCGTGAAAGGCTCCCGCATGTTCGGCTGCTACAAAACAGAGGAAATCCGGGAACGCCATCGCCACCGCTATGAGTTCAACAACGACTATCGCGGCCTGCTGCAGGAGCACGGTCTCTGCCTGTGCGGGCTCTCCCCGGACGGATACATTGTCGAGGCCGTGGAACTGAGTGAAAAGAAATTCTTTATCGGGGTGCAGTTCCACCCCGAATTCAAGAGTCGGCCCAACCGCCCGCACCCTCTCTTCGTCGGGCTGATTCATCATTCTTTGGAGGCTGAAAACGATGCAGAAAATCCTGATTCTGGACTTCGGCGGGCAGTACAACCAGCTGATTGCCCGCCGTGTCCGTGAAAACAACGTCTATTGCGAAGTTCATCCCCACACCATGCCGCTGGAGGAAATCCGCCGCTTTGACCCAATCGGGCTGATTTTCACCGGCGGCCCCGGCTCGGTCTATGAGCCGGCGGCACCGCAGATTGACCCGGCCGTGTTCAGCCTGGGCGTTCCTGTCCTGGGCATCTGCTATGGGTGTCAGCTCATGATGCAGACGCTCGGAGGGCAGGTTATCCCGGCGCAGAGCGATTCCGCGCGCGAGTATGGGAAGTCGCCGACTGTCTTTGATCAGAATTGTTCGCTGTTTCGCGGTCTCCCGGAGGAGAGCATCACCTGGATGAGTCACAGTGACTATGTTGCCGCCGTGCCACAGGGCTTTCATTCTGCCGCGCATACCGCTGTCTGCCCGACTGCAGCTGTCTGTGACGAAGGGCGCAGTCTCTATGGCGTGCAGTTTCATCCGGAAGTAAACCACACAGAGCAGGGCGCGCAGATTCTTCATAATTATCTCTACGATATCTGCCACGCCTCCGGTGACTGGACCATGGCGGATTTCCGGGCAAAGGCTGTTGCCTCCATCCGCGAAAAGGTCGGCGATGGTCGCGTTCTCCTGGCTCTCTCCGGCGGTGTTGATTCTTCAGTTGCAGCCGCTTTGCTGAACGAAGCCGTCGGCAGTCGCCTGACCTGTGTGTTCGTGGATCACGGACTGCTTCGCAAGAACGAAGGCGATGAAGTTGAGGCCGCTTTTTCCGGGCGCGCGCTTCGCTTTGTCCGCATTGACGCGGAAGGGCGCTTCCTCGCACGTCTTGCGGGCGTGACGGAGCCCGAAGAAAAGCGCCGCATCATCGGCGAAGAGTTCATCCGCGTTTTTGAATCCGTTGGGAAAGAAATCGGATTCGTGGATTATCTGGCACAGGGGACGATCTACCCCGATGTCATCGAGTCCGGACTGGGAGAGGCCGCCGTCATCAAGAGCCACCACAACGTAGGCGGGCTGCCGGACTTTGTGGATTTCCGCGAGATTCTGGAACCGCTGCGCATGCTTTTCAAGGATGAGGTCCGTGCCCTTGGGCGTGAGCTCGGTCTGCCCGAGGCCTTCGTCGCGCGGCAGCCCTTCCCGGGGCCGGGTCTTGCCATCCGCGTCGTGGGTGAAGTGACCCGGGAGAAGCTTGATATTCTCCGGGAAGCGGACGCCATCTTCCGTGAAGAGATCAGCCGCGCAGGTCTGACGCAGCAGTGCAGCCAGTATTTTGCAGCCCTGACCAACATGCGTTCGGTTGGCGTCATGGGGGATGGCCGCAGCTATGACTATGCGGTGGCGCTGCGCAGTGTCCAGACTTCTGATTTTATGACGGCAGACTGGTCGCGCCTGCCCTGGGAGCTGCTGGATCGCGTCTCCGTCCGGATCGTGAACGAAGTCCGCGGGATAAACCGCGTGTTTTATGATATAACATCCAAACCACCCGCCACGGTGGAATATGAGTAACAGGAGGTATCTGTGATGAAAAACTGTGCAGTTGTCGGAATCAACTGGGGTGATGAAGGCAAAGGCCGCATGGTCGACCTGCTCACGGAGCAGTATGATATTGTCATCCGCTATCAGGGCGGCGGGAATGCCGGTCATACGGTTGTCAACCAGTATGGGAAGTTTGCGCTTCACCTTCTCCCCTCCGGTATTTTCCGCCCGGCTACGGTCAATGTGCTTGGAAACGGCGTTGCCCTTGACCCCGAGAACCTGTGGGCCGAAATCGAGGATGTCCGTGCGAAGGGCGTATCTGTCACGCCGCAGAATCTGATGATCAGCGACCGCGCCTCTCTGCTTCTGCCCTGGCACCGCCAGCTCGACGCGCTCGAAGAAGAGCGCCTGAAAGACCGCAAATACGGCTCCACCAAACAGGGCATCGCACCGTTCTATTCAGACAAATATCAGAAGAAGACTGTTCTTGCCGGAGAGCTTTTCTATCCTGAGCATCTGCGTCGGCATCTGCAGGAGCTTCTGGAATGGAAAAACCTGACCCTGACGAAGGTCTATGGTGCGTC
>CADBNC010000044.1 GCA_902795885.1 Oscillospiraceae bacterium
TGCACCTTTAGCTCAGTTGGTAGAGCACCTGACTCTTAATCAGGGTGCCCAGGGTTCGAGCCCCTGAAGGTGCACCAATCCGAATCTGTTTCCCTTTCGGGAGCTGATTCGGAATTTTTTTTGTTTTTTTTGCCCTGAAAGGCGCCTTTCGCGCCGAATTCCATTTTTTCCTTTTTTTTATACACGATTTCGTGTTATACTGCATCCACTTATTCCACAGCGCGGCACAGGCCGCAAGGAGAAAAATGTTTCGAATCATGACGGCCGATGAGGCCATCGGGCTCATCCGAGACGGAGACTGCATCTGTGTCAACTCCTTCGTCGGCATTGAGAATCCGGTGGAACTCCACGAGGCTCTTTACAAAAAATATCAAAGCACCCGCTCCCCGCGCCACCTGACCGTCGTTTCCAGCGCCGGCTTCGGCGTATGGGAGGAAGACCGTGCTGCCGAGGGATACATCCGGGACGGTGCGGTCGACCGCATCATCTGCGGGCATTTCGGCGCCATGCCGAGCACCAAGCGCCTGGTCACCGAGGAACGCTTCGAAGCCTATAACCTGCCCCTTGGCTGCATTTCACATGCGATCCGTGCGCAGGCCGGCGGACTTCCCGGCGCGCTTTCCAAGGTCGGGCTCGACATCTTCGTGGACCCGCGCCTTGAGGGGCCGGGCATCAACTCCATCTCCGTAGACGATTCCTTCGTGCGCCGCGTGGAAGTGGACGGCGAGGAATTCCTCTACTATAAGCTGCCGAAGCTCACCGTCGCCCTCATCAAAGGCACGGCCGCGGACCGCAAAGGGAACATCTCCTTTGACGACATGTACACCTCCGGCGACGCGCTCTCCATCTGCCAGGCGGTCAAGGCCAACGGCGGCATCGTAATCGTGCAGGTCGACCGGCTCGTCGACCTCCCGTCCCGTCCGCGCAACGCCGTTATCCCGGGCTGTCTTGTGGACGCCATCGTTGTCGGGAAGCCCGAATGGCGGGATGAAGCCTTCTCCGCGCTCACCGGCGATTTTGAGATTCCCTTTGAAGAGTGGGGCACCTGGATCGAAAAGCTCGACTCCCTGACATCCAGCAAGCGCGAGGATTCCCTCCCGGCCCGCATTATCGGGCGCCGGGCGGCGAAAGAACTGCGCATCGACGACATCGTCAATATCGGCATCGGCATTCCCGAGGCCATATCCCACTACGCCAAGAAAAACGGCCTTCTGGACCACATCACCCTGACCGTGGAATCCGGCAGCGTCGGAGGCTTCCCGGCCTCAGGAAAGGTCTTCGGGGCCATGATCGGCGCTTCTTCCGTCTACGACATGTCCAACCAGTTTGACCTGTACGACAACGGCGGCCTGGACATCTGCTTCATGGGCGCCTTTGAAGTGGACCGGGAGGGCAATGTCAATGCGCACCGCGGCCCCGGCGCCTATGCGGGCATCGGCGGCTTTGCCAATATCACTTCGCGCACCCCGACGGTCGTTTTCTGCATGACCTTCAATACAAAAGGCCTTTCCGTTTCCCGCAAGGGCGGCATTATCTCCATCGACCAGAACGGGCAGGTGCCCAAGTTTGTCGAAAAAGTCCGCAGCGTGAGCTTCTCCGCCAAACGGGCCCTGCAGAACCGGCAGCGCGTCCTGTACATCACCGAGCGCTGCGTCATGAGTCTCACTAAAAACGGGCTCAAGCTGATGGAGGTCTACCCCGGAATCGATGTGCAGCGCGATATCCTGGATCTTCTGCCTTTCCCGGTCGAACAGTAATGGTTCCATCCAACCCGGTCGCTGACCGGGTTTTTCTTTTTCTGTCCTAATCAGCAGAACACAAAAAAAGGTGCCTGCCGCACCCGGCAGACACCCATCCTTGGATTATTCTGTTTTTTGTAAAAAGAAGCCCGGCAGTTTCCCTGTGCGCATTCATCTGGAGCATTCCGAGGCAGAGGGCCGCTTTTCGCTTCGCATCGTCTATGGCGGAGCGCCGTATGACCCGCTCAAAGACAGCGATGAGCTTTCGCAGATCCTGATCCGGCACCTGACTGCCTCTGCCGAATACCGCTATGACGGGCAGAATCTCCTCACCGCGCGCTTCTGACACTTCTCAAAAAAAGGCCTCCTTCACCGGAACGGATCTCCGTTTCCGGGAAGGAGGCTTTCTTCATTTTTCTCTTTTGTACTGCATCCAGGCCTGCCACCCCAGGGTGAAAATCAGATAGACTGCGGCACTGACCAAAGCGATGCTGCACAGGTCTGATCCCAGGGAAAGGGTGACGGTGTCCTTCCCTTTCAGGAGGAGGTGGCCCAGTACATAAGCGGCGGGCGCAAAAAACAGCTGCCGCAGAACCGGCTCCCTTCTTCCCTTTCGGAATGCAGCCCACAAGATTCCAAGGAAAAGGGCGCAGATGCCGGCCAGAAGCAGATAATAGGCCAGGGCCAGCCGGGGCAGAACGATGGTCCCGCCCTCTGCGCTGCTGCCCCACAGGAGGTGCTGCTCTTCCCCGTATCCGTAAATCACCCGATCCG
The DNA here is from genome assembly GCA_902795885.1 of Oscillospiraceae bacterium. GTDB lineage: Bacteria > Bacillota > Clostridia > Oscillospirales > Oscillospiraceae > Limivicinus. Next base: position 2,514 of record CADBNC010000044.1, read on the forward strand.
GAACGGGACAGAACACCAGCTCTCCGTATTCTACGCCGTCCCGGTCCACCACCGTCCTGTCCAGTCCCCCAAACAGCACTGTAAAGACCGGTCTGTTCGAAAGCCATGAATCCGGCCTTCCCATTCCCTGAAGAAAGACGGTCTGCTCCCCATTCTCCCCCGTCATGGTCTGGGTTTTCACGCCGGCAATTCTGCTGTTCGTCCTGAGCACCAGCGCTTCCTTTTCCCCGCCGCAGGCCCCTTCCGCCTCTGTCCGCTTTTCAATGCCTGCCGCCTCGATCAGCCCCTCCTCCCAGGGAAGCGGCCTGAGGCTTCCCGTACGGAAGAAGAAAGCAAAGATCAGGACAAATGCGCACGCTGCAGCAAGCGCCGCGGCGCGCATGCGGCGCCTTTGGATCTGCCGCTTCAGGTTTTTAAGCGGCGCCGCCGCCCTCGCCTGCGCCTCCTGCGACGGCTGCAGTCCGGACAGGGCCTGCCGGCACGCCTCACACTGTTCCAGGTGCTCCTCCACCAGGAGCTGCGTCTGAGGCTCAGCCAGGTTTTCGGCATACAGAGGGAGCAGGTCCCTCACAACACAGCATGGCAGCTTCATGGTCATTTTTCCATCCTCTCCTTGATTCTGGTCCGGGCACGGTGATACACCACACAGGCCCAGTTCTCGCTTTTTCCGAACAGGTCTCCGATGTCCCGGAAGCTGAGCTGCCCCAGGGTCCGCAGGGTAAACACTTCCCTGTACGGCTCCTCCAGGCAATGCAGTACGCGATGGATGTGCATGCTTTCCTCTCTGTGCAGGAGGGCTTCCTCAGGCCCTTCAAAGGCCTCCTCTTCCGTCCTCTCCTCCGGCGGTTTCCTCTTGTTCTTTCTCACGTCCGAAAGCCAGAGGTTCCTTGCAATCGTGCACAGCCAGCTCTTGATGCTGCATTCGCCCCTGAACTGCCCGAGGGAGCGCATCGCCTTGAAAAACGCTTCCTGCGTGATCTCCTCCGCCGTGTGCGGATCCCTGCAAAGAGAGAGCATATAGCGGTAAACCGGCTCAAAATAGGTTTCGTAGAGTTCATCAAAGGATTCCCGTTCCATTCCTTCTGCCCCCTCCTTTCACTATATTGGAGTGTTCTCAGAAACGCGCAAACCCCTTGTGGTAAACGGTTTTCTGAGGCACTCTTTTTTACTTTTTCTCCATTTATCTGCATAA
>CADBNC010000045.1 GCA_902795885.1 Oscillospiraceae bacterium
ATCAGGGCGTGGATCCGGACTACTACATTGATGATCTCAGCCATTACTATGACCGCGCCGCCCTGACGGACTTCATCAACGGGCTGTTTTAACCGGATTCCTTTTTTGCGTAACGGGCTGAATAAAAAGAGAACATCGGCTTGCTTTTTTCTTGACTTCGGCGTATGGCTCAGTGAATCCTGCAGGCAGAAGTATAACGAATGATACCCTTAAAACAGCTGTCCCCCGGCACGGCGAATTATTCGCCGCGCCGGGGGATCCTCGTTTTATTATGCGTCTGCCCGCCTCACCGGCTCCGCGCCCATCTGACGGGCCTTTTCCAGATCCAGCGGAGACTGATTTTCGTGATGGGCCTCCTTGTGCTCGGCGTAGAAGCCCGCCATGCTTATCATATATCAAAACAAGCCAACCATATCAAGATTAAGTGAAAAAGGGTTGTCAATGCGAAACTGCCTTAATACAAAAATCGCCTTTAAACAGTACGTTTCAAGACGATTTTTGTCTGTGTTGCTCCAAACGGTGTCCAGAGAAAGGTATTTGCGCCAAAGAATCACTGACACTCTTTTTTCCGGAATCCAGATAGAAATCTGTCCTGCACTTAGTGTTTTCCGACGTACTCAGCGCTGCTGAGCCCGAGGATTACGCGTGCAAGCCGCCCGAAGAGGAAGAGGAGCAGCCCGGAACCAAAGCCCTTTCCAAAACAACGCGCGAGTTTCTGACTCTGGATCCAGTGGATGATCACGATAATCAGTCCCGCCACGCCAGCCGGTGCCGTCTGTTCCGCTCCGTAGAAATAGTTGATTCCTCCGATAAGGAAGAAATAAATGAGACCAACAAATCCACTCCAGCAGATCGAATACTCTACCAGAAGATTCACCCCCGGAATCAGGCTCAGGATGCCCGGCCTGCCAGCCTTGCGAAACAGCATCCAGTCCCCAACAATCCCTAAAACGAGCCACAGGGCGAGGCCCGAAAGAGTTATCATAGCCACAAAGTTGTCGTTCATGTGTTTTCTCCTTCCTCATTATATTTGATTGCGGGGTTTATTCTATCATACAGCTTACTGCCATACAAGACCCATTGTTACGCGCCTATTTCTTTGGGCTAATAACCCATCCTCACATCCTTCGCCAGTCAAATAACATCCTCGTCATCATCGCACTCTGCCATCAGGCAGTCACTCCGTCTCTCAGCGACAGGCGCCCTCTTCATTCTCACGCCTTCTCTGCTCCACGATTGTATCAGCCTCTCTCGGAAATACTATCCAGGATTGCACTCTCCGTGCTGCTGACATTAAAGATGATACGCAGTTCTTTTCCCATTCCAACCGTCCTTATCAGTCTCGATTTATTTCAGCCCGTATAGGCGTCCTCCGCCGTGTTCTTGAAGGTCTGCTTGGAAAGCCACGCGGCTTCCTCGTCGGTCTCCGGGATGTCGATGCGCTTTTAGATTATTCCTATCAATACGTATAGCAGACCAGGCACAATATGAGTAGAAGAAAAGGGACTCTGATATTCAGGAATGGTGATCTCTTCTGTTCTTCAGTGAGTTGATTTCAGCCCTGAAAATCGGCTGCATTTGAGGTATGTGTCTGTTCCGTAATGGTTTTGATCCCACAGCGAATCATATAGAGAGCGACCAAAGCAGAGCCGACCCGGTCGAGCCAGAAGGAAACGCCGGTTCCGGGAAACGCCAACACGGCGGCCAGCGCGACCGTCACGCAGATATCAACTGCGGACTTGGCTCCGTACAGTCTTGCCTGCACCCCCAGAATCGCGTTTCCCTGTCGATGATGAAGAACGGTATACCGTCGCCAGAAGATGCTGTTCGCGATCACGCCCAGGACGGCGATCACAAGCGCAGGAACCACATTTCCCTTGTCTTCATTCTTGGACAGGAGACTTAGAACCAGCATGCTGAGGCCGCTGATGCACATGATGATACCGGTGAAAAGATTGCCTCTCTTCTCCCAGCTCTGTTTTTGCGCGGCATCCATCTCCTTCCGTCCGTTTGTGACGGCATAGACTATGAACGCGACAACAAGTGCAAGCAATTCCGCTGTCCGCCTGGTGAAGTCCGCGATTTGCGTGGAGCTGTGCCCGACGCGCAGGCCCAGGCCCAAAATCACCGGGCCGTAGGCGCTCATCAGGACAGATGCCAAAAGTGTCCGATATCCGCTTTTCTTTTCTCGATCCATAGGCCATCCTTATCTGAGCAGCAACAGTACAGCTGCAATAACCGCGGGCACCGTCACCGTATCATATTCACTGGGGGAGAACAATTCCGTCGCGGTGCCAAGCAGGGCGCCCAATCCGGCAGACAACACCGCCTGGGGCAAAGGCATCTTCTGGGCGGTTGACAGTACGATCATTCCGCTGATGAAGGAGACTGCCAACATGGCCAGACTGCCCTCCCAGGATTTCTTGCCGTCCGTAAAGCGCGAACGGACTTTATGCTTTCCGTGCGGAATGCCGACCAGGGCGGCGGCTGCGTCGCCGGTACCCCACATCAGGATCGCTGCGGCAGCCAGGTGTGGCTTGCCGAAAACGCCCCAGGATACGGTAA
>CADBNC010000046.1 GCA_902795885.1 Oscillospiraceae bacterium
TCACGGTGTCCCGGTCTGTCATGTATACGCCTGCTTCCTCCAGCTTCGGCCGCCCGTTCGGGAACCAGTCCTCCACCACCAGGTACTGCGGGATCTCCGCGTTGACAAAAGGCGCGATATAGGTATGCTTTTCCGTCTGGACGGGCGCCATATCCTCCACGCCCAGCGCTTCAAGCGTCTTCGTTACGGAGTCCGCCGGCCGGGGCGTAATCTTGTCGATCATCGTCCAGGGGAAGGAAACCTTCTCACCGTCCTCAACATATGACCGAAAGCCCGCATCACCCCAGGCATCCGCGAAGGCGCTCATTGCCGCCCGGAGCCTGTCGCCGTTATGGGAGCAGTTATCGGTACTGACCATGGCGAGAGGGTACGCGCCGGCGCGATACCTCTCCAGCAGCAGTACGGCCACCCTGCCCAGATAGCTTCCTGCGTCCTCCGGCGTGGCCGCCAGATCAGTTTTTACATCGTCTGCCTCGAGGCTGTAGCCCTTCTCGGTAATCGTGAAGCTGACCAGCTGCAGGGAGGGGCTGCGGAAGATTTCCTTCAGTCTCTCTTCCCCGCCATAGACAAAGCAGGTTTCCGCAATCGATCCGAGGATGTTCTTTTCCACGGTGCCGTCTGCCTTCAGCGTCACGACAACAGCCAGATCATCATAGGATTCTCCCCCTCGGTCCCTGCGTTCAACGGCAATGATGCCCCGATCCATCGTCCCCTCATCCAGGAGGCGCTGGGCTGCCATTCCGTGCAGCGCTTTGAAAATATTGCCGGCGCCGAAGTGAAGCCAGACAGGGTCTTTTCTTGTCCGGGCGATCATGGTTCCGCGGTCATAAAGAGGCAGGTGATAGCCCTTCTCCACCCAGACGGATCTGTTTTTCAGTGACTCATTGTTCAGTATCAACGTACGCTCACCTCTCTTCCGGTGCCGAACCGGTCCATATAGTCCCAGGCGCCAAGCATGTACATGATGCCCATCGCCCTGTCGTAAAGGCCATAGCCGGGGCGGACGCTGCCTTCCTTTTCATCCCAGAGGTGGCGGCCATGGTCTGGCCGGATATAACCCTCAAACCCGCCGTCATGGTAGGCTTTGAGGATTTCGAGAATGCCGGTGTCACCGTCGCAGTCACGGTGGCTCGCCTCAGAGAAATCGCCGTTCGGGAAGTGTTTTACATTCCGGATGTGGGCAAAGGCAATGCGATCCACGTGCTTGCGGACAATTGCGGCCACGTTGTTATCGGGATTCGCGTTGAGCGAGCCGGAGCAGAGCGTCAGGCAGTTGCAGGGATCATCCACCATTTTGAGGAAACGGTCGATGCTCTCCTCATCGACGAGCAGCCTGGGCAGGCCGAAGATATCCCAGGGAGGATCGTCCATGTGGACCGCCATTTTGATGCCGCATTCATGGCAGACGGGCATCAGCCTTTCGAGAAAGTAGCGGAAGTTCTCCCAGAGCTTTTCCCGGGTGACGGGCTTATATGCCTCGAAAAGCTCGTCCAACCGGGCCATGCGCTCAGGCTCCCAGCCGGGAAAGGTCATGTGGTACTTTTCAGTCAGACTCATGACATAGGCAGCCATCTGTTTCGGGTCGTCCTGAATCATGTCCTTCTGGTAATACAGGGCCGTGGACCCGTCGCCCACCGGGTGGAACAGATCCGTGCGCGTCCAGTCGAAAACCGGCATGAAGTTATAGCAGATGACCTTCACACCGAAGGGGGCAAGGTTGCGGATAGTCTGGATATAATTGTCAATATATCCATCGCGGCTGGGCAGACCGATCTTGATGTCATCGTGCACATTGACCGACTCCACCACCTCCGCATTGAAGCCCGCGGCGGTAATCGGATCCACGGCCTTTCGGATCTCCTCCGGCTGCCAGATCTCGCCCGGCATTTTATCGTGCAGCGCCCAGACAATGGTGCTCACGCCCGGGATCTGCCGGATGTCGCTTAGTGTTATTCGGTCATTGCCCTCGCCATACCAGCGAAAGCCCATTTGCATTGGCATACTGTGTTCCTCCATTTATACAGGCGGGCAGTGCCATCGTCTGCACGGATTATGTGTCTGCCATGCCGATGAGGTCGAAATCCTCAAAGGACACGGTCAGGCAGATGTTTCTCCTGGGATTCGGGTATTTGATAAGCACGGCCCTTTTTGACTGGCTGTAATACCAGCCCTTTTCGGCAGCCTCAAACCTGCGGCGACTGAGGAAGTGCTCCAGCTTCTCGTCCCCGAGCCAGACATGGAAGGGACTGCGGTCCCGGCGGATCATCTCGACCACAACGTGCTCGACGAAGTCCGGATACTCTCCGGAGGAAGCAAAATCAACCTTCACAATCTCCGTACCACACATGCGGATTTCGGTCTTACGGAAAATACCTCTGCGGAAGTCGTTTGTCACGCCGTCATCGTCA
>CADBNC010000047.1 GCA_902795885.1 Oscillospiraceae bacterium
GCCGGAAATCCGCAAACAGGCTTTTATCGATATTGACCACGCGGTCTATCTGACGCTGCGCGATACCATTGCCTATCTCGGCGACAGAAACGACGCGCTTGACGAGAACACCTGGCTCACCTACGATTTTTATCTGAAACGGAACCAGCAGAAAGCATCGCATACAGATGTGTTTTAAGAAAGGAACAACAGCAAATGTCCAACGAGGTAAAAAGAGAATCCGATAAAATGGCTTCTTTGGCCTACAGAGCCCTGGAAGACAAGAAGGCAGAGAACATCAAGATCATCAACATCGAAAAAGTCAGTGTCATTGCCGATTATTTTCTGATTGCATCCGGAACGAACCGGAACCAGGTGCTTGCGCTTACCGACAACGTCGAGGAAGTGCTGGGCCGCGCCGGCTACGAACAGAAGCAGAAGGAAGGCTATCAGACAGCGAACTGGGTGCTGATGGATTACGGTGATATCATTATTCACATCTTTGACCGTGAAAACAGACTGTTCTATGACCTTGAGCGCATCTGGGGCGACGGTGAACCGATTTCAATAGAGGATCTTGAAAAAGGGAATTAAAAAGGGGAATTGATCATGCCGATTGATAACAGTTTTTTGATAAGACAAATCCGCAGCCGTGAGTCTATGATTGTGGCCTACAGCGGGGTGACCAACATGCCGTTCGTTGTCTGCGATCCGGAGACATTTAACGATCAGGTCTGGATTTTTGAAAATGAGAAGCTTCTGCAGGACTTCGCAAAGCCTTACGCGGAGCGCAAAATCCTGCTTCGGGGCGTCAAGTATCTGACAAAGGATTATCTCTCATTTTTTTCCAGCCTCTTCCTGATCGATGTCAACGAGCTGGTATTTGTCAATGAGATAGCGACGATGAAGGTGGATCTTGACAAGCTTGTCCAGAAACCGGACTACTCGAAGCTGCCTGCCGGCAGGGTGCCGGTGACCAATCCGTCTCTGCAGCTCACCGGGCTTTATTTTGTTCAGGAAGCCGGGCGGCCGGTGCCTGCTGAACAGAAGGAACTGTCTGATCTGCAGGAGGAGCTGTCCATCAATCTGGTGCGTGCAAAATATCTGGTTGCCGTGGAACCGGCTCCGGGCAAGGAATCGATAGAAGAGAAGCTGAAGGCCGGGAAGTTCCAGACGGTGCTGATGAAGACCAAGAACGGGGATGTCTACCAGCCTCTGTTCACGGACATGGTGGAGTGCAACAAGTTTGCCAGGAAGAAGCAGGTCGTGACGCTGACGCTGCCTTACGGGGCTCTTGCGAAGCTCCTGTCCAAGGAGGCCAAGGGGTTTGTGCTCAATCCCGCCGGGTTCCATATCATGCTGCCCCGGGAACTGATCAACGGGCTGCAGAAGCTGGCTGAGAAATAGATAAAAAAGGGCTGTCACATTGCGACAGCCTTATTTTTATCTGAAGAACCGGAACACCCCGATCACCTGACCTATGACACTCATTTCACCCTGCACAATGATGGGATCCATCGTATCGTTCTCAGGCTGGAGCCTTATATACCCATTTTCTCTGTAGAAAGTCTTGACAGTGGCGGAATCTTCAATCAGTGCGACTATGACATCTCCGTTATGCACGTCCTGTTTCTCCTCAACCAGCACATAATCCCCGTCCAGAATGCCGATGCCGATCATGCTTTCTCCCTTGACCTTGAGAAGGAAGCAGTTTCCGTGCGGAACAAGCTCGGGCGGGAAGGGGAAGTAGCCCTCAATGTTCTGCTCCGCAAGGATGGGATACCCTGCGGCGACCTGACCGACAAGCGGTATGCTGACCACTTCGCGCCGTCCGCCTAAAAATTCGTCGTCAAGAATTTCGATGGCTCTGGGCTTAGTGGGATCGCGGCGGATATATCCGTTTCTTTCCAGCGTTTCAAGGTGCGCGTGGACAGATGAAGTTGATTTGAGATGTACGGCTTCGCAGATTTCACGGACAGCAGGCGGAAAGCCCCTGCTGATGATTTCGCTCTTTATATAATCCAATACTTCCTGCTGTTTTGCAGTTAACTGTTTTTTACTCATACGGCAACCTCTTTCCGGCTAACTGATGCCTTCCTGCTTTAGCTGTTCATATACATGATGCGCCCCGGCACATCCCTGTTACATAAAATATATCACATCATTATTCCGAATGCAAACAAAAATAGAATATTTGTTCGAATTTTCTGTTGACAAACATTTGTTCGGCGACTATAATGTATTCAGAACGAACGTTCGGGTTCGTCGTTTATCTTATGCATTCGGGTTTTGCTGAAACGGGCTTCTTCAGCCTGTATACGAGGAGGGTGAGGGCATGACAGCATCATCGGTTCATTATTTCAGACAGATGTCTTCGGTCAGCGCTGCCAAAAATACGGCAGTCAGGAGAGCGGCTGTGCTCAGAAAAAAGATCATCACCATGGCTCTGACATGCATCATTATTGTCCTGACCATGTGCCTTCTGTCCGGCTTTACCCGGATGCCGAAGGAGACAGAGAAGGGACAGCTGTATTACAGGACAGTGTACGTGAAGAGTGAGGACACGCTCTGGTCGATCGCATCTGCAAATCTGCAGACGCCATATAAGAGTGTATCGCAGTATATCCGTTCGATCAAAAAACTGAACGATCTGCATTCCGACAGGATTTATTACGGACAGAAAATTCTCATTCCTTATTATTCGGAAAGTTCTGAATGAGACGTTTCCGGCGCCCCATCGCCGGCTGACGGTTCTTACAGGCTTTTATATATTTATACTCCCCTCAAAGGAGACCGCCCGGCCCCTGCGGAACCGGAACTGTTTTGTTCCGGATTTCCGATCCGGTGCGGTTTCTTTTTTATCAGGACCC
>CADBNC010000048.1 GCA_902795885.1 Oscillospiraceae bacterium
CGGCGCCCCTGACGGTTCCGGCCGAATCCGGCGCTTCATGGCGCAACAGAGTTTTCTTCTGTTATGCTGGTTTTATGATGCAAGTATGCTGATGCCGGTGAACTAAACCGCCGGTTTTATACCGCCGCTGCGGACGATCTCCACATTCAGCGTCTCATTGACGCCAACCCTTACCCGGAGACCGCAGCCGCACTTCGGGCAGCTCAGTTCCATTCCGTCACAGCGCTGTGATTTGGCGAGTGGTTTACCGCATTTGGGACAACAAATGTAAAGCAACACACCCGACTTTTCCATTCTTCCTCTTCCTCCTGATTCTGTACTTATCTGAGATCCTTAATCACCTTGACCGCCACACCCTGAATCACGCAGTTATCCACAAGGATATCCTCCATGCTGCTGTTCTCCGGGTGAAGGCGGATCTGCCGCTTCTCCGGCTCGGGATAATAGCGCTTCAGCGTGGCCTCGTCCCCCATGAGCGCAACGACAATCTGCCCCCTGTCGGCCTTCTCCTGCCGGCGGATCAGAACCAGATCACCCTCCTCGATGCCGGCCTCAATCATGGAATCCCCATCTGCCCGGAGGATAAAAAAATCCCCCTTCCCAAACAGCGCCACCGGCAGCCGGACATAGTCCTCAATATTCTCCTCCGCAAACTTCGGGATCCCGCAGGCGACGCGCCCCAGGACCGGGACCCGCACGGCCTGTGCCCTTGTCTTCGTGGAGGAAACCGTGCGGTAGCCGGAAAAGGACAGCGTGCCTTCCTTACACATCTGCGTGATATACCGCTGCACCGTCGGCTTCGAGGATCCGACTCCATCGGCAATCTCCTGCATGGTGGGCGAGATGCCGCGGGCGTCGATATAATCGCCCACGAATGTCTCAATCGCCGCCATCAGGGCCCTGCTTTTGCTTCTCATGCGATTCCCCCTCTGCTGAAATCTTTGTCTCATTTACGAGCTTTATTATACTCGCTTTTCCGGAAACGTCAAGGGGTTAAGGAAAAATTAATTTCATCTTTGTTTCAAAAGTATTACATCTGTTCCGCTTCAGAAGGCGAAAAGTATGGAAGAGTTGCATCGTAAGAACCTCAATCGATCTTTTTTGATACCACAATAAAAAGCCGGGGAGCTTGTTTGAAGACAAGGAAATGCTCTTGACTTTATGTGTTTTATCTCATATAGTCTTCCTGAAGGCTGCGTGATGATTACCTTCAGAGAGGAGAGGGTTAAGAATGGGCAACCTCGACCATCGTAATGAATCCGACGACAATGCCGTCCTCCTCTGCTAGAAAGCTGCGATAGCGCTCGTCAGCACTCATTTTTGCGAAGGTGCTGCGCACGCTCTCATCCGTCGCTGCCGGAACATCCAGCAGCTCGCGCCAGAACTGCGCGACTGCCGGGCAGTCTTCAAATCTCATTTCTCTAATCATGGATTCTTTTTCCCTTCCTGCTGCATTGGGTTGAACCTGTGCAGGCATCATAGCATATTTCGTATTTCTGAACAACTCCAGAAAAGAGGCAGATCAACACAATGAAAGAAAGGCAGAGTAAACTTGCGCCTTATATTCAGGCGCTGCCGGGTATCCTGCAGTTCCAGATCTTCACAAAACTCTTCCTCGGGCTGTGGCTCTTTCTGATGGGCCGCGTGTTCCGCCTGCTGCTCAAAAGCACCGGCAGGGTGGCCGTGAGTACGGGAGACTTTCTGTTCCTCTTTACCCAATGGCAGGGAATCCTGATCGTGCTGCTGGCGATCGTGTCTCTGTATGTTTACGTGACTCTCGACCTGAACGCCAAGATAATCCTCAGCCGGGACCTGCTTTCCGGAGAGAAGATTTCAGCATGGAGTATCCTGAAGAGAGCGATCCCGACCAGCAGGCGCATTACGAATATTCAGGGTCTCGGAATCATTCTGTATATTGCGCTCATTGCGCCGATCCTGGGAGTCGGTGTATCGCTGACCATGACAAAGGGACTGTATATCCCGACTTTCATTTCCTCCGTCATCGCGGATACACCCTTGTATCTGATCGGGACAACACTGGCCGTGCTGGTGTTCCTTTCCATCGGCGTTGCAAATCTCTTTATTCTCCACGGCATTGTGCTGGACGATCTTCCTGTCGGGGAGGCCGGGAAGCAATCAAAGAGACTGATCCGGGAAAACTGGAGGGATTATCTGAAACAGAACATCCTGTTCCTGCTCGTGATCGTGATCCTGCTCGCGGCGGTCATCCTTGTGATGCTTGTGCTGCCGCTCACCATCATACAGCTTTTGCCGCTGTCAGCCGGCGTTCGCCGGGCACTGACGGTTTTCTTCGTGACATCGGGCGTGCTCCTGTCCATGGTGGCGGATCTTTTTGCCACGCCGCTCTATCTCATGAAGATGACGCAGCTCTTCTATGCATACAAAAAGGAAGCGCCGATTCCCTTCCACCTGTGGGAAAAAAGAAACCACAGACTTACGGCTCTGGGGATCGCGTTCTGGTTCCTCACTGTCTGTATTGCGTCTGTCGCTATGACACGGCAGTTTGACACGCTGTTTCCGAGAGACAGCACGGTGCGGATCATTGCGCACCGCGGCGGCGGAACGGAGGGCGCGGAGAACACGGTCGCCGGAATTGAAAAGGCGTGGGAAATCGGCGCCTACGGAAGTGAGATCGACATCCAGCGGACAAAGGACGGATACTATGTCCTGAACCATGATGGCAATTTCCAGCGTGTGGCAGGGGAGAAACGCAAACCGGAGGAGATGACGCTGGAGGAAATCAAAGCGCTGCGTGTGGATGGAGAAGCCGTGCCGACGCTTGAAGAAACCCTGGAGGCAAGCCGGGGCAACGGCGTCCTGTTTATCGAACTCAAAGGGGAGACCGCCGACCGTCAGATGGCAGACGATGCCGTGAAGATTGTCAAAGAATTCGGCATGGAAGAGAAATGTGTTCTGATTTCTCTGAAATATGAGCTCATTGATTATATTGAGCGTACATACCCCGAAATGCAGACCGGCTATCTGACCTTTGCCTCCTTCGGCGATACGGCAAAGCTCAACTGTGATTATCTCGCTCTGGAGGAGGAATCAGCCACTGCGGACGCCATCTCCGCCATCCACGAGCAAGGGAAAAAGGCGCTTGTGTGGACGGCAAATGAGAGGAAGTCCCAGAAGCATTTTCTGTGCTCCATGGCCGACGGCCTCATCACCGACAACATTACGCAGGCTTCTGAGCTGATCGGTGAGTTGAGGGAACGGTCGGACCTCCGGCGCATGATTGATGGAATCATGGAATTTATCAGTTGAGAGGATCACGCCTCATTCAAAAAAGAACAGGAGAAATAAAGATGCCAAAAAGATTTTCTCTGTGTTGCTTATGCTGCTTGTCCTTGCGTCTATGACATGCAGTGCCTTCGGGATGGAACAGACTGAACCACAGAGGCCGGAGAATGACGCTGCCGTCATGCTGCCGCTGTGGTCCTATCGCCTGACCGGAGCTGAGGAGGTAGAAGGACGGCAGGGTGTCTGTGCCGAAAACGGAAGCTACTGGGTGAGCGGCTCCACGACCTTGGCAAAGTACGATAAAGACTGGAACATGATTCTGAAAAATACAGATCCCTTCAAGGGCTATGAGACCGAGGTCAACCATATCGCGGATATCGATGTATATCAGAACGAGCTGTACATAGGCGCGGAGTATTTCATGGACGGTGTCGGGAAGAACATCCAGATCGCGGTCTATGACGGCGATACGCTGGAGCTGAAGCGCAGCTTCCCCTTTGAAGAAGAGAGCGGGCAGCTCGAGTGCTCCGGTATTGCGGTGGATCCGGACACGAAATCGGTTTGGATGTGCTCCTGGGTCGGAGAAGAGAGCGGCCGCTATCTGTACAGGTATGACCTGGAGACGGGCGCGTA
>CADBNC010000049.1 GCA_902795885.1 Oscillospiraceae bacterium
ATCGCCAAAGGCGCCAAGAAGGTCGTGCTCATGCTCTCCTATCCCTCTGACGAGGTCGGCAACCACCTGGTCGATTGGGATTCTCTGGACGCCAATGGCATTAATCCTTACCGCGATGTGTTGGATCTGGCCAAGTATCGGGAGCTGTTCGGCTATAAGAAGCACCGTTTTACCGGCGTGGATTATGTGGAGTTCTACTCCGATCTGATCCGTGAGGCCGGCGCCGAGGTCGAAGTCATCTTTGCCAACGATGCCCGTGAGATCCTCAACTACACCAAGAACGTCATCAACTGCGACATTCACACCCGCGCCCGCACCAAGCGCATTCTGCTCGCCGCCGGCGCAGAGCGCGTGTATGGTATGGATGAGATTCTGGACGCACCGGTCAACGGCAGCGGCTACAACGAAAAGTTCGGCCTGCTCGGCACCAACAAGGCCACCGAGGATAAGGTCAAGCTCTTCCCGCGGGATTGCCAGCCCCTTGTCGAGGGCATACAGGCTGAACTGCTGGAAAAGACCGGCAAGCATGTGGAAGTCATGGTCTATGGTGACGGTGCCTTCAAAGATCCCGTCGGCAAGATCTGGGAGCTGGCCGATCCTGTTGTCTCCCCCGCCTACACCTCCGGCCTCGAGGGAACGCCCAATGAGCTCAAGCTCAAGTACCTGGCCGATAATGACTTTGCCGATCTCTCCGGCGAAGCGCTAAAGGACGCCATCAAGGGCGAGATCCAGAAGAAGGACGGAAGCCTGGTGGGCCAGATGGTCTCCGAGGGCACCACGCCCCGCCGTCTGACCGACCTGATCGGTTCTCTCTGTGACCTGACCTCCGGCAGCGGCGATAAGGGTACGCCCATCGTCTATATCCAGGGTTACTTTGACAACTACACCACCGATTAAACGTAAACGGATCCGAGGCACTTGTCCCGGATCCGTTTTGTTGAAAACAGCCCGGCCGCAGACGGTCGGGCTGTTGTTCTCTGATTACATGATGGGAATCTTGATCTTCAGGTCGGTCAGCGGCCAGGAAGAGCAGGCGTGGAACCAGCCAAGCTCTTTATCCATGCGGCGGCGGCCGTCTCCGATCGGGGAGACAAAGATCTCACCGCTCAGCAGCTGGCTGCGGCAGAAGCCGCACTCGCCGTTGCGGCAGTGGGTGTCGATGGCGATGCCGGAGCGCTCCAGCGCGACGGCCACCGGCTCGGCGGCATTGGCCTCGATCACGTCCTCGTGGATACCGCGGACAACCGTGATGTGGAAGGTCTTCTTCTCGGTGCCCTTAGGATAGCCGGGCAGCGTGGAGACGTCGGCGGGATTGTTCACCACGTCGTGACGGAAGCGGCGGGCCGTGATGCCCATCTCGTCCAGCGCCTTCTTCACAAAACGGAACATGGGCAGCGGGCCGCAGAACATATAGGTCACGTCGCCCTCAGAGTACTTTTCAATGAGTTCCTTGGTGATAAAGCCCTTTTCGCCGTCCCAATCCGGCTCATCGGAGAGGACATGCACGACCTTCACGTCCGGGCAGGCCGCCTCGATCTTGTCCAGCTCGTCCTTGAGCACGATGTCGTTGGCCTTGACAGAGCCGTAGAGGATGGTCAGCTTGCAGCCCTTCATCTTGCCATTGGCGATCTCCTTGGCCATGCTGTGGAACGGCGTAATGCCGGAGCCGCCGGCCAGGGCCACAATATTTTTGCTGTCACGCATCGGCTCCCAGTAGAAGGTGCCAAAGGGCAGATTGGCGTCCAGCACGTCGCCCACCTTCACATGCTCAAAGAAGTAATCGGGCACCAGATAGGGCACGTTGCGGCGGATGGTGACTTCAAAGAAGCCGTGCTCCCCTCTCGCCTCATAGGGCGCGGAGGCCAGGGTATAGGGACGGGAGAGAACACTCTCGCCGATCTGCAGACGGAAGTTCACATACTGACCGCACTGGAACACGGGAATATGGCCGTCGCAGGATTCAAAGCGGAAGGTACGGGAGCTGGGAGACGCCTCGCGGATATCCACAACCTTAACCTTCATCCCGGCGGGATGGAGCTTATCGGCCAGCTCCCGGATGGGATCGCGGCGATCGGGCACAGGAGAGGCGTTGACATAGCTCTCTTCTCTCAGCTTGGTGACGCGGGAGGCGCCGCCCACATCCTTCAAAAAGCCTTTTACGGTGATGCTCATTTCTGCGCCTCCTTTTTCTTCTCCATGTCCTCACGGACAGCCTTGGCAGCCGCGCGGCCGTTGGTGATCTGCGGGCCCATGCCGTCGCCGGACATGCCGTGGGCGCCGGCAAACTCCAGACCTTCGATGAAGTGATCCTTCTCCTTCATCTGCAGACGGGCCACCGCGTGGTCGGCCATGGCGTGGGAGTAACCGTAGATGTTGCCCTTCCAGGCGCCCACATAGTGGGACACGGTCATGGGCGTGGTGACCTCAAACTCGGTGATGCGGGGACGGAAGTCCACGCCGCCGATCTTGATGTACTCCTCGATCATCTCATTGGCAAGACGACGCTTGAGATCGTAGTACTCCTCTTCCTTCACATCCTCAAAGGGCTTGGAGGGTACCAGAGCCGTGATGGAGAGCTGGGTATAGCCCTCGGGCAGCGTCGGATTGGCGTAGTTGAGACAGATGGTGGTGATATAGTTATAGGGCTCGGTGATGTTGGAATAGTTCTCCCAGATCTCGTTGGTGTCCATGGTGGTACCGGAGAAGGTGGAGTAGTTGAAGACACCGTTCTCTTCGGGCGTACCCTCAATGACCATGATGACGGACACAGGCACCACGGAGAGCTTGCGGCCGTTGATCATCTTGATGGCGCCGACGGGAACCTCGCTCAGCGGCTCGATCATCTGGGTGTAGACCTTGTTGGGATAGGGGCCGGAAATGACGTAATCGCAGTGGATCTCATCGCCGCGGCGGGTGCGCACGCCGGTCACCTTGCCGTTCTCCACCAGGATCTTTTCCACTTCCTGGTTGAACTCGTACTGGCCGCCGTTCTCCTGGAACTTCATCTGCATCTTGAGGCTCATCTCATGGCTGAAGCCGCGGCAGACATAGGAGCCGGTGAAATAGTCGGCCATCAGGAAAGCGTAAATGGTGAAGGGCAGA
>CADBNC010000050.1 GCA_902795885.1 Oscillospiraceae bacterium
CGATACGGCAGGCCGCCTGCATATTGATGAAGAACTCATGGCAGAGCTGCAGCGCATCCGCGATACGGTTCAGCCGGCAGAGATCCTTCTGGTGGTGGACGCCATGACAGGCCAGGATGCCGTCAATGCCGCAACAGCCTTTGACGAGGCCCTCGGTGTCACGGGCGTGATGCTGACCAAGCTGGACGGCGATGCGCGCGGCGGCGCGGCCCTTTCGATCCGTGCGGCCACAGGCAAGCCCATCAAGTTTATCGGCACCGGTGAGAAGCTTGACATGATCGAGCCCTTCCACCCCGACAGAATGGCTTCGCGCATCCTCGGCATGGGCGATGTGCTGACGCTGATTGAAAAGGCCGAGCAGAGCTTCGACCAGAAAAAGGCCCTCGAGGCCGCGGAAAAGCTCCGCGCAAACCGCTTCAGTCTCAGCGATTATCTGGACCAGATGAACCAGCTGAAGGGCATGGGCGATCTGGGCGATCTGGCTGGGATGATCCCGGGGATGGACCCCAAGGCGCTGAAGGGCGCCAAGCTGGACGACAAGGCCATGGCCCACCAGGAGGCCATCATCCTCTCGATGACGCAGGCCGAGCGGGATAACCCCGCGATGCTGAACTCCAGCAGGAAAAAGCGGATTGCGGCGGGCTCCGGCACCTCGGTGGTGGAGGTGAACCGTCTGATCAAGCAGTACGATGCGATGCAGCAGATGGTCAAGCAGCTCTCCGGAAAGAACATGAAAAAGCTCCAGAAAAAGATGGGCCGCATGGGCGGCGGAGGCTTCCCGGGCTTCTCCGGGTTCCCCGGCTTCTGAGAGCACAACAGGGTTACAAGGCATCCGGCCCGGAAAACCGCAGCCCGGCTGCCCGGTAATAAATCCGCCGTTTCCATAACGGCAAAAGAAAAGATTTTTATTGGAGGTGAAGATAGGATGGTTAAAATCAGACTTCGCAGAATGGGAGCCAAGAAGGCGCCTTATTACCGCATTGTCGTTGCTGATTCCCGCGCTCCTCGTGACGGCCGTTTTATCGAGGAAGTCGGAACCTACAACCCCGCGGCTGATGCCGACAAGCTGAAGGTCGACATGGAGCGCATCAAGTACTGGATTTCCAACGGCGCTCAGCCCACGGATACGGTTCGCGGCCTGATCAAAAAGGTCGAGGCATAACGAAGGAGTTTCCTCATAATGAAAGAACTTTTGACCTACATTGTGCAGAGCCTCGTCGATCATCCGGAAGAGGTCTCTGTGACCGAGCGCAAAGCGGACGGCGAAACAGTATTCGAAGTCAGCGTAGCCGACGGCGATATGGGCAAGGTCATTGGCCGCCAGGGGAGGATCGTCAAGCAGATCCGCATCCTGATGCGTGCTGTCGCTCAGAAAAAGGGCAAAAAAATCTCGGTAGAGATTCTGGACTGACCGGACGCAGAGTCCGGGGAAGAATGTGAAGTGTGAACAGAGCCTTCGGGCGCGGCGCCCACAGGGCCCTGCCGGCCGCCGCAGGCGGCCTGCCGCGCTTCACTTTTTTCATGATATGCGGGAAGAAAGTGCAGAGGATGAACAGAGACAAGCTGAAAACACGGATACTTGCCATTTTTCTGATGCTTTGCATGTGCCTGCCGATGGCGGGCTGCGGCGCGTTCCAGACCCAGATGGCGAAAACCACAACGAAGATGTCGAAGCTCGAAAGCATGCATGCCGAAGTGCTGATTTCGGACAAGGAGCGTCTCACGATCGGAAATCAGAAGATCCGCCTGAACACCATCATTTCCGGCGGGGTCGATATCGAGACAGACCCCTTCACCGCCAGAACAGACCTAAAGCTCAAGGCGCTCGGCGTTGAGCGTGACGTAAAGCTGATCCTGCAGCATGACTATGATACGCTGAATATCTACATCCAGGAGCCGGACAGCGAGCTTGAAAGGCTCGGCCTTACCATGCACAGCGCAAAGCGCCTGAAAGTCGTGCAGGCTCTGAAGCTGCTCATCAAGTGCGGGGACTATTTTGCCGACCCGGTGGATGACACCGTGGGCGGCGTTCCGGCAAGACGATATGACGGCGTTTTCCCGGATGAATATGTGAACGAAGCCCTGGTTCTTCTGGAGCTCAGAGACGCTCCCGAGGCGGCGGAGGCGACGATCAAACCCGCGGCCGAGAGAGCGGCTGAGAAGGCGCTGGAGGAAGAGCTGAAGGAAAACGAAGCCTACAGGGCGATCCTGGAGGCAGCGGAGGCGGCGAAAGCTGCGGAAGGGCTTCCGGCCAGCCTCTGGCTCGACGAGAACGACATGATTCTGCAGGTCGATGTGGACCTGACGAGGTTCATGCAGGGGATGGAGAATGGCCTGCTGGAGGATCTCCTCAGCACTTATGACCTTGATGGTCTTGTGCTGGATTCCGAGGTTGAGAGCGTTGTGGCCAGAATTACATTCTCGCAGTTTGACGAGGTAGAGAAGATCGCAATCCCGGACTGATCCGGGACGGAGACGGGCATGGCCCGGCAGCCGCAGCGCGGCAGGGGGAAGAGATGAAGCAGATGAGCCGGTTTATCCCTGCGGGGAAAATTGTGAACACCCACGGTGTCCGCGGGGAAGTGAAGATCGAGGTCTGGCTGGACAGCCCGGCCTTCCTTGCGCAGTTTCCGCGGATCTTTGTGAACGGAAGAGAATACCGGCTGCTCTCCTCCTCCCGGCAGAAGCAGTTCCTCCTGGCAAGGCTGGAGGGTATCGACGATGTGAATTCCGCCATGACGCTCAAGGGGAAGGAAATCCAGATCGCGCGGGAGGACGCCGACCTGCCGGAGGGCGGGTATTTCCTGCAGGATCTGCTGGGCGCCCGTGTGGTGACGGAAGAGGGAGAGGAGATCGGCACGCTGCAGGATGTAATGGAGCGGCCGGCCTCGGATATCTATGTGGTGATCGACAAAAGCGGCAATGAACGCCTGATCCCGGCCGTCCCGGAATTTGTCCGCAGTGTGGACCCGGCAGAGGGCGTGATTACCGTCGCCCTGATCCCGGGCATGTGAGAGACGGCGGAGTATGGAGAGCAACATGGAAAAGCCGCTGATGCGGATCGATATCCTCACGCTGTTTCCGGAGAGCGTCGAAGGCGTGCTGCATGGAAGCATCCTCGGCCGCGCGGTGAAAAAGGGCATTCTGGATATCCGCTGCACGCAGATCCGGGACTATACGGATAACCGCCAGAACCAGGTGGACGACTATCCTTACGGAGGGGGCTTCGGCTGCGTGATGATGGCACAGCCCCTGAAGGCCTGCCTGGACGCGGTGATCCGGGACGCGGGGGAGCGCCGGCGGCGGGTGATCTATCTGAGCCCGCAGGGACAGCCCTTCACGCAGGAGACGGCGAAGCGGCTGCAGCGTGACTATGACCATCTGGCGCTGGTCTGCGGACACTATGAGGGCGTGGACGAGCGCTTCATCGAGGCCTGCGTGGATGAGGAAATCTCGCTGGGGGATTTTGTCCTGACCGGGGGTGAAATCGCCGCCATGGCCGTGGCGGACGCGGTCTGCCGCATGGTGCCGGGGGTTCTTTCAGACCCGCAGTGCTATATCGGCGAGAGCCACTGGGACGGGCTGCTGGAATACCCGCAGTATACGCGGCCGGAAAGCTGGGAGGGCCGCCCGGTGCCGGAGGTGCTCGTGCAGGGCGACCATGCCCGGGTGGAGCGCTGGCGGCGGCTGAAGCAGCTGGAGAGAACCCGCGACAAGCGCCCCGATCTGTTTGCCGCCTTCCGGCCGCAGACAAAGGAAGACCGCGAGCTTCTGAAGAAGCTGCAGAACGGCCATGGACAGAAGCGCCTGACAGAGCCTCTCTCCTGCAGACCTGCCACGGAGGAGGATCTCCCCGGTCTGATGAAGATGACAGACAGAGCCGCCGCCTCATGCGGGGAGCCTGCAGAGGCTCTGATCCGGAAAGCCATCGCGCAGAGAGAGGGCTTTCTCCTGATGCACGGGGATGAGATTGCCGGATGCTTTGCGCTGGAAAGTCAGCCGGAGCCGCTCTATGAGCAGATCAGCGACGGAAAGTGGAGTGACCTTGCCGCAGCCTGCGTCCTTCGCTTCCTGTGGGTTTCGAAGGAATACCGCGGCAGCGGGACAGCAGGGGAAATGCTGCGGCAGATCCACACGGAGACCATCAGGGCCGGATGCAGATGCGTCCGCACGGATATCCCCGCAAAGAACAAAGCCCTGCAGAAGTTTCTGCGGGAAAACGGTTTTCGATATCGGGGGAATCTGACGCTTCCCGACGGCGCCCCGCGCCAGTGCTACGAAATTGTCTACAAGGAGAAAAAAGCGTGAAACGCACCCAAATATTCACTCTCATCATGGCCATTTTCTGGACTATCATCGCCGTTGCCGCGGTGGTGCTGGCCACAAGGACCGAGCTCAGGACAGAATCCAGGATTGTGCTCATGGCGCTGGTCTTCGTGATGGTGATCGGCAACTGGCTGCGCTATTTCCGCAGCCGCTGACCGCGGAGAGAAAGCATGAATGATCTGACGAACCCGGCGGAGATCCGGGCTCTGCTCGACCGGCACGGCTTTCACTTCTCCAAGGCGCTGGGGCAGAATTTCCTGATCGAACGCGAGGTTCCGATCCGCATAGCCTCGGCCGCTGCCGGCGTGGATGGCGGAGAAGAGGAAACCGGCGGCGTTCTGGAGATCGGCCCGGGGATCGGCTGCCTGACCGTGCAGCTGGCTGAGCGCTTCCGGCGCGTGGTCAGCATCGAGCGCGACAGGACGCTCCTCCCGGTACTGGAGGAGACACTGGCGGACTGCGGGAACGTGGAGATCGTCCCGGGGGATGCCATGAAGCTGGATCTGCGCGCCCTGGCGGAGGAGAAGCTGCTGGATGGCCCGAAGGTCTTCTGCGCCAATCTGCCCTACAACATCACGACTCCCGTTCTCACGGCCGTGATCGAAGCGGGCTGCTTCAGCCGCATATGCGTCATGATCCAGAAGGAAGTGGCGCAGCGCCTCTGCGCATCGCCCGGCGGGAAGGATTACGGCGCCTTCGGCCTCTTCGTGCAGTGGTATTATGAGCCTCAGCTGCTTTTCAGCGTGCCTCCCCACTGCTTTATGCCCGCACCAAAGGTGACCTCGGCGGTCGTGCTGATGACCAGACGCCAGAGCCCGCCTGCCCCGGTGAAGGATGAAGAGATGCTCTTCCGCATCATCCGCGCGGCATTCAACCAGCGGCGCAAAACCCTCGTTAACGCGCTGGCGGCTGCTTTCCCGGAGTTCGGCAAACAGGGCTGTGAGGAAGCGCTGGCGGCCTGCGGCTTTGACAGCACCATCCGCGGGGAGCGCCTGAGCCTTTCGGATTTTGCCGCGCTCAGCGATGCCGTAACAGAGCGCCTGTCCTGAAAACGTAATTGCCTGAAAAATACGAAAGACCGCCGAACAAATCAAAATCGGCGGTCTTTTCTGGTATGCCCGACAGGATTCGAACCTGCGACCTTCAGAGTCGGAGTCTGACACTCTATCCAGCTGAGCTA
>CADBNC010000051.1 GCA_902795885.1 Oscillospiraceae bacterium
ATGGCTGATGAGGGCGCAGCGGTGCGCGAGATTCTTCCCCTGATGCACAGGTGCCGGTATCTGGATATGGACAGCTGCGGGGTATCTTCTGAAAAAATGGCGGAAATCCGGGATGCCTACCCGGAGATGGACGTTGTATGGCGGATCTGGTTTGCGATGAATACCTTCACCTGCCGAACAGATATCGAGCTGCTTGTGGACAGCAAATTTGCCGCATACATGACAGATGACCAGACACAGGATCTGAAGTATCTGACCAAGGTGAAATTCCTGGACATGGGCCACAACCGGAGTCTGAATGACTGGAGCTTCCTGTCGTACATGCCGAATCTGGAGGTCTGCATCATCACGGACAGCGGTTGGGAGAACCTGGATATGCTAAAGGATCTGAAGCATCTGGAATTTCTGGAAGCATGCCCGATTGGGCATACCTATGTGGATCTGTCCCCGCTGGCCGGGCTTACAAGCCTCGAGCATCTGAACATCTGTGGCATCGGCGAATCGGACGGCTGGGAGGCACTGCTGAATCTTACGAACCTCAAGCGTCTGTGGATCGGCCACTGGACAGCCTCGTCATTTCCGGAGGGGGCCATTGAGCAAATCCAGGCAGCTCTTCCGAATACTGATATCAACATCACCGAGCTTGACGCCGCTGTGGGAAGCTGGCGGGACGACCAGGGCAATGGTGTACCCGAGCGATATCTTCTTCTGCGGGAACAGATGCAGTACGACAACTACTGGAATATTCTGCCAACGCCGGAAAATGACCCGAAATACAGACCTCCGTGGCTGTAATTAGGAGACCGGAGCAGAATCCGGGAAGAAGACAAAAGACATGAAAAGGCGGCTGTACGATGAATGAACAGAAAGCGTGCAGGGTTTCTATACTCTGCGCAGCATACAACCACGAAGATTTCCTCCGACAGACACTGGAGAGTTTCCTTTCACAGAAAACAGATTTTCCTTATGAAGTGCTGGTTAACGATGACGCATCGACAGACAGCACGGCAGAAATTATACGGGGATATGCCAAACAGTATCCTGACATTATCCGACCGTTTTATCAGAAGGAGAATCTTTATTCCCGCCGTATCAACCTCTATGACGAGGTTTTCTTCCCTGCGGTGCGGGGTGAATATATTGCGCTCTGCGAGGGCGATGATTACTGGTGTGACGAGGAAAAGTTGCAGCGGCAGGTGGACTGGCTTGACTCTCATCCGGAGTATTCTGCCTGTGTGCACAACAGCATCGGCAGCTTCTCTGACCAACCGGACAGGGTGCTGTTTGCACAGGATGGTGACCGTGACATTCCCTTTGAACAGGTAATCCAGGGCATGTCACATGCGTACCATACGAGCTCAATCCTGGCACGGAGCGAATTTATTCTGAATCCGCCGGACTATCGGAACGTGGCATATGAAAAGGGATATTTCACCGATTATGCCATTGGCGTTCGTCTCTGCCTGGAGGGAAAGGTGCGCTTTCTGGATCGTAATATGTCGGTTTATCGGATCGGAAGCAATCCCTCGGCGTGGAGCAAGGGAGTCGGACAGGAATATGGCAAACTGAAGCGCTTTGTCAGCGGGGAGATTGCCATGCTGCACGCACTGGAGCCACATCTTCGGACAGACGGGCAGCGGACAGCGGCAAACCAGGTTCTGCTCGAGCGTGAATACGAGCTGCTGTATATCGAAGGGCGCGTGGACGAGATGGTCAAACCGCCCTATGACGCCATCCATCGTAAAATGGGCCGCGGACGCATCGTCTCAACGCAGATTAAACGAATGTTTCCGCACCTGCATCGGCTGTACCGCCGAAGCCAGGGCTACGGGGACTGAAAGCGCCGCGCTATACAGAGGGATATACTATTGAATTATAAAGCAGGTTTCTATGAGTAAGCAGGGCAATACAAAGGGGAAAATCTTTTCCGGCTTTTTCTGGCGTTTCCTGGAACGTTCCAGCTACCAGATCATCACGCTGTGTGTAACAGTGCTTTTGCAGCGTCTTCTGGAGCCGGAGATGTATGGTATTGTCAGCAAGGTGACGGTTATCACAGCTATTCTGCTGGTCTTTGTGGACAGCGGTATGGCCAACGCACTCATCCAGAAAAAGGATCCGGATGATCTGGATTTTTCTTCTGTTTTCTATTTTAATATTGTCTTCTGCCTGCTGCTGTACCTTGGGCTGTACGCTCTTTCACCATGGCTTGCATTGGTGCTGAAGGAAGAACGCCTTGTATCTGTTATGCGGGTACTGGGGCTGACGGTGCTGGTCTCTGGCCTTAAGAATGTTCAGGAAGCCTATGTTCGGAAAACCATGCAGTTCAGACTGTTTTTCCGATCTACAATCGGGGGAACAGTGTTTTCCGGAGCACTTGGTATTTTCCTTGCGCTGCGGGGTTATGGTGTCTGGGCGCTCGTATGGCAGCAGCTTTCGAATGTTGCTGTCAATACGCTGATTCTCTGGTTTACGGTCGGCTGGCGGCCGAAGCGTATGTTCTCATGGCAGAGGCTCGGCGGACTATTCCACTATGGAGTGAAACTGCTGGGGGCTTCTCTGCTGGACGTAGGGTATCAGAAAATCTATCCTTTGATCATTGGTGTCACTGAAGGAAATGCAGAGATGGCCTTCTTTGAGAAGGGGCAGCATTACCCCAATACGGCAAATGACCTCGTTATGACAACAATGGACGGAGTTCTTCTCCCGGCGATGTCGGAAGAGCAGAATCAGAGGGAGCGCCTGAGGGAGATGACCCGGCGGGCCATCACGCTCGGAAGTTATCTTGTCATGCCGGCTATGGCGGGCTTTGCCGCCTGTGCAGAGCCGCTTGTGCGGCTGGCCGTGACGGCAAAGTGGCTGCCGACGGTGCCGTATTTGCGCATTTTCTGCATCATCTATGCCTTTACACCGATGCATCTGGCAAATCTGAACGCCATAAAGGCCGTTGGAGAGAGCGGAACCTTTCTGATCCTGGAAATCATCAAGCGAGGTCTGGAGGCTGTTGTACTGATCATTACGGTACGCTACGGGCCGTATGCGATGGCACTGGGGCTGCTGGGATCCGAGCTGGCCTCTCTTGGTATCAATGCATGGCCAAACGGGAGAATCCTGGACTATTCCTGGATAAGGCAGATGAAGGATATCCTGCCGACAATGCTTCTTTCGCTGATTATGGCGGCATGTGTATATACGGTTTCACTTTCTTCGCTGCCGGATATTCTGACTCTTCTCATCCAGATACCGCTGGGCGTCGGTATTTATCTGGTGGGCTCTCGCCTGATGAAGCATGAGAGCTTTGCTTATATTCTGGAACTGATCATCCGACTTCGCAAACGCGGAAAGGAGCCTGAACAATGAAAAAAATACTGCTGCTTGGAGGTTCCCGCTTCCTCGTCCCCGTGATTCGGGAGGCAAAGGCTCTGGGCTGTCATACCATTACCTGTGACTATCTCCCCGATAACATCGCCCATCGCTATTCGGACGAATATCACAACGTCAGCATCACCGACCGCGAAGCCGTGCTTTCCCTGGCAAGGGAGCTGCAGGTAGACGGCGTGATGTCCTTTGCCTGCGACCCGGGGGTGGTCACAGCGGCATACGTGGCAGAACAGATGGGGCTGCCCTCGCCGGGTCCGCTTGAGTCGGTTGAGATTCTGCAGGACAAGGGCCGGTTCCGCGCTTTCCTGAAGGAAAACGGTTTCCGCGTACCGGAAGCAAGGAGATATGACAGCCGGGAGACTGCTCTTCGCGAGGCGGTGGAGCCAGACACAAAGAGTGCATGGGCACGGGTCTGGCCGAAGATCGTGAAACCTGTCGACAGCGCCGGCAGCAAGGGTGTCACACGGGTGGATTCGCCGACGGAGCTCAACGTGGCGATTGACCATGCTCTGACTTTCTCCCGCTGCGGAAGCTTCCTGATTGAGGATTTTATCCAGCAGCAGGGCTTTTCTTCGGATACGGACTGCTTTTCTGTGGATGGGGAGCTTTGTTATGCCTCTTTCGACAACCAGTATTTTGATCGCAGCGCGGAAAATCCCTATGCACCGGACGGCTATACCTGGCCATCGGTTATGCCGGAAGAGGTGCAGAAAGAACTGCGGGATGAACTTCAGCGTCTTCTGAGGCTTCTGCATATGCGTACGGGTGTCTATAACGTGGAAACCCGTCAGGGAATCGATGGACAAGCCTACCTGATGGAGGTGTCACCACGTGGCGGAGGAAACCGCCTGTCTGAGATGCTGGAGTACTGCTCCGGCGCTGCTCTGGTACGAAATGCTGTGCGGGCAGCGATCGGCCTGCCGGTGGATAAGATGCAGGATCCGGTTTACAGTGGCCATTGGTCAATTGTGATTCTGCACGCACCCCGGAGTGGAATCTTCCGCGGCCTGCACCTTGCGGAGGATGCGGAGGCCTCGGTGGTCGAGCGGGATCTCTGGGTCACAGAAGGAGACTATGTTGAAGGCTTTACCGGGGCCAACAAGGCTGTCGGCACACTTGTAATGAACTGGCCGAGTGAAGAGGAACGCGACCGGCGTATGGCGAATGTTTCCGCCTGGGCCGAGGTTCAGATATCAGAAGTGAAGGAAAAAAGCAGAGGACGGATCGGATGAAAACTGAAATCGGAGGGTATCTCGAGCTTGAACGCTTTGGAGGATCCCTGCTGCATGAAAGGGCCTTCGCACTGGAGAGCGGCAGAGCCTGCCTGGCCTGGCTGATTGAACAGAAAAAGATCCGCCGCATTGCCTTGCCGGATTTCCTCTGCGATGTGGTGGCTGAAGTCTGCCGGGCAGAAGGCACGGAGATCCGCAAATATGCTATCGGCGAAGACCTGATGCCGCAGGATGTGCACCATGAGCCCGGAGAGAGCTTTTATCTGGTGAACTTCTATGGGCAGCTTGCCCCGGAGGATATTACCGGATACCGCACAAAGGCGGATCATCTGATCGTGGACAATGCCCAGGCCTATTTTACGCCGCCGGTTCCGGGAATTGACACACTTTATACCTGCCGGAAGTTCCTCGGTGTTCCGGATGGCGGGTTCCTGTATACCGATCTTCTGCCGAAAGCGTATGTGGAAAGTAATTTGTCTTTACCCTCATCCGAGGAGGAAAGCTTTTCCTCCGGCAGTTTTCCCGGGCAGCCGGAGAGAGGCGCTTCGCTGGAGAGAATGCGCTTTGTGCTGGGCCGCTTTGAACAGTCTGCCGGAGCTTTCTTTGATGAGGCATCGCACAACAATGATAGTCTGCCCCTGAAGCCCAGGCGGATGTCAGTGCTGACGGAAAATCTCCTGCGAGCGGTGGATTATACCCGGGTGCAGGAGCAGCGGACGGAAAATTTCCTTCGCCTGCATGAGGCACTTGGTGGGATCAACCATCTTCCTCTGCGCGTACCGGAAGGGCCATATGCCTATCCGCTGATGCTGGAGGACGGACCTGCATGCCGGCAGGCGTTGATTGCGCAGAAAATCTTTGTCCCGCAGCTCTGGCCAAATGTTGTGAAAGAACAGCCTGCCGGCAGCACCGCGAGAAAGCTTGCGGAAAATATCCTTCCACTGCCCTGTGACCAGCGCTACGGAAAGGAAGAAATGGAATATATCATCGCCTGTGTACGGGCGTGGCTGAAGGAAAAGGGGAGGAGAGAAGCATGAGTACCCTGGTAACGCGATCGTCCATGCCTCCGTTTGAAGAATACTGTGAGGAAATCCGTGGCTTGTGGGACAGCCACTGGCTTACCAATATGGGCAGACTGCATCAGCAACTGGAAGCGGACCTGAAATCATATCTGGGCTGCAAGGAACTTGCCTTATTCACCAATGGGCATCTGGCACTCGAGAATGTCATCGAGGCTTTCGGTTTGCACGGTGAGATCATCACAACGCCGTTCACATTTGCCTCTACCACCCATGCCATTGTCCGCAGCGGCTGTGAGCCGGTTTTCTGTGATATTGATCCGGATACCTATACGCTGGATCCGACAAAACTGGAAGCGCTGATTACTGAGCGCACCTGCGCTGTCCTGCCAGTGCATGTTTACGGAAATCTCTGCGATACCGAGGCCATCGGGGAGATTGCCCGCAGGCATGGTCTGCCGGTCATCTACGATGCCGCACACAGCTTCGGTGTATTCCGGGACGGCATCAGCTCTGCCTGTCTGGGGGATGCGGCAATGTTCAGTTTCCACGCGACCAAGGTCTTCCATACCATCGAAGGCGGTGCGGTCTGCTGCCGGAGCGAGGAACTGCAGCGCCGGCTTTGTGATCTGAAAAACTTTGGCATCCACGATGAGGAAAATGTTCCCTATGTTGGTGGGAATGCAAAAATGAACGAGTTCTGTGCTGCGATGGGGATCTGCAACCTGCGCCATCTGGAGAATGAGATTGAAAAACGCCGTCAGGTGGCAGCCTGCTATGACAGAAGACTTGCAGGAGTCGAGGGTATCCGTCTCTGCCCGAAGCAGACCGGGGTAAAGCCGAACTATGCCTATTATCCGGTTGTGTTTGATGGATTCCGTCTGAGCCGGGATGAGATTTTTGAGCGTCTGGCGGCCGAGGATATCCACGCACGGAAGTATTTCTACCCGCTGACCAGTTCTTTCGCATGCTATGCAGGAAGAAAAGGCTTTGATCCCGAGCTGACTCCGGTGGCGGCACATATGGCCGACCGGGTGCTTACACTGCCAATGTATGCAGATCTTGAACCGGAAACTGTGGAGAAAATCTGCGATATCATCCTGCGCTGAGAAAGGACCCCTGTATGCGACCGATACTCAGGAACAAATTCTATCTTTATCTTACAGAGTTTTTCGCAGGGATGGCAGTTATGGCCGTCGAGCTGGGAGCAAGCAGGCTTCTGGCACCATACTTCTCGTCTTCCCAGATTGTCTGGACCATCATCATTGGGACGATCATGATTGCCATGGCACTGGGGAATATCTACGGCGGGCGCAGTGCTGACCGCGATCCGAATCCTGACCGGCTTTACAGGAGAATTCTGATCGCTGCAGTCTGGATTGCGCTGATCCCCGTTCTGGGAAAGTATGTGATTCTTGGCATCTCGGGCGTGATGATTTTTTCTGTCAACGCAAACTATCTGATCTGGGCGGCTTTCGCGGCATGCATGGTTGTTTTTGTTTACCCGCTGTTCCTGCTGGGTACCGTGACTCCGTCTCTGGCCAAGTATACGATGGAAAATCTTGAGGACAACGCCAGCATCATCGGGCGCCTTGGTGCTGCCAACACCATCGGCAGCATCATTGGAACCTTCGTGCCGACTTTTGTCTCAATCCCGGCGGTAGGAACCGCAATCACCTTCCTGATATTTGCCGGGGTTCTGCTGGTTTTGGCTTTGGTCTATTTTTTCAGTGCCCGGGTAAAAAGGGTTTCTAGTATCGCTGCGATTATTCTGTTTCTGCTCTCCTGTGTGCTGGGCTGGCGGTCCGACTTTGCCTTCTGGAAGAGTGACCTCGTGTACGAGGGGGAATCAATTTACAACTATCTGCAGGTGGAAGAGACTGACAACAGTATTATCCTCTCGACCAATGTGCTCTTTGGGGTGCAGTCGGTCATGCGAAAGGATCAGTCTCTGACAGGGATGTATTATGACTACGCCATGGCTGCGCCTTTTATGGCAGGGATTGAGGAAAAGAGCCTTCCTGGAGAAAACGGGAAAACGGAAGATGATTTCCGGATTCTGGTTCTAGGCATGGGGACGGGGACCTACGCCTCGCAATGCACCCGGTATTATCCTGATATCAGGGTCGAGGGCGTTGAGATCGATGAAAAGATCACGCAACTTGCCCACCGGTATTTTGATCTGCCGGAAGACCTGCCTGTCAGCACCTATGACGGCCGTGCATGGCTGAACGCGGCAGACAGCCGGTACGATGTAATTATGGTGGATGCCTATCAGGACATCACGATTCCATTTCAGATGTCATCGGTTGAGTTCTTCACGCTCGTGCGCGGGCATCTGAAGGAAGACGGCGTTATGGTTGTCAATCTTAATATGCGCAGTGATACCGAAGGAAACATAAACCAGTACCTGGCGGATACCATCGCCTCGGTGTTCCCGGAGGTTTTGACTGTGGATGTGCCATATAACACCAATCGCGAGCTCTTCGCTTCATGCTCGGAAAACCTGACAGAGACGCTCATGCGTAATGCTGATCTCTGCGGCGACCCGGAACTGAGTGGCCTGCTGGAGAGGATTGCCGCAAACCTTGTTCCATATATCGGCGGAAACCGGATTGTGACCGATGACAAAGCACCGGTGGAGCTTCTGGGCATGCGGGTGATCGATGATCTGATCCACGATGAACTCAGCTGGTATAAAGCGCTTTATGAAGAGGAGGGGCTCTCCGGCATTCTGCAGGATATTCTTTGATGCAACGGCGTTCCTGGTATTCATTTTCGGTTTTTGTCAGTGTGCTTATCACCCTCCCTCATCCCACGCAGGATGAGGGCTTTTTTCTTGACAGGTTCTTGACAGCCTCAGAGAAAAAGGATAAAGTGAGTATATTATTCTGGGGGAGGTTTTTGTATAAACAACCCCGGAGAATCGGAAGCTGTTCCAGATAATGGAGGGATGCCTATGCTGATTTTTGTGTTTTTCTTTGTGCTCTGGCTGCTCTTCAATGGCCGGTGTACCTGGGATGTGGTCGGCTTCGGGCTTGTTCTGGCGGCTTTGGTGACAGTTTTTGCCATCAAAATCTGTGGCTGGTCAAAAGAGCGGAGCCGGAGAATCACAAATCTGTTTGGAAGCTTTGTGGTCTATTTTGCCTGCCTGTTTGCAGAGATCATAAAGGCAAATCTTGCGGCAATCCGTGTGATCCTTTCGCCGAAATGCAGCCTGGCAAAACCGCAGATTTTTCAGTTTGACAGCCGGTTACAGAGAGGTTTTGCACAGACAATTCTGGCAAACTCCATTACCATTACACCTGGCACATATACGCTTGCGGTCGATGGAAACATGCTGACGGTGCATGCGCTGAATACGGAATTCGCAGAGGGAACTCCCGGCAGCGATTTGAATCTGCGCCTGATGGAGATGGAAGAAAAGTCGAAAGCGGCGGGGAAGGAGAAGCCGGGGAGGGAAGAAACATGAGCCTGTTTATGCACCGCTTTCTTGTGATTGCACTCGGTCTGCTTGGCCTGCTGATGGTGTTTGCACTGCTGTACGCTGTCCTGGGCAAACGTTTTACAGATAAAATTGTTGCGGCCAATATGATCGGTACGCTTGGGGTCAACATGATCGTTATCCTGGCGGTTTTTCTGGGGACGGACTATATTCTGGATATCGGGCTTGTGTTTGCCCTTCTGAGTTTCCTGATGGTGATTGTTCTCTGCCGTTTTGTTCAGAATCGGGTTTCTGCAGGCAGACAGGGGAAAGACGACACAGCCGATGAAGAAATGGAGGCAGAGGTATGATGATGAGAGAAATCCTGGCCGCCATATTCATCGGTTTGGGTATTCTGTGCTGCGGGATTGCCATGTTCGGCGTTTACCGGATGGACTATGTGCTTACGCGCATCCACGCTGCCGCAATCATTGATACGCTGGGAACCCTCCTGATTTTTGCAGGGATGATTATCCTGCGGGGGTTTGGCTGGGCGAGCGCCAAAATTGTGCTGATTCTTGTATTCCAGTGGCTGACAAGTCCGGTCTCCACACATCGGATTGGCCGGGTGGAGGTTATGACAAATCCCAATCTTGACAAACACTGCGAGGTGAAGAGATGACAGCCATAGAAATGCTGCTTCTGGCAGGGTTGATTGTCTGTGCAATCGCCGCCAACTTTACACGCAAGCTTCTGCCGACAATCATCATCTATGCTGCCTTTGGCACCATGCTCAGTGTAATCTGGCTGCTGCTGAGGGCGCCCGATCTCGCCATCACGGAAGCTGCTGTTGGCGTCGGGATTGATACCATCCTTTTTCTGCTGGCGCTGCGCAGCATGCACCACATGGACGGAACGGAGGATGAGGAATGAAAGCACCGCAATGGTACAGACGGCTCGAACGCTGGGTGGAGGGCGACAGCCCTGTGCTTCCGGAGCCAGCCTCCCATGAAGAGTACTATCAGGAAAAGGAAAAGCTTCCGGAAGAGCGCACCATCGGCAAACCGCTTCTGTTTGAGGCTGGTATCAGTACCGTCAGGCGGATGAGCCTGGTCTTTGCAATCTTCTCTGCTGTGGTGTTTTCAATCCTGATGCTGATTACAGTGGCATATCTGCCCCGCTTTGGAGATGTGGAGGCGCCTCCTGAGAATGAAACTTCCCGCCGCTATATCGAAAAGGGCGTTCAGGAAGTTGGCGCAACAAACCTGGTTGCAAATATCATCCTGGTCTATCGTGGCTTTGACACCTACGGTGAGAGCTGTGTGCTCTTCCTCGGCGCAACAGCGGTGATTATGCTGCTGGAGGCGGACAGAAAAAACACCAGCAAAAAGGACGAAGAAGAACTGGAGCGTATGGACCGCATTGACCAGCAGGGACGTAATCAGATTCTCGGACATATCACCACAGTGCTGATGCCGGTTGTCATGCTTTACGGGCTGTATATTCTTTGCAACGGGCACCTTTCACCGGGCGGCGGTTTCGCGGGAGGGAGCATCCTCGGAGGTGCGCTGATCCTGTGTGAGAATGCTTTCGGCGTACAGCGTGTACGCAGCTTCTTTAACCACCATGTTTACCACATCATCAAGGTGGGAGCGCTGATTTTCTATGCTGTTCTGATCTGCTATACAATCTATGTGGGATCGAACGGGCTGGAGAACATTTTCCCGCTTGGCAAACCTGGCAGCATCCTTTCCGCCGGCATTATTCTGCCCATCAATGTCGCAGTCGGCCTTGAGGTAGCCTGTACGATGTACGCGTTCTACACCTATTTCGGGAGAGGAGAACTGTGACATGCATCTGGTTGATATTCTGCAGCATCTTATGGAAAACCGCTTTGATGCGGCATCGGTGATTCTCTTTGTGGTTGGACTGGCCGGAATGGTCTTTAACCGGAATCTGTTTAAAAAGGTTGTCTCGATGGGCTTTATGGACAGTGCTATTTTCCTCTTCCTGACCAGTGCAGGCTATGTGGAAGGGCGTATGGCACCGATCATCGCAGATCCATCTGTTCCCGCAAAGATGGAAAACTACATTTCTCCTCTGCCGGCAGGCCTTGTCCTGACAGGCATTGTAGTATCAGTTTCGTTTACTGCCTTCGGACTTGCGCTGACACAGCGCCTGTACAAGAAATATCACTCGCTCAATATTGATGAGATCATGATGCGGGCGCGGAGAAGTGAGGACTGAGCCCATGCATCTGTTTTATGAGAACTTTCCATTCTTCATCATTTTCATTGCGCTGCTCTGCGGGATCCTGACTACCCTTATTCGAAACGGAAAGGCGGCCAGGCTGATAACCCTCCTGATGCTGGTTGTCTGCTGCGGGATGAATGCGGTGGTTCTCGCCGCGACTTCGACTCGCGGGGAGAGCTTCCGCTATGCCATGGGAGCGTTTCCGGCACCTTGGGGGAACGAACTGCGCGCCGGCCCGGTGGAAGCGCTGTTGTGCACAGTGTTCTGTCTGGTCATGCTTTTCTCGCTGCTCGGCGGAGGCAAGGATCTGGAGGAGGACATTCTCCCGGAAAAGCAGAATCTCTATTATATCATGATGGATCTGCTGGCAGCTTCTCTTTTTGCCCTTAGCTATACCAACGACCTGTTCACGGGGTATGTCTTTATTGAGATCAACACCATTGCCGCCTGCAGCATCGTGATGGCGAAGGACAGCGGTCAGACGATCATCGCAACGATCCGTTATCTGATGATGAGCCTGGTAGGCAGCGGCGTATATCTCTTTGGGGTTTCG
>CADBNC010000052.1 GCA_902795885.1 Oscillospiraceae bacterium
GGCACAGCGATTATTGAGAGCATCTTCATGTGGGACGGCGTCGGAAAGCTCGCCGTAGATGCCATTACCATGCGCGATTATCCATTGATCCAGGCCTATGTTGTCTGGATGGCAATTATTTATGTCCTGGTCAATCTGATTACCGACCTTCTCTATCATGCGCTTGATCCGCGGATCCGACTGGGGGTGAGCCAGGAATGACCCAGGTGAAAGAACCAACCATCCGCGTTCAGAAGATCCGGCACAATACCGTTAAGACCAGACTCATTATCTTCGGGACACTTGCCTTCCTGCTTCTCATGTGCTCGATTTTTTCCGAGCATCTGACCCCCTACGATCCTTATGCGCAGGATTTGATGAACGCGAAGGCAGCCCCCTCTGCCGAGCACATTTTCGGCACAGACCGCTATGGCCGTGACATGCTCTCCCGGGTAATCGTCGGAAGCCGGGCGAGCATTTATTCCACACTTCTGCTTGTAGCAATCATCACGGTTCTCGGGACTATGATCGGCGTTTTCTGCGGCTGGCACGGCAGGTGGATTGATACGGTGCTGATGCGTATCTCGGATATGTTTCTGGCTTTTCCGGGGCTGGTTTTTGCGCTGGCTGTAGCCGGTGTTCTCGGAGGCGGTCTGCAGAATGCCATCATTGCCCTTGCGGCAATCTCCTGGCCGAAATATGCCCGCATTGCCCGAAGCCAGACGCTCGCACAAAAGGAAACGCCCTACCTGAGAGCCGCAAAGCTCTCCGGCAGCAGCACACTGAAGATCATCTTCAAGCATATTCTGCCGAACATAGTCGGTCCAATTCTCGTTACCTCGATGCTGGACATCGGCACCATGATGATGGAGCTTGCCGGGCTGAGCTTTCTTGGCCTTGGCGCAAAACCCCCGATTGCCGAATGGGGCAGCATGATGAGTGATACCCGAAGCCTGATCACCACGGTTCCCTGGGTTACCTTTGCGCCTGGGCTTGCCATTTTCGTATCCGTCATGATCTTTAACCTTCTGGGCGACACGATCCGGGATTATGCCGATCCGAAGAGCAGAGGGAGGTAGGCTGTCAGACCGTTATGAATGAGATACTGCGATATGAACATGTTGATATCACCTACAACGGGTTTCGGGCAGTTAAGGACATCAGCTTTACCGTGGATGAGGGTGAAATTCTCGGCATCGTGGGTGAATCCGGTTCCGGAAAATCCACGCTCATCAAGGCAGCCATGGGTCTTCTCGGCCCGGCAGGCCTCGTCACGCGCGGGGATATCTGGTACAAAGGCAAGGATCTTCCCGACCTGTCAGAGCATGAGATCCGCAGGCTGAACGGGCCGGAACTCGGCATGATCTTTCAGAGTGCGGGCAGCTCCTTCTGTCCAATCCGTACGGTAGGCTCTCAGCTTTATGAGAGCATGACCGAACACGAGTCCGTTTCCAAAGAAGAGTTTCAGGAACGTGCTGTCGGGCTGTTACAGAAAATCGGTTTTGACAATGGTCAGCGTATTCTGGACAGCTATCCCTTTGAGCTGTCCGGCGGCATGCAGCAGCGTGTTGGCATCGCCGCTGCCATGCTTCTCAATCCCGGTGTCCTTCTGGCAGATGAGCCGACCTCGGCTCTCGATGTTTCCGTTCAGAAACAGGTTGTGGAAGAAATGCTGCTTGTTCGGAAGACCTTCGGCACGGCGATTGTCCTTGTGACGCATAATATTGGAGTCATCGGCGCCATGGCAGACAGGGTTCTTGTCATGAAGAACGGAGAGATGGTGGAGTATGGGGATACACAGCAGATCCTGAAGCATCCCAAAGAAGAGTATACCCGGATTCTCATGTCCGCTGTTCCAAAACTGCGGAGGTGAGGCCGATGGAACAGTCTGTTTTAAAAGTTGAAAACCTGACCAGGGTTTTTACCCGCAGGGGGCAGCCGGATTTTACCGCTGTCGACCATATCTGCTTTGATCTGGCTCCGGGAGAATGCCTCGGTCTTATCGGGGAAAGCGGAAGCGGCAAGACCACGGTGGTCAATATGATCACGCGTCTGCTGGATGCTTCAGAAGGCCGGATCATCCTCGACGGGGAAGACATCACAACCGTCAGAGGCCATGAGCTTCGCAGAATCTATCGCAAAATGCAGATGGTCTTCCAGACACCGACAGACTCCTTCGATCCCCGCTGTACGCTTGGCGATGGCATTGGCGAGAGCCTGCGCAACAACGGATGGTCGCGGAAGGCCGCGAAGGAGGAAGTCGTCCGTCTTCTGGAAGTCTGCGGGCTGAATGCCGACTTTGCCTCACGCTACCCGCATCAGGTCAGCGGCGGTCAGTGCCAGCGTGCAGCAATTGCCAGAGCACTCGCCATCCGGCCGAAGCTGCTCATCTGCGACGAGGCGACCTCCGCCCTGGACGTGACCATCCAGAAAGAAATCATAGCGCTGCTCAACGAGCTGCGATGGAAGGAAGGCAGCAGCCTTTCGATTCTGTTTATCTGCCACGATATCGCACTGGTACAGCAGTTCTGCAGCCGTGTTCTGGTCATGTATAAA
>CADBNC010000053.1 GCA_902795885.1 Oscillospiraceae bacterium
AACCCGGACGGGGGATTCCCGCTTGCGCTTGGACAGCATGCCGGAAACCTTCTGCCGGGTGGCATCGTTCCCGCGGCCTGCCGCTTCGGAAAGAAACACATCGGCATTGCGGGTAATCTTAACGATGGCAGACTGCAGAATGTTTTCCTTCTTCAGAAGAAGCGGCAGGAAACGCCGGATCAGAAGAGCCGTCAGCACGATTTTCTGTGAACCGTCAATCTCAAAGCTCAGGTAAGAGGGAACACGGTGCAGAGGAATAATGGCAAGCTTCTGAACCGTATTCCGCCCGAGAAAGGCAATGATGTAGCTCTCCTCGCCCCAGAGGAAGGGAAGCGGCTGGCTGGCGTCGATGATCTTCGGAAACAGCAGGTTGCGAATGTCACCAAAGAGCTTTTTGCTCATCAGTTCGTCTACCTTGCTGATTTTCTTGAAGTCGAGAACCTCAGCGCCGTTTGCCTTCAGATCGCTGCGGATGGATTTCCAAACGCTCTCGGTCAGAATCTGCTGCTCCCGCGTGACACGGAGGACCTCCTGGATCTGCTGATCCGGCAGCATTCCCGTGAGAGGGTCGGCTCTGTCGGGATCCAGGATTGCACGATGCATCAGAATGCCCATCCGAACGCGATAGAATTCCTCCAGGTTGGACTGGTAAATTGTCAGGAATTTCAGACGCTCCAGCAGGGGTACGGAAGTATCCGCCGCCTCCAGCAGAACGCGCTCGTTAAAGGCGAGCCAGCTGAGCTCGCGGTTCAGGTAAATACCGGATGAAGAGGGAGAATCGGGGCTCTTTAGCTTTTCCCGATCCTTCACCTTCTCTTTTTCTTTTTCCTTGTCCTTCTCTTTCGTCATAGCGGATCCCCTATCTGTTTCCGTTTTTCTTCAGAACATACCTATACTTACTTATACAAAATGCTCTTCACAGGCTTTTTCCAGGGCCTTGATTATAATCTTCAGCGTACGGATGCGCGCGTATTTCTTGTCATTGGATTCGATGATATACCAGGGAGCGTTCTCCGTACTGGTCTTTTGCAGCATCTCATCAATGGCTTCTTCATACTGAGGCCACTTCTCGCGGTTGCGCCAGTCTTCCTCGGTAAGCTTCCACTGCTTTTCAGGGGTGTTCTGACGGTCGGTAAAACGGGCAAGCTGGGTGTCCTGATCGATATGAATCCAGAACTTCAGCACTACGGCGCCCCAGTCGGTAAGCTGCCGCTCAAATTCATTGATCTCGTTATAGGCACGCTTCCAGTCATCCTCGCTGCAGAAACCCTCCAGACGTTCAACCATGACACGGCCATACCAGGTCCGGTCAAAGATGCATACATGACCACTGCGCGGAAGCCTGGTCCAGAAGCGCCAGAGATACTGGCGGTTCAGCTCGTGGGGCTCCGGGGCAGCGATAGGCATCACGTCAAAGCCTCGAGGGTCGAGCGGCCTGGCAATCCTGCGGATGTTGCCGCCCTTTCCGGCGGCATCCCAGCCCTCGTAGCAGAGAATAACGGGAATTTTTTTGCGATAGATGGTGTTGTGCAGTTCGGCCAGACGTTTCTGAAGCTTCTTCAGCTCGCTTCGGTATTCCTCATCTTCCATTGCCGGAGAGAGATCAACCTCCGCAAGCTTCGGCATTTTCTTCAGGGGAAAGCTTTCCTTAAAAGGCTTGCCCACATAGCGGCCGTTCTGAAGGCCTGCATCAATCATTTCTACCAGAAGCCTGAGAGCATCGCGCACGGCCATACGTCGGTGCTCACCATCGAGAATATGCCAGGGAATCTGTTTTCCTGTCTTTTCCATAAAATCACTGTAACTGTCGCGGAAAAGCTTATATTCCTGGTGCTGCCAGAGGTCATCTGCGGTAACCCGCCATTCGGTTTCAAAGTTATCTTTCAGCTCTCGCAGACGGTCGTGCTGCTCGTCTTTCCCGATATGCAGGAAGAGCTTCAGAATAAGATACCCTCCGTCACGAAGCTGCCGCTCGAACTCGTTGACTGAACGAACCAGGTCCCGGTATTCCCGGGAGGTTATTTCTCTGCGCAGGAGTCTGTGTACGGCAGCTTCCATCCAGCCAGAGTCATAAAACATGATCTTCCCGTTCTCAGGGATCGCGGCGGCATAGGGATAAAGGAAAGGATAACGATCCTCTGAGCGCGGTTTGATGACAGGAGACGTGACATTATAGAAGCGTGGATCAATCTCACTGATCAGCTCATTGATCAGGCTGCCCTTGCCCGCAGCAGACCAGCCTTCGACAAGAACAATGACGGGCAGCTTCTGGTCGCGTACAGGCTGTTCCAGGGCAAGCAGCTGCTCGCGAAGCATTTTGATTTCTTCTTTCAGTTTCCCGCGGTCCTCCGGAGCGGCAGGCTTATAGTCTTTCAGCATACATTTCATCCCTTTCTCGCTGGTTCCGTGCGGCTTTTTAAAGTATGTCCTCAGATGCTTGATTTACTTATATATTTACATTGTTTCCGAGACCCTGGCGGATTTTGGAGAGACCGTAATAATGCAACGCAGAAAAGAAGAAACGCTGCTGAAAAGTTCGAGCTCCAGAATCAGGCTGGCTTCGGTCTGCTTCATGATTGAACTGGAGATGTTGTATTCACCGGGCTCACGCAGCAGCACCGGCGCATAGAAGGTGCCGCTTTCGAAATCGGTATCGGCACCCAGCACATCATGGGCATGCCACGATGCGGCAGAGAGCAGGAGATTTACCATCATAGACTCCGTTGGCTGTGTATTGTCTGCAGTGATCTCAACTGTATACATACGGGATTTTCGCGCCTGGTCATCGGAATCGAGGCGAAGCGTCAGCCCACTGTCCCCCTGTGGCTGAAACTGCATGCGGTTCTGGTGAAAGAGAAAATACCGCACCACATCGCTCAGCCCGATATAGCCGTTCAATCCTTCTGCGTTTCGGACGGCGACATAACTGCGCTGGCTGAGAATCAGCTGTTCTGCCAGCGTGTCCATGGGAAGATCCTCGCTGACAAAGCTGTCCTGCTCCGGGGGATCCATGATTTCAGACAGCCGTGTAGCGGGAGAAACCGTCATGGCAGCCTGGGCGTTTACGTTCCCACAGATCTGCATGCGGTCATCCACGACACAGACAGAGGAGCGATCATAATAAAAATCAGAATAGAGGCGATGCCATTCATAAATTCGGTCATCTGTGTAAAGATATCGCGGGAGCTGCATCCAGTCGCGTACAAGAGGAGCACTGGGAGAAGGAGGCGCTGCAGCCTTACGACGCTGCAGCATGGTGAACAGAGTGAAGCTGTCCTGCTCGGATGCAAAGATGCAGAGGCCGGAACGCTCGGCAATCCGGAGAAGCTCTGGACCCGGATCGGCACCTCCTGTCAGGAGAAGATCCATGTTCAGCTCAAGCGCGGCATGGTGAATATCCGGGCGGTCTCCAGTGACACAGAGCTTGTTCCCGCTGC
Source organism: Oscillospiraceae bacterium (assembly GCA_902795885.1). Classification (GTDB taxonomy): domain Bacteria; phylum Bacillota; class Clostridia; order Oscillospirales; family Oscillospiraceae; genus Limivicinus. The sequence continues at coordinate 3,438 of CADBNC010000053.1, forward strand.
GGCGGCGGGCAGCGTCACGAAGCTGCCGGACACTTCCGTCTCCAATGACAATGGCGGGGAAGCTGCGCCACATGGCAAGATCCTGGTTGCAAAGACACACGGCGCCAACTGCACGGGCTGCTTCCAGAAGCGATATACCGCTTCCAGTCTCGGCTCCGGCCATGTTAATACGGATTGTACCGGTCTTCGGACGTGTAACCACAAGCCCCTGCGCTTCCGCGGTTTTGATGCTTTTATAAGCGGTGCCTTCGCTGACACCAAGCGACTGTGCCAGCCCGCGGACAGATACCTTCTCACCTGGATCGAGATGCGCGATATACTCGATTACTTTTTCCAGCTTGCTGCTCAATGCCGTGCCCTCCGGCAAATAGAAATATTGCATATTTATTGCTTACATATTACGACATGGAGCAGGGAAGTGCAAGCAAAATATACACTTCCGGAAGAGAAAAGGGCGGCGGGACAGGAAAAAGGTAGACATAAGATCTTGTCATCCAAATATGTGAAAAAAGACAGTAAAAGCAAAATGTTATATAACAGATACGGAGAAACCAAGATGAAATGGCAGACTGATCTCAGAAAACGGCCAGAACTGTTATATAATAGTTAAAATAATCTAATTAAAAAAATAAGAATAATTGACTGTTTATACAAAAAGTTTTGATATGACAAAAATGACATTGACCATTTTGTGTCAATGTGGTATCATTTCCTACAGTGAAGGTTGGAGTTAAGCGCAGTTCTTGCAGAAAGGGAATGTTTCAGTTTTGATCGGTTATCTCTTTTCCCCTGCGAGAGGCTGTGGCTGGCTTCACTTTTGCGAATAAACAAAAACAATTTTTTGGAGGTATTAGCTATGGATTTCACACTGACTGAGCAACAGCAGATGCTTCGTGACATGGTTCGCGAATTCGCCGAGGCCGAGGTTAAGCCCCTTGCCAAAGAAGTCGACGAGAAGCACATGTTCCCCGTTGAGACGGTGAAGAAGATGCAGGAAATGGGCCTGTTCGGCCTTGCTTATCCTGAAGAGTACGGCGGAAGCGGCGCCGGTCAGGTTGCCTACATGCTGGCTGTTGAAGAAATCGCAAAGGTTTGCGCTACCACTTCCGTTATCCTTTCCGCCAGCGAGTCCCTCGCTTCCTGGCCCATCTACAAGTTCGGTACCGAAGAGCAGAAACAGAAATGGCTCGTTCCCCAGTGCAAGGGCGAGAAGCTCGGCGCATTTGCTCTGACTGAGCCTGCTGCCGGCACCGATGCTGCCATGCAGAAGTCCCGTGCGGTTCTGTCCGAGGACGGCAAGTATTACACCGTCAACGGCAGCAAGATCTTCATCACCAACGCTGAGTATGCTGACTTCTTCATCATCTTCGTCATGACCAACCCCGATCTGGGCACCAAGGGCATCACTGCTTTTGTCATTGACAAGGATATCGAAGGCCTGACCATTTCCAAGCCGTCCAACAAGATGGGTATCTGCGGCTCCTCCACTTGCGAGCTGTATTTTGACAACATGAAGGTTCCCGTGGAGAATCGTCTTGGTGCTGAAGGCAAGGGCTTCGGCATGGCGATGATGACCCTCGACGGCGGCCGTATCGGTATCGCTGCTCAGGCTGC
>CADBNC010000054.1 GCA_902795885.1 Oscillospiraceae bacterium
ATTGCGCAGGATGTGCTGGAGATTCTGGAGGAACTCTACGAAGCCGGCTATCCCATCGAGCGCATCCGGCTGGTGGATGAATACGGGGCGTCCGATGAGCTTTCCATGGAGGACAACAATTCCTCCAGCTTCAATTTCCGCTTTATCTCCTACACCACCACGGTATCCAAACACGGGCTGGGCCTGGCGGTGGATATCAACCCGCTCTACAATCCCTACATCAAGACTCTGGACGGCGCCATGCATGTGGAGCCGGACAACGCCTGGGACTATGTGGACCGGAGCCAGAGCTACCCCTACAAAATCGAGCCCGGCGACCTGTGTTACTCCCTTTTCCTGGCCCACGGCTTTGAGTGGGGAGGTGACTGGGAAGGCGTCAAGGACTATCAGCATTTCGAGATTCCGTCAGAGGTGGTAAACCGGCTTTATCCGTAAAGAAGCACCAAGGAGGAACGTATGAAACCGAACATTCAGGTACTGACTCACAGCAGCATTCGCATCGAAGATAACGGCAAAGTGGTCTATTTTGATCCTTTTGAGGTGAAAAAAGAATATAAGGATGCCGATCTGATCCTGGTCACGCATGCGCATCACGATCATTTTTCTCCGGATGATATCCGGAAGGTGGCAAAGCCGGATACCCTTCTGATATATCCGGAAGCCATGAAAGACAAGGTAAAGGCACAGACCGGTCTTCCTGCCGCGCAGGCAGCAGTGCTTCCCGGCACCCGCACCGAGGCGGCCGGCTATCCCCTGGAGGTGATTCCTGCCTACAACATTGGCAAACCCTTCCATCCGAAGAAAGCGGGCGGAGTGGGATATGTCCTGCAGCTACCGGAGGAGAGCGTCTATGTGGCCGGCGATACCGATATCACGGAAGAAAACCGGAAGGTGCGCTGCGATGTTGCCCTGGTTCCCGCGGGAGGAACCTACACCATGACCGCGGCGCAGGCGGCGGAGCTGGTGAATGCTATAAAGCCGAAGAAGGCCATTCCCACGCATTACGGTTCCGTTGTGGGAAAGCCGAAGGACGGGATCGCCTTCCGGGAACTGGTGGAGCCGGGGATTGAAGTGGAGCTTCAAATTTAGGACCATAATAAAGAACGAGCCGGAGAACAGTGTCTCCGGCTCGTTGTTTTTTTGATTTGATGGAATCACTTCAATTGATTTGAATCACTGCTGTAAGGCAGCCATTCCGGTTTACCAGAACAGATCCACGTTGCCCAGCACTTCGTCGTTGATGACGTAGTATGCCTTGCCGTCCTGAGGCTTCACATACACGCGCACGGTCTCGGCCTTCACATCCTTGTGGGCCTTAACGGCTTCCTGAATCTTCTCGGTAACGGTCTTGATATCCACGCTGAAGTTGTTGTACTCCAGGAAATAGTCCTCCTGCAGCTTTTTGGTTCTCTTAGCAGCCGGTTTCTTGGCGGCAGCTTCTTCCACGTTCTTCTCAATCTTTTCCATAGCTTCGCCGGCATCTGCCACTACATCGGCAGCAGCCTCAGCGAGCTTCTCAGCAGCCTTCTTTGCAGTGGAAGCGGCCTTCTTCGCGGTTTTCTTCACTGCCTTTTCTTCTGTTTCCACGACAGCCTCCGCTGCCTCAATTTTTGTCTTCGCCATGATTTGTTTCCCCTTTCAATTGCAATTATTATTTAAATGAATTCGATCTGCCGCATTGTATTTTGCACAGGACGGAGGCACAGCGCACGGCTTTGCGGCGAATTGCCCTCCTGACTTTGCCTGATGAATGCGCGGCAGGTTATTGAACCGGAACGGAACAACAAAAAGAACGATTTCTTTCAACAGGAATCGTTACGCGTAATATTTTATGAAATACGAATAAAAAAACAAGCGTGAAAAGGTAGAAAGATTCAGCATTTCAAGGCGGAATCTTGACAAGAATCAACAATTTCAGCGATACAATCCGTCGGCTTTCATTTGTAGTGGTGCAGCGCGACAGCGCTGCATGGGTGTTTTTTATGAATCTGTCTGCTTGTACAGATGCGCCTTCGCATGATATAATAAAAAACAGCAATATTAAATTCTCTCAATGAGGATATAAAACTACAGAAAGGACAGATCACAATGAAACACACCAAAAAGACGTTCTTAAAAGCTGTCGGCTTAATCATGGCTTTCGTGACAGCAGTATCTGTACTGACCGCCTTCGGCAACGAAACCACATCGGAATCGGACAGTGTTATCAAAGAGACCGAAGAGACTAAAGAGACCGAAGAGACCAAAGAGAACAACCTGTCTATCCAGAATCAGAAGGTGGTGGATTCTCCCGAATGGTTCAAAAAGCTCGACGCTGCGGAAGAATGCGATCAGCTTATCGTTGTAGCAGGCGTCGGTGAGACCACATGCTATGTCAGCATGCACGAAAAAGATGAGGATGGAAACTGGAAAATGATCCTTCAGGCACCCGGTTATATTGGCCTTGAGGGGATGGGCGACGCAGACAGTTATCATGCGATCACACCAATCGGTACGTTTACCATCGACAAGGCTTTTGGCATTGCGGACGATCCCGGATGTCAGATGGAATACACCAAGGTGACCGATGACGACTATTGGTCGGGAGATATGCGCGAGGGAATGCACTTCAACGAATTCGTCAATATCAAGGATCTTCCCGACCTTGACGTTGAGGAGAGCGAACACCTCATTGATTATACTTACGAATACCAGTACTGCCTGAACATGGGCTACAACAGCGAATGTACACTTGGAGAAGGTTCCTGCTTTTTCTTCCACTGCATGAGTCTTGTCAAGCCCTATACCGGCGGGTGTGTTGCAGTGAATGAAGCTGTCATGAAGATTATCATGCAGAAGGTAAAGGACGGCTGCAAAATTACGATTGACACGGCGGATGCTCTCGGAATTGACCTCAATGAAGCACGGGACTTTGCTAATAAAAACATATAAAATATAGTGATACACGGGCGATACACGCGATACACGGGGACGGTTCTTTTGCGTCTGTCCCCGTGTATCGCGTGTATCGCCGTCCCCGTGTATCATTTCCTCCAGCGGTGCTGCCGGTGTGTCTTTTCCGGAGCAATGCCGCTTTGCAGTGAAGCGATCCGGTCGCGGATCTCCCGCATGGTCAGTCCCTGCAGTTCTTCGGGAGTGACACTCGGATCCAGCTCTTTCAGTTCCAGATAAGCCCGGTACTTACCGCAGGAAAGACCTGCTTCCCCGGCTGCTTTGGCTTCTTCGGCATCCGCCTGGTAACAGCGCAGATTCCGGTATTCTTTCGCGCATGCCTGCATTCCTGTGCAGAGCCGTTCCCACTGTGCATTTTCCGGACATATGACGGTGATGTTCAGTTCCTCACAGTTGCTCAGCACAGCTTGTATTTCTTCTTGTTTCAGGATCTCATTCAGGGCAGCCGTACAGCTTTGAAACCGCAGGGAAAGGGTATTTGCCAGCTCCTGTCCTTCCTCGTTCAGGCCCTTTACGGAGACTACCTGGTCAAACCGGTTCACGCCAAGTTCCAGGGAGTGGCGTCCATCGATCTGGACGCTTGCCGTTGCTTTCAGAATAGTCCATTGGCCGGTCATGATCAGGACAAGCAGTATGGCAAAAGCGGTCGCCACCTTCCGGACCATGGAATGCGAGGAGCGCCTTCTTCTTTCCGCTGCTATGTATCGCCGCGTATGGTCTTTCAATTCCTGGTCCGAACGAACATGGCCGAAGAGGTCTTTTATCACTTCAAATTCTTTTTGTTCTCTACCGTCCATAACCGTTCTCCTTCAGTTTCGCACGAAGCATCTGTCTGGCCCGATTCAGCAGTGTGTATATTGTATTGACATTTTTTCGAAGGATCGTTCCTATCTGAGGCGCGGTGTAATCTTCGTAGTAATGCAAATAGATGACATCCCGGTATTTTGGTGGAAGTGACAGGACTGCCTCCCAGACATCGGAATAGTCGGGGGGAAGATCCGAGGGCATTTCCGGAATTTCTTCCAAAGGAACGATAACTCTCCGGAAGAAACTTTTCAGCACATCCTTGCAGGCATTGATGGTCACGCGGATCAGCCAGGCTTTTTCGTGTTCTTCGTTTTCGAAGGAATCAGAAGAGAGGGCATACTTCAGGAAAACTGTCTGAAAGATGTCCTCTGTATCGGCACTGTTTTTCAGATAAAGCATACAGATCCGTTTTACCGTATCAGCATGGCGCTCAATGGCTCTGTTTACTGTCTCTTCATCACGCATGATCGTTCATAATGGTCCTTTGCCTGGGACTGCAGGCTATTGGCGGCTGTTTCTGCCCGAACGGAAGAACCAGCAGAATCCGGTTCCTCTATGCATTCCGTGAAACCATCCGGTGGCGCCGCCGGTCACGCGGGGGCATTCATAGGCGAAGCCGTCCGCTGCGCGGGGGCA
>CADBNC010000055.1 GCA_902795885.1 Oscillospiraceae bacterium
ATCAGACGAACTTCTCCGGCCATGTCCGCGTCCCGCTCATAATGCCGGTAGCTCATCCGCAGCATCATCTCGCGGCGCTTCAGCTGGCGGATTTGCTCCTCCAGATTCTCGATGGTGGCTCGATATCCTTCGAGAATCGTCTCGGCCTCCCCGCTGCGGAAGGTTGCCTCGATGGCATCCAGCGAAAGATGCGCGCCCCGGAGCTTGCGGATGTACAGAAGATCAAGGCAGTCGGCATAGCTGTATTCATAATAGCCGTTCTCCGGGTTGCGTTCCGGCAGGAGCAGTCCCCTGTCCCGGTATTTCCGGATGGTTTCCGCGCTGACGCCGGAAAGCTTTGCCAGTTCGTTTATTTTCATAGTATCACCTGTCTGAAAAGGCTTGACTCTGTCCCAAGTACAGGGTTTATAGTAAAAGCACGCAGGATTATGATCCAATTATATCTCACTGACAAACAGAACACAAGAAAGGATGAACAATTATGTCAAAGCTCAGCAGAAGAGACTTCCTTAAGGGTTCCCTCGCTGGTGCCGCCTCCATCGCCATGGCGGGTGTGGGTCTGAACAGCCCAAACGCCAAGGCCGCCGCTGACGGCATCTATACTCCCGGCACCTATTCCGCCACCGCAACGGGCATGGGCACGGTCACCGTGACTGCCACCTTCGATGAGAACTCCATTGTCGATGTCGTACTGGATGTATCCCAGGAGACGCCCAACATCGGGCAGCTTGCGGCAGAAGCCCTGAAGGCACAGGTTCTGGAAGCCCAAGGCGCCGAAATTGACGGTGTCTCCGGCGCAACGCTCACCAGCGAAGCCGTCCGGGTTGCGCTGAACAACTGCATTGCGCAGGCCAAGGGTGAAGCCGTCAATTCCGGCTCCGTAAAGCCCATGGTCGAATCCACCGGCGCCTTCATTCTGACGGACATCACAGCCGATGACGTGAATGCCTCTGCGGTCATCCTCGAACCCATCACCGATTTTGCCGAAGAGATCGACGTGGACGTGGTCGTCTGCGGAGCGGGCGCTGCCGGTGTGCCGGCAGCTGTCCACGCGGCTGAGCTCGGCGCAAAAGTCGCTATCCTGCAGAAGGAGCCCATTGCCGTCTCCCAGGGCAACTGCTCTTCCTGCATCGTCAAGAGCGAATCCACCGAGGGCGGCATCAAAAAGTGGCTCACCTTTGCGACGGCTGTCAACTGCTGGCGTCCCAACCGCAAGCTGCTGGAAGCCTATGTTGACCGCTCGGAGGAAGCCGTCCGCTTTGTCGTTGACAGAGGCGGCCTGACCGAGGAGAACGAGTGGACGAATGAAAAGAGCGGCGTGAAGATCTATCAGTATTCCAACGATCCCTTCACCGGTGTCAAGCACGACGGCACCCAGACCTATGACTTCGGCGAAGACACCGTGGCCATTTACGGCCCCTGGTTTGGCCCCAAGCCCAACAACTACGGCACCCTGGTCGGCAGCATCCTTGAGGACGCGCTCGAGCGTCTGGACAACCTGCAGGCCTGGTTCTCGACCCCGGTTGTGCAGCTTCTGAAGGATGCGGACGGCGCGATTGTCGGATGCGTTGGCCAGAAGCAGGACGGCAGCTTTGTCAAGTTCAACGCCAAATCCGTCATCCTTGCCACCGGCGCCTATGAGAACAACGCCACAATGGTCCGCCGCTTCTGCCCGGATATCGAGCCTTTCGACAAGAAGGTCTATCACCGTACCGGTGACGGCAACATCCTTGCCATCGAAGCCGGCGGCGTGATGGAGCCTGTTGCCCACAGCCGTGTCATGCACGACTTTGACGCGGGCCTCATGTGGGACGAGCCTCCCTTCCTGACGCTGAACATGGACGGCAAGCGCTTTGTCTCCGAAGAAGTAGACATGGCCTACATCTCCAACCAGCTGAAGTGGCAGCCCGGCTTCATCGGCGAGAACATGGACGCGGACCATCAGGAAAGCGGCTCCAAGGGCTGGTACTGCCAGATCTACGACAACGATTATATGTCCTACGCGGTGGGCGGTGTTCCCGAGGTTGTGATGGCGCGCTACCTGAAGGAAGAGGATCCCAGCCTGCACGTCAGCGTCTTCCCCGAGCTGATCGACACCTTCCGTGCCGACACCATCGAAGAGCTGGCTGAGAAGCTCGGCCTGCCTGTGGAAGAGACGGTTGCCTCGCTGAAGCGCTATAACGAGCTCTGCGACGAAGGCGAAGACAAGGACTTCGGCAAGGATCCGAAATACATGCACAAGATCGAGACCGCTCCGTTCTGGGGTACCCGCCGCCATATCCGCTGCTCGTCCATCACCGCCGGTGTTCTCACCGATGAATTTGGCCGCGTCACCACGGAGTCCGGTGAGGTTGTCAAGGGCCTCTATGCCGCCGGCAACCTGGGCGGTCAGTTCTTCGGCGCGCCCGACTATCCGTTCTTCCATCCCGGTCTGTCCCTCGGACATGCAGTCACCTTCGGTTATATTGCCGGTGAGCATGCCGCACAGAATCTGTAAGCTGCAGACAGTCCGAAAAGAAAGCCTGAGCTGAATTGAGCCAGGTCTGAATAAAGCAGAATCCCGCAAAGCGGAAGCATCTCCCATCCGGAATGCTTCCGCTTCTTTTTGCCGTCTGCAGTCTGTGTCCCCCTTTTCTATACTGCCCTAAACAGGCCAGTTGCGCCGGTGGACAGCACAGCGGTGCACAGGATGGAAAAATTTCCGGTTTTCTGTTAATATCCGGAGGTGAATCCATAGTATACAGGTGAAGGTGGAAGGAGGCGACAGCCTGTGACAGACGAAGAGATTATCAGCCTGTTTTTTGAGCGCTCAGAGCAGGCAATTAACGAGCTTGCAAAAAAGCACGGCACGGCCGTGGCAAGAGTGGCGCGGAACATTCTCGGGAACGAGCAGGACACCGAGGAATGTGTGAACGATACATACCTCGGCGCGTGGAATGCCATCCCACCCCACAGGCCGAGCCCTCTGAGAACGTTTGTCTGCAGGATTGCACGCAATCTTGCGACAGCGAAATATCATTCCAACACGGCGGAAAAACGAAACAGCCACTATGACCTTGCGCTGGATGAACTGGAGGACTGTCTCGCGGATAAAAGCAGCGTGGAGAACGCATATGAAGCGAAGGAACTTGCAGAGGCAATCAACAGCTTTATGGCTTCCCTGAATTATACTGACAGGTTTCTTTTCACGAGGCGCTACTGGTACGCTGATCCGGTAAAGGACATTGCCGAAATGGCACATTCAACTCCCGGCAGCGTGACAGTCAGGCTCTTCCGCATCAGGGAAAAGCTCAGACGTCATCTCGAAAAGGAGGGATTTCTTGTATGAAGCGGGAAACAATCACGCTGATGGTCAATGGTCTGGCGGATGACTATATCAGCGAAGCAGAGGCCTTTTGCCCGGATGCCGTGCAGAAAGACCGGAACAGATTCACCGGCAGGAAAAAGAAAAGGATACTGACCCTTGCATTGGCCGCAGCGCTGATTCTGGGTCTTGGTGCAGTCGGTTTTTCCGGTCACGCTTTTTTCGGCTGGGGCGGGAACATGGAAATCCGCGCGACAAAAACAGACAGCGGATTGGAAACCACGGTCCTTGTCCATACGGACAGCCTGACAGAGCCCGTCACTTTTGAGAATGACCGCATGTACTTCGTTGTTGACAATCAGCACCTGGATATTACAGATCTGGTATCTGAAACCCGGCCCTTTCTTTACCAGTATACAGACGAAGAAAATACTGTCCATTACTGGATTATCGGGAAAAACGGACCAGAGCTTACCCATTACGGCTATGCGGAATATCTCCGGCCCTCGGGTGGGGAATGGACCGTTGGATACGTTGCACGCACGAACAACAACGAAGCCCCCTGGCTTGACAGAGCGAAAGAAGAACTCGGATTTGACTTTTAAGTGGGAACCTCTCGAACACATCCTCAGCGGGCCAGCGCAGTGTCAAAAAACGCTTGCCAGAAGGCCGCGTCCGGGGTATGATGACTAAAAGAGGCTCAAATAATCTGGTGAAGCAGTATGGATCAGGAGGGATCAGGGATGCCTCATCTGGAGTTACAGAATATCGGACAAATTGAATTTGACGCAGAGAATGTCCCCCGGACGTTCTCTGGATCCGAAAGCTGCAACAGCGCGGAGGAATTCTGCAGGCGCAACTTTCTGCCGCTGGATGCCTGCGGGCACGCCCTGCTGGTCTGCAGCCGGATGAATGCTGCGGCACTTGGCGACTATCTCTGTGCCTATGCCCGTGCGGACTGTCTCGGGGAGATTTGCTCCTTCCTCTCCGGAGAAGAAAACTACTGGCAGGGCGTTTCTGCCGAACCTGCTTACAGCACCCTCGGTTGGGAGCTGCAGGCTATCCGGGTCGCCTTCGGGCAGAATCTACAGTCTGCGGAGGATGAAACCGGCGAGAAATGGTTCGTGATCAAAGATGCAAAGCCTGATGCCGTATCCCATATCACCCCTGAGCGGCATGCGGCAGTGGCACGTTTCTGTGAAGACCAGCTTCTGGCCTTCTTTGAAGACCGTTTTGAATGCGGCGGAGACTGGGATTCCGTTTTTGATGAAAGCAACGCAGGTCCGTGGCTAACGAGTATTTATATGAAATTCTGTTCCATGCATGTATAGCGTTGCTACCACAGAAAACCGCTTGCCAGAAGGCTTCATCCGGAGTAAGATAGCATACGAGAGGTGAATCATCATGAACACTGTGATTGAATATTATTACCGGGATGCCGCCAATTACAAGGTCTGGAACGAAGCAGTCATCACCGGTGTCCTGACCCAGGAGCAGGTTGAAAAGGTTCTCTCCTGTCTGGATGACGGCGTCTATTTTATCCCAAGCCTTGTTGGTCTGCCCGAAGAACAGTATGACGGTTGGGAGATGGATGCCTACAGGCCGTTCTTTGAGCTTGAGCGTGAATGGATCCATAATGAAGAGCAGGACGCAACGGTGGAGATCACGCCGGAGCAGCTGGTCTCGGATTTTGAACGATACAGAGGCAGGTGGCGGCAGGCCCTGTACGGCTGAGACGGAAGCCTCCGGACTTCTGGCCTCCCGCTGCGTCCAGGCAGTCTTTGAATAGATCTGAACAGTACAGGATTAAATTGAGCAGGAGGGGCTCACGCAGCCTCTCCTGCTCAATGCTGTCTTCTGTTTCTTCTGTCCTCCGCCTGTCCGGGATTTCAGCCGACCTGAGCCTGGAGGAAATCGATGATATCCTGCCGGATCTCTCCCCGGTGCATGTTAAAGGGATGATCGGTTTCATAGACCTTTGTGACAAGCTTTCCTTTCCCGAAGGAGGCTATCGCTGCATTCAGGCGGTTCACATGGTCTTCCTTCGGGAGCACCGCATCCATAGTTGCCGCAACCGTCAGGATGGGCTTGTCGGCAAGACCTTCCGCATACGAGCACAGGCGCATCGCCTGTTCGTTTTGAATCATATCCGCACGCATGGTTTCGCTTGTGACTCCGTGCAGCCAGAGATAGGCCTCGTTCAGGAAGTTCTGATATCTCTCCTCGCAGCGGCCCTGCATCTCGTCTGCCACGAGGCCAAAGTCCATCGGCACCAGAATCACGCCCGCCTTCAGCAGCGCATTCTGCGAGACCATTCTCGCCGCCATCAGGCCGCCCATGCTGTGCCCGACGAGGAAGACATTGTTCAGGTCAAACCAGCCGTTCTCGTTTTTCTGAACATAATCCAGAACAGACTCACAGTCCTCGAAGCAGTGCGAGACCGAGAAATCGCCATCACTTCCCCAGCTGCCGCTGTAGTGGAAGGAAAGCGTGCAGAAGCCCGCTTCCCGCAGGGCGATGGCAAAATCAAATAGTTTTTCCTTCCCCGGGATGCCGTGGCAGATAATCACCAGCGGTTTGGGATATTCACCTCCGGGCAGATAACAGTGGCTGAGAAGTTTGCCGCGCTTTCCCGGGATCAGGGCAGCGCTGGAGCCGGGCAGCGCACTTGTTTTTTTCTCCATGGGAAATCCCCCTGTCAAATAGGATTCAGAGCTTCTTTAGCGGCGCCCTCCGTCAGCGCCCAGGGACAGCCTGTAAACTTGTTCTGTCAATAGCAATACCGCTTTTTCGAATGATTGTCAAGAACATTTGGTCACAGTTTGTTTACATCGCTCTAAGCTTCTCCTAAGTTATGCGCGGTATGCTGTACACAGTTCAAACGAAGGGAGCTGTGTGAACATGGAGATCTTTGAACGGCATGAGATGAAGTTCCTGCTGAACCGGGAACAGCGCAGCCGGCTGGAGAAAGCGATGGCAGGGCGAACCCGTCCGGATGAGCACGGGGAGAGCACAATCTGCAATGTCTACTATGACACGCCGGACTTCCTGCTGATCCGCCGCTCTCTGGAAAAGCCCGTTTACAAGGAAAAGCTCCGGATGCGCAGCTATGGTCCCGCCTACGGACAGGATGAAGTATTCCTGGAGCTGAAGAAGAAATACGACGGCATTGTCTATAAACGGAGAATAGCCCTGCCGCTCGGGCAGGCGGAGGCATTCATGAACGGAAGCGGCAAACTCCCCGAAGGGCAGATCAGCCGCGAGATCGAATGGTTCTGCCAAAGCTATCCCTCTCTGCTGCCCGCGGTGCATCTGAGCTATGACCGCTGTGCCTGGTACGCGGTGGAGGATGACGATATCCGCCTGACCTTTGACCGAAATATCCGCTGGCAGACGGAGGATTGCTGCCTTTCGGCTCTCCCCTGCGGCGACACCCTGCTGCAGGCCGAGGAAAGCCTGCTGGAAATCAAGGTGCCGAACGTCATCCCCCTCTGGCTGGTGCGGGTGCTCAGTGAAGCCGGCATCCGGCAATGCAGCTTTTCCAAATACGGCAGCGCGTATCTCGCGATGCTGAACAACTATCGAATGAGAGGTGTTTCCCTTGCATAATCTGATTTTTACCGCCCTGTACAGCGGGGCCGGTTCTCTTACCCTGTCCGCGTTTCTGGCAATTCTTGCCTCGGCGCTGCTTCTCGGCCTGGTCTACGCCCTGCTCTACCGGAGGCTGGAACACTGCAGCCGAAGCTTTGCCCTCACGCTTTCTCTTCTGCCGGCAGTCGTCGCGATGGTCATCCTTCTTGTGAGCGGAAGCATCGGCGCGGGTATCGCGGTAGCGGGCACCTTCTCACTGGTGCGGTTCCGCTCAGCTCCGGGCAGTGCCAAGGAAATCGTCTCGGTCTTCATTGCGATGGCTGTTGGTCTCTCCTGCGGGATGGGCTACCCTGCTCTGGGCGCCCTGTTCACAATCATTCTATGCGCAATCTACGTGCTGTTCTCCCGCCAGATCTTTGCCGGCGGCATGGAGGAAGACCTGCAGAAAAGCCTTCTGATCACCATCCCGGAGGATCTGGAATACGCGCATCTCTTTGACGATATCTTTGCCCGGTATACCGAAAGCGCCCACCTTGTAAGGGTGAAAACCACGAACCTCGGTTCTCTGAACCGCCTGAGCTATGACATCCGCCTGAAGCGAAACGGCGAAGAGAAAGAGATGATCGACGCCCTGCGCTGCCGCAACGGGAATCTGGAAATCAACCTCGCCGCGCACAGCGTTGAAAGTGAACTTTAAAAGGAGCAAGCATCCATGAAACAACAGCATTATCTTTATATCCCCGGCAGGAAGACGATGCTCAGTCTCTTCCTCTGCCTGGCACTCCTGGCAGCTTCAGGCGGCATTGCCCTGGCCGCATCAATGCCCGGCGAAAGCTCTGCAGAGCCTGCGGAAACAAGTGCCGCGGTCCAGGATTCCTCGGAAGAAAGCCTTCCTGCCTATTCCATCACCCTGGCGGATGAAGGGTCTTCCTCAGACTGCGGCAGTGTTCTGATTGACGGCAGCCGCGTCACCATCACGGAAGCCGGCGATTACACGGTTTCCGGTTCTCTCTCCAATGGACAGCTGGTGGTCGGCGCCGACAAGGAAAGCCGGGTGCAGCTCCGTCTGAATGGGGTGAGCATCTCCAGCGCTTCCAGCGCCGCCCTCTACGTGATATCGGCTGAGCGGGTGTTCATCGTCCTTGAAGACGGGACAGAGAACATCCTCAGCAGCACGGGAAGCTTCGTGCAGACCGATGACAACAATGTGGACGGGGCGATCTTCTCGAAGGATGATATGACCATCAAAGGAAGCGGGACACTTAATATTCTCTGTGCTGAAGGGCACGGCATTGTCGGGAAGGACGACCTGAAGATCAAAAGCGGTGAAATCCATATTACCTCGGCGAAGAAGGGTATCAGCGCAAACGACACCCTTGAGATTGCGGACGGCAGTCTCAGCATCCATGCAGACACCGAGGGTCTGGAGGCGACGGAGGTTATCATCGCGGGCGGTGAGCTGGACATCACCGCGAAAGATGACGGCATCAACGCATCCGACGGGAGCGGAAGCAACTCCGGTCCCTTTGGCCAGATGGGCGAAAGCGCAGCCTCCTCCTGCAGCATCACGATCTCCGGCGGTACAGTCCGGATTAACGCGGAGGGCGATGCCATCGACGCAAACGGCAGTTTCACAGTCAGTGGCGGGACAGTACTCATCAGCGGGCCCACTGCAAGGGGCAACGGTGCGCTGGACTATGACGCGGGCGGTATCATCTCCGGTGGTATGGTCATCGCTGTGGATTCTTCCGGCATGGGGCTGAACTTCCGCACGGCGGAAAACCAGGGCAGCATTCTGTATACCTTCCAGTCTGTGCAGAGCGCGGGTACCGGGATCACCCTGACGGACGACAGCGGTACGGTTATCGCATCCTTCACACCGGAAAAGAGCTTCCAGACGGTCGTGATCAGCACACCCGAGATTCAGCAGGGGCAGACCTACACGCTCAGCGCCGGGACGGAATCGGTTGAAATCACAATGGACACCCTGCTATACGGCGGCAATATGGGGGGCTTCGGAGGCCGTGGCGGCATGATGATGCCCCAGGATGGCAGCAATGGCTTTGGCAGAGGGAACGGAGGCTTTGGCAGCATGACCCCTCCCGAAGGCGGGCAGAATTCCAATGGGAACGGCATGATGACTCCCGGCGTCGAACAGGGCTTCGATGGCAGCGGATTTGGCCATGGCGGTCGGGGAGGATTCGAGAGGCCGTAGAGAATGACTCGAAAAAGATGGGAAAGCACAACTCCGCTTTCCCATCTGCGTATCATTCATTCGCCTCCAGATGATAGCCCATGCGGCGGATTGTCTCAATCCGGACATTTAAGCCGATGCTTTTCAGCTTTTTGCGCAGGAAACCGATATAGACCTCCACATAATTGTCCACGGCATCGGTTTCAAGGCCCCAGACCCGCGACAGAATCTGATCCTTGGGGACGATCTTTTTCTTCGACTGCATCAGCAGACGCATGATGTCAAATTCTTTGGCCGTAAGCCGCTGGCTCTTCCCGCCGCAGACCAGCTGACAGCTCAAAAGATCCAGCCGCAAATCGCCAAAGCAGAGCTCGTCGATCTCCTTGCCCTGTCTGCGGAGCAGGGCGTTTACGCAGGCAAGAAGCTCGCGGCTGTCAAATGGTTTGGTCAGATAGTAATCCGCCCCTGCGTTCAGCCCTTCAATTCTGTCCTCCAGTCCGGACTTTGCCGTCAGCATCAGGATTGGTGATGTACAGTGCTTTGCCCGAACTCTTCTGGCCAGATTGAGCCCGTCGAGTCCGGGCATCATTACATCCAGAATCAGCAGGTCATAGATTCCACGCATTGCAAACAGTTCTCCGGTCTCTCCGTCATAGGCCGTCTCCGTCTCAAAGCCTTTTGTCTGCAGGAAAAACGCGAGGGAAGCTGCCGGCAGCCTCCCTTCGTCCGACGTTCCCGACAGAGAGATCTCCTGGCCTGGCGTAAAAGCAATAGTGACTGTTCACCTGACACTCGTATCGCCCCTCCACGCAATAGTTGATCTCTGCGATTTTTTCCGTTCCCGGCACTCTTTTACCGCAATGAAGGAGATTCAAATCGTTGTAAACCGCCTGAATACCCGGAAAAACAGTGCAGGAGATCACCTTCCCTGTTCCGGTTTCCTCTTCTATTCTGTAATGGGTAAACCCACCTGCATTTTCCAGTTCCATCAGCTTTACGGCATAATGATTTTTCCAGTTATAATGATCCATTTCAGAGCCTTTCCCTGTCCGTCCTGATCCATGTGGTCTGTTACCTGTGGTCTATATCATTTTATTCTACGGAATTATCGTTCATTGCACAAATACAATACCGGAAGAACTGCTCAAAAGAGACAGATTATTTCCCGCATCATTCGAATCTTTTTATCGGAACAGAGCGTAAGGAAACTGCCAGGAGTGAAAGAGCGAAACAGTCGCGCTGGAAACTGCGGTAGTCTGCCACGAATGCCGAATACGGTTACAAACTTCTGAGGAGCAGTGATCGAATGAATGGAAAACCCGGGCATCGCTGTCCGGGTTTTCTTCAAACATTTTATGAATTGTACGGATTATTTTTTCCTCGAAGAATATCTCTCCGGAAGGCGCTCCGGTGGGATCTTCGCATATTTTTTCCGCTTGCGCACCTTGTCCCCCGTGGTCAGGCTTCGGCGGCATTTCGGGCAGGTCTCTACCACGAGAACGCCTGTGATGACTCTCTTGCCGCAATAGGGGCAGCGGCAGAACTTCACCACTACCACGACCGCTGCAATGGCACACAGAAGCGCACTGATCGTCAGGGCCATGCTCTCGGTTGTGCCGGACTTTGTAAACATCAGCGAAATCACGCTGAGGGCAATGGTCATCGCAATCAAAACAACCGAATAGGTCCTGCCGCGCTCAAAATCTGTTTTCGGGGTTTTCCCCTGCAGTGTGTTTTTCATTTCTCTGTCCTCCCGCTTTTCTTTCAGGATGTACTGTATTTCTCTGCATCCGCATGCATTTTACATTGCGAGGCGTCTCTCCATGTGCTTCAGCGCGTCGCGCAGGAAGAAGATGCTTGCCAGAAGAGACATGATCTCGGCAATCGGGATTGCCCACCAGACCATATTCACATCCCCGGTTTTCGAAAGAAGCCATGCCGCCGGGATCAGAACCACGATCTGCCGGAGAAAGGCCACGATCATGGAATTGACACTGCGGTCAAGCGCCTGGCAGACCGAGCCTGCAACAATGCAGAAGCCGGCGAAAATAAAGCTCAGCGCGATACGACGAAGTGCCGGGACGCCGATCGTCAGCAGGGCCTCCGACGGACTGAAAATCCCCAGCAGCACCTGCGGGATCGTCTCGAAAGCAAGCAGGCCAAGAAGCATGAAACAGCTGGCATAGAGCACGGCATAACGGATGGTACGGTAAATCCGGTCCTTTTTCCTCGCGCCGTAGTTGTAGCCGATGATGGGAATCATCCCGTTGTTGATGCCGAAAACCGGCATGAAGAAGAAGCTCTGGATCTTGAAATACACCCCGTATACAGCCACCGCCGTTGAGGTAAAGGCACCGAGGATCACATTCATCAGATAATTGGTAAGGGATGAGATGCACATCATCACAATCGACGGCAGGCCGATCTTGTACACATGGCGGATGATTCTTTCGTTCGGCCGGATCATCTTCAGCGAAATCGGAAGATCACGGTTGCGCTTTATATGGAACCAGAAGCCAACCCCGGCTCCGACAGCCTGCCCAATCACCGTGGCAACGGCGGCTCCGGCCGTTCCCATTGCGGGCAGACCCAGCCAACCGTAGATAAAGAAGGGATCAAGAATGATATTGGTCACGGCGCCGATCATCTGTGTCCACATGGAAAGCTTCGTAAGCCCTGTGGACTGCAGCAGGCGCTCGACACAGATCTCCAGATACACGAAGAGCGAGATGATCGTGACAATCCGCAGATAGGATATGGCGTGGTGCCGGATGCTCTCGACACTGGTCTGGGCATTGACGAAAGCCTCCGCTCCGAAAATGCCAAACAGCGCCAGCAGCGCCCAGCAGCAGAAGCACAGGAAAATCCCCGTACCGCCCACGCGGCCGGCCTCTTCCCTGTCGAGGCTCCCCAGAGCGCGGGAGATCAGCGTGCTGATACCGACGCCGGTTCCCGTCCCCAGGCCGATCATGATATTCTGCGCGGGGAACGCCAGGGAAAGTGCCGCAAGGCAGTCTTCGGACACGCGCCCGACATAGATGCTGTCGACCACGTTGTACATGGCCTGCACCAGCATGGACATAATCATGGGAGCCGCCATGGTGATCAGCAGCTTCCCTTCCGGCATTTCACCCATCCGGCGTGTTTCCAGTCTCTGTTCCGCCATTCCCGGACTCCTTTTCAATAACACAGCAATGTGCCGCCTATCATATCACCCTGTCAGGCAGATTGTCAATTCCTATCCGTTGCGGCGGTGCTGTTCCTGGACGAAGTCGGCGGGCTGATCCTTGGCTCAAAGCTGCCGATCAATCTCTGGGAACTGTTTCTGATCTTCCTGGAGCGCACCATTATCAGCCTGCTGATCGTGTGCCCCCTCGCTCATCTCATTTTTGCATGATGTTCCGAAATCCGGCCTCAGAATTTTCTTCTTGACATCCTGCGGCGGGGATGGTAAGATACCCGTCGATCGCCCGCATACACAGCTTCGGGGTTTGCCGCTCCGGCGGTATCCTTTCCGCCCGATGCCGTGTTGCAGGGTATAAAAGAAAGAAAGGAAGTTTTCACATGATCACCAAAGAAAAGAAAACCAAAGTCATCGGCGAAAACGCCACTCATGACGGCGACACTGGTTCGCCCGAAGTTCAGATTGCCATTCTCACCGAGAGAATCCGCGAGCTCACAGAGCACCTGAAGCGTCATCCGAATGATGACCACAGCCGTCTGGGCATGTACAAGATGGTCGGTAAGCGTCGCCGCCTGCTTGACTACCTTGCCAAGAAAGACATCGAACGTTATCGTGCGATTATCGCAAAGCTCGGCATCCGCAAGTAATCCGAGCATCCGAGGGGTATGAAGGTTTTTATGGAGAGACAAGTAAATATGTCTCTCCATATTTTTATAAAGAAAGCCGTACCAGACAATAGCAAAACCACAGAAAACGCGCAGATGCGCAAATAAAGAAGGAATAACAACAGGAGTTCTCAGCATGATTATTACCAACAAACAGTTCCCCAACTACCGCAAGTTCGAGATGACCTATGAAGGCCGTCCCCTGACCATGGAAGTCGGCAAAATGGCCGAGCTTTGCAACGCAGCTGTCCTCGTCAAGTACGGCGAGACCACCGTTCTGGCCACCTGCACCGCCTCTGCCCGTCCGAAGGACGGCATCGACTATTTCCCCCTGTCCGTTGACTTCAACGAGAAGCTCTACGCAGTCGGCCGCATTCCCGGCAGTTTCATGCGCCGCGAGGGCAAGCCCAGCCTGCCCGCCGTTCTGGCCTCCCGTCTGATTGACCGCCCCATGCGCCCGCTGTTCCCCAGCGATCTGCGCAATGACGTTGTCATCGCCTGCGAGGTTCTCTCCGTCGACCGTGACTGCTCTCCGGAGATCACCGCGATGATCGGCGCTTCCGCCGCCGTAAGCATCTCGGATGTTCCCTTCAACGGGCCCATCGCCGGAATCGTCCTCGGCTGGGATGGTGAGAAGTATCTCTTCAACCCCACCAAGGAAGAGCGCGAGCGCAACCGCATGACCACCACCGTCGCTGCCACCCACGCCAAAATCGTGATGATCGAATCCGAAGCGGATCAGGTTCCCGATGATGTGATGTACGAAGGCATTGTCCAGGCGCATCAGCACCTGCAGCCTGTCCTGGATCTGATCGACCAGATGGTCGCCGAAATCGGCAAGCCGAAGTTCAGCTATGAGCACGCTGCGTTTGACGATGTCCTGTTCGAGAAGCTCGTGGAGAATGAGTTTGAATCCATGGAGCACTGCATGGACACCGATGACAAGAACGTCCGCGAAGCCCGCGTGAACGAGTGGGTCACGATGGTTGAGGAGAAGTATTCCGAAGAGCACCCCGACATGATGCAGTACATGGACGAGATCCTCTACAAGCTGCAGAAGAAGGTTGTCAAGAAGTGGCTGCTGGCCGGCAAGCGTGTTGATGGCCGTGCCATGAATGAAATCCGTCCTCTGGCGGCAGACGTCGGCGTCATCCCCCGCGTGCACGGCTCCGGCCTGTTCACCCGCGGCCAGACCCAGGTTCTTTCCATTGCCACTCTCGCAACGCTCTCCGATGCGCAGAAGCTCGACACCATCTGGGAAGAGGATACCAAGCGCTTTATGCATCACTATAACATGCCCTCCTACTCCACCGGTGAAGCCCGTGCCAGCAGAAGCACCAACCGCCGCGAGTATGGCCACGGCGCTC
>CADBNC010000056.1 GCA_902795885.1 Oscillospiraceae bacterium
GATGGTTATGATCGTTGCCGGCCTGGTGCCGCTCGCTTTCAAAGAGTATTATCCCTGGACGGATTTCCTGGATGTCGCCTGCGGAATCGTATTCTCGCTGGATTATCTCCTCCGTCTCCTCACTGCCGATTATAAATACAATGATCACCGGGCAAGGTCGTTTATCCGTTATCCCTTCTCGGCGATGGCCATTATGGACGTTCTGTCCATTCTCCCATCCTTCACGGTTGTGAACGACAGCCTGCGCGTGCTGCGTCTTGCGCGCCTGTACCGCTCGCTTCGCATCCTGCGGGTTTTCAAGGCGGCCAGATACTCAAAGAGCATCCAGATCATTCAGCGGGTTATGCGCCGGTCGAAAGATGCACTGCTGGCGGTCTGCACGGTTGCGGCCATTTATGTGCTCACCGCGGCGCTGATTATCCTGAATCTTGAGCCGGAGACTTTTAACACCTATTTTGATGCGGTCTACTGGGCGGTTGTCTCCCTCACAACGGTGGGCTACGGCGATATCTATCCGGTCACGATGATCGGCAGAGTGTTCACCATGATTTCATCCCTGGTTGGAATTGCAGTCATCGCGCTGCCATCCGGCATCATCACAGCGGGGTATATGCAGGAACTGCAGCAGGGGGAGGAGAGCCGGAAGCTGCCGGATGAAACGGAAGAATAATTCGAAGAAATCAAAAGAGGCAATATGAATATCAAGTACCATACCATAAATGAAAACGGCTGCAGTATCCGCTGCAAAATGTTCTGCGATGACTGGCGGGATGTGCGCCGGGCGGTGCTCTATGCCCACGGATTCGGGGGGCACAAGGAGACCCGCGCTGCCGTACGTTTCTCAGAGGCGGCACTGTCCAAACAAAAGGGCACACTGGTGATGGCCTTCGACTGGCCCTGTCACGGAGAGGATGCCCGGAAGAAGCTGAAGCTTGCTGACTGCAGCGAGTATCTCGGCATCTGCACGGAGTATCTTTCCGGACTCGTCGGGGAGGAAAACGTGTATGCCAATGCCACCAGCTTCGGGTCCTATCTGCTTCTGCGGTATCTGCAGGAGAACGGGAACCCCTTCCGCAGGATCACCCTGCGAAGCCCGGCGGTCATCATGTATCAGGTGCTGACACAGAACATCATGAACGAAGAAAACCACAGGGACATCTCCCGTGGGAAAGAGACGCTCGTGGGTTTTGACCGTAAGATCCGCATTGGGGCAGACTTCCTTCGCGAGCTGGAGGAAAACGATATCACGAAGCAGGACTTTACCGCATTCAGCGAAGATATCCTGATTGTCCATGGCATGAAGGACGAGATCGTCCCGGTCGATGCCGTCCGTGCTTTCGCTGAAGAGAACCTGATTGAATTTGTCCCGGTGGAAAAGGCGGATCACCGTTTCATTGATCCGAACAAGATGAGCGAAGCCGTCGCCAGGATGGTTTCCTTCCTGTTCAGCGAGGCATAAAGAAACCGCCCATCATCTGCCCCGTGAATTCGGGAGCGTCTGAGACAGAGGGGTTTTACCATGAAGACAAGCCAATTGGAATACTTTGTCAGCGCCGCGAAGCACCTCAGCTTTACCAGGGCAGCAAAGGAGTGCTTCACGGTTCAGTCATCGGTTTCGCAGCAGATCACGCTGCTGGAAAGCGAGCTCGGCTTTGCCCTGTTTGACCGTTCGGGAAAGGGGCTTTCCCTGACTCCTGCCGGTGAGCGCTATTATGCCGACACCGTCCGCCTGCTCGCGCAGCTGGAGGAGAACCGGCGGGCGGCCGCGCAGATTGCCGAGGGGATGAACGGGCACCTCACCATCGGTCTTTCAGGGGCAAACCAGTCGGCCTGCATGGGGCCGCTCAAGCACTTTTCCCTGGAAAACCCGGGCGTTTCCATCTCCTTTCGCGATGTCAGCACCGAGAAGCAGGTGGCCGAGCTGAAGGCGAAGGACTATGACATTCTCTATACGGCCGTGTTCAATATGCACGGGGAGAGTGACGGGATTGCCTTCTGCGGGAAGACCAATGCGGTCCTCGCGGTTTTCATGAATGCGGATCACCCTCTGGCGTTGAAGGAAGACATCAGCCTGGAGGAGCTCGCCTCCTGGCCGAACATCTATGCCGCGATTCCGGAGAAAGGGAAGCCTGTGGCAACCGAGCAGGATCTTTTTGCGGCATCCGGTCTGCAGCCGGTTCGGAAGATCTATGTCCATAACCACAATATCACTAATCTTCTGCTGGATCTGAATATGGGCATTGCCGTGGCGCCGGCACTGCTTCTGGAATCCATGCCCAAAAACGTGATCTGCCGGCCATTGGAGCATGGTCGCTTCACCATCGAGATGGGCTGGGCCTACGACCAGGATAACAGAAACCCCGCCCTTCGGCAGTTCCGCAGCTGCATTGAGGCTCTGCAATCATAAAACACGATACCTGCATCTCAAATTCAGAGGACTGTTTTCCTTCTCCTTGTGTTAAAATATGCACAAGGAGATTTTTCTCTATTTCATATTACAGGAGGTTCCTATCCGTGAAAAGCATTTCCAGAAGAGACTTTTTGAAGGGCTCTGCCGCATCTGCAATTTCTCTCGCGCTGCTCAGCGGAAGCCAGCTTGCCTTTGCCGACGGTGAAGCAGAAGCCGCCGAGGTCAAGGCTGATGAAACCCTCGAAACCCCGATCCTGATCGTGGGAGCGGGCTCTGCCGGTATGTTTGCGGCCTATGAGGCCAGCAAGGCCGGTGCCAAGGTTCTTGTTATCTCCAACTACCCCAGCGCAAACGCCACCAACGGTGCCTCGATCACCGGTACCTGCGCCGTCGAGACTCCTTATACCGAAGAGATCGGACAGGAGTATTCCCTCGAGGATCTTTACAAGCGGATGATCAGCTTTGCCCACTGGACTGTGAACCCCCGTCTGCTGAAGAACTGTGTACAGCTTCTCCCCAGCAACATCAGCACCTTTGCCGATATGGGCATCGAGGTCATGCTCGCCGGTGACCGCTACGGTATCGGCTTCAATGACGTGCACATCTTCCTCACCCAGGGCAAGTGGGCCCTCGCCGAGCAGAAGTGCAAGGACCAGGGTGTTGAGTTTATGTACAACATGACCGCCGAAGAGCCTCTGATGGACGGCGATACGGTCGTCGGCATCCGGGCAACCGATGGCGACGGAAAGGTCTATGACATCAAGGCCAAGGCCGTTCTGCTGGCCTGCGGCGGATTCATCTCCAGCAAGGAGAAGCTTAAGGAGCACTTTGGCGATATCGACATTGTTGACATGGGCTTCCCCTACAACACCGGCAAGGGCATCGAGGTCGCGAAGAAAGCCGGCGGCTTCTTTGAGCGTATCACCGGCCTCGGCATGAACGATATCTATGGCATGAACGCCAAGTCCTCCAAGATCTCTGTCTTCAATTCCAACCCCCTGATGCAGCTGGCCTTCTATGGCAACCTGATCACCGACGAGCACGGCGACCGCTTCATGAACGAGTACATGCTCGCCAACGAGCCCATGGCCGGTGGCGGTGAGGCGACCCTGCATGTCAAGCGCTACTACTGCATCTACAACGAGGCAACCCTCATGAAGATGAAGGACGAGGCCTACTACCAGAGCATCGGCGCACCGGAATTCTGGACCAGTGCCGCGACAATGTTCAACGCCCCGATTGCCGATCTGGATGCCAATCTGGAAGAAGCCCTGAAGGAAGGCTGGTGCTATAAGGCCGACACGCTGGAAGAGCTGGCCGAGATGACCGGATGCACCAATCTGGCCGAGACCGTGCGTACCTATGACGGTTATGTGGCGGCAGGCGATGACCCCGAATACCACAAGCAGCCGGCGCTCATGCAGCCCATTGGCGAGGAAGGCCCCTTCTACCTCTTCGAGTATAACCCCAGCGCCTTCAACACCTTCGGCGGCTGCCGCACGGACCACCTGACCCGTGCGCTCAAGGACAACTTCGACGTGATCCCCGGCCTTTATATCGCCGGTGTCGAAAACGGCAGCCTCTACAGCTCCCCCTACTACGATGTGGGCGGAACCTGCTCCGGTCTGGCCCTCGCCAGCGGCCGCCTCGCAGGCATGGAGATGGCGAAGTACGTTGCGGAATAATCTGCAGCTGCGTTTAAAACAATTATAAAAGCGAAAACTCCCCGTTCAGCCGAGCGGGGAGTTTTCGCGTCCTGTGACCGACAGGTAATCTGCTTGCCCGAGGCAGCCGCAGCTTTCTGCAACCGGCAAGAAATCAATTGACCTCCCTGCGGCGGCACCGTATAATACTGACGTAAGAGATGCTGATGCGAGTCCCGGCAGAAAGGAGGAAGTGCTGTGACAAGGCAGAACAGAAATACCCTGCTGTTTCTCGGCTTCCTGCTGCTTGCCGGGCTTGCCTATAATCACACCCGGGAAGGCTCCGCCGCGCAGCAGACCCTGCTGTTTCTTGCGAACTTCATGATCTATGCCGGTCTTCTCCTGTTCTGGATGCAGTCTGTTCATACCAGGATGCTGCCGTCCCGCGCCAGAGACTATATGATTGCCTCGGCGATTTTCATGCTTGCGTTTCTTACGCTCCGCGTGCTCAAGTATCATTTGATAATTGTTCCTCTTCTGCTCCGCTATGCGACCTACCTGTATTATGTGCCCATGGCGCTGATTCCGGCACTTTTTCTCATGACCAGCATACGCGTCGGCCACAGGGAGAACAGCGGAAAAGAGTATTGTCTTCTGATCCCTGCCGTAATCCTGGCCGGTGCTTTCCTGACCAACGATCTGCACTCTCTGATGTATCGGCCGGATGTCCCCCCGGCTTCCTTCGCGGCGGACGCTGGTACCTATCATTATGGCGCATGTTTTTATTTGACGTATGTGTGGATGATTGCCTGCATGCTGGCAGGTGTAATTATTCTTCTCTTGAAAACCGGAAATGCCGACCCGAAAAAGCTTCTTCTCCCGGCGGCGGTCATCCTGATCTGGGTCGCAATGAACATGCTGCTGATACGGGCCAATCGCCTGGACATTCATCGCCCCTACAACATGCCGGAAATCCAGATCTTCTTCATGCTCGGCATGTTTGAGACCTGTATTCGAAACCACCTGATCCCCTGCAATGAGAACTACGCTGGCTTTTTTGAGCGTCTTCGCATGCCTGTGCTGATTACCGACCGGGTATTCAGCCCTGCTTATCAGACTGCGCAGATGCTTTGCGCGGGCAGGGAACAGCTTTCGGATTCTCTTCGCATGCCTGTCTATGTGGATCCGGATCATAGGCTTTCCGGCACGCGGATCCGGGCGGGCTTTGCCTTCTGGGAAGAGGATGAGAGTGCCGTTCACCGGGCGAATGAGCGCCTTCAGGAGGCGAACTGCCTGATCGAGAGTGAGAACACCCTGATCCGGTATGAGAATGAGCAGAAGGAGAAGCTGGCCTATCTTGATGCACATCACCGGATCTATCATGAGATCGCGCAGGAGATGTACCCTGTGCAGAAAAGTATTGAAGATGCCCTGAATCAGGTTGATCCGGAGGCGGAGGATTATCGCAGCCGGATTGCGTGGATCAGCATTCTCAACGCCTATGTCAAGCGGAAGACAAATCTTCTTCTGCTGGCTTCAGAGTCGGATTCGCTGAACCTCCACGAGCTGTATCTTGCGCTGGAGGAATCCGGCAGATACCTCAGCTGCGCAGGGGTCAGGACAAGCACGCAGATGAGCTTCGCCGGGGGCGAGCTGCCGGCAAAGACCCTGATTGCCCTCTACGATGCCTTTGAGAATATCGCCGAGCAGCTGCCGGGGCGGGCCACCCTGCTGATGACAGTGCTCGATGGAGAGAGGATCACGCAGGAGACCGATACCCGGGATGTTCAGATTCCTGAGATGGAGAATATCGCAGTAATCAGAGAAAGCCGCGAGGAGAGTCTCTATCTGGAGCTGCGGATAAAGAAGGGCGGTGACCAGGGATGACGATTCTGTCCCTCCTGAAGTCTGTTTACTGCCCGGTGCTGGCTGTTCCCGCCGCCCTGGCCCTGATTCTGCAGCTCTATCTTGTCATTGCATCGGTCCGCTTTCGAAGAGGAATCCCACGGACGCCGGCATATTCCGTGCACTTCGGGATCAGCCTGGTCCTCTTTTATCTGCTCCTCCTGATATGGTATACATATACGGATAATCCAAAGGAGATTCCTGACTTCGCCTGGCGTTTCGGCGCGCTGTCCTGCATCCCGCTGCTTGTGTACGAGGCTCTGACCCTCATCATCGTATCTGTGGAGTTATGGGAACTCCGCCGATTTCGAGAGAATCATCTGGATTCATTGGCCATCAAAGAGGCGATGGATCTGCTCCCCGTGGGGATTGCTTTTGCGCGGGAGGATGGCATGGTGGTCTTTGCAAACCTGCTGATGAACGAGCTCGCCTGGAAGAAGACCGGAGGTCCGTTGACAAATTTGCAGGCCATCCGGGAAGAGACGCCTGTCCCCGGAGAACCCGCCCAGTGGGAATGGCAGCTGGAGAACAAAATCTGGCAGGTTTCGCAGGAGGCGGTCACGGTGGATGGCCGGCCCTATTTGCAGCTCATTGCAGCAGATATCACCGGGCAGGCGGCCATAAACCGTGAGCTTCGGGACAAGAACGGGAAGCTGAAGGATCTGAACCTCCGCCTCACTGTCTATAACCGGCAGGCCGACCGCATGATCATCGCCCAGGAGATGCTGAACGCCCGTATGCAGGTTCACCGCGAAGCGGGCCACGTGCTGCTCATGAGCCGGCACTATCTGGAGCATCCCGGGGATATTGACCCGCGCAGCCTTCTGAACAGCCTGAAGAACACCAACACCTATCTCCTGCGGGAATATGAGCAGGATGATACCGCCCGGGATCCTCTGCCCGAGGCCATCAGCATGGCGGAGGCGATCGGCGTCGAGGTGGAGCTTGAGGGCACCTTTCCGGAAGACCCCGTGCAGAGGAGTATTCTCAGCGCGGCGATTGGCGAATGCGCTTCCAATACCGTCAAGCACGCGGACGGCGACCGCCTTCGGGTTGCGATTCGTGATCAGGACCAGGTGCTGACAATCCGCCTGAGCAACAACGGTGCGCCTCCGGAGGGGAAGGTGACCGGACACGGCGGCCTCCTCTCGCTGCAGAAGCAGGTGGAAAA
>CADBNC010000057.1 GCA_902795885.1 Oscillospiraceae bacterium
GGGCCTTCCAGGACGGTCAGCATATCCTTCGTGTCGATCTCGAAGAACATGGGGCCGTGCTCGGTGGGCTTACTGCCGTCAAGCAGGATCGGATTGCCGCCGAAAGCAAAGCCTGTATACAGATACAGCCTGCCGTCGTCATCCTTCAGGCACCCGGGATCGAACTGGAAGGGCTCATTCTTCTTGCCGATGGGCGTGCCGTCCTGATACTTGACATAGCCGTAGAATTCATACTTGCCGGCTGGCTCGTCGCACACGGCTACGGAGATCATCTTCGTGCCGCCCATGAAATAATACAGATAATATCTGCCGTCGTCGCCGACCACCATATCAGGCGCCGCGAGGCCGTTCGTCATGCGGATGCGGGGAGCTGCCGGGTCCTGCTCTCTCTTGAAGATCACGCCGTGATATTTCCAGTTTCCGAGATCATCTACCGGCGCCGACCAGCAGACATAGTCTCCGAGACAGAAATTCAGGCCGTTGAACAGGTCATGTGACCCGTAAATATACACCCGGCCGTCCACGATGTGCGGCTCGGCGTCCGGAACATACTCCCAGCTGGGCAGATACGGGTTAAAAGCTTGCATTGTTTTCATGAGGACCCCCTTTTTTTGAAAGTACGCAGGCCAGCCGGCCCACGGATCTGCAGTAAGTACCATTTCGTTGTATTCCATTTTACATGAGAATCCGGCTGATTGATCTAATTGGTGCGAACTGTCTGTTTTTGGTCGCAAACGGCAATCCAAATGCGCTCCTGCCTGTCCTCATTAGTATATTGTTGCTCATCTTCCATATGATACAATAGTGGTAAACAGTTAATCTCCCGCATTCCAATGCTTCGTATTCGGGAACGCGGGCATCAGGAAACGCTGCCTTAGAGGGCAGAAGACCTTAACAGGAGGCCGCAAATGAACAATCAGGAACGCAGAGACAGCCAGATTCTCTATATTTCAGACCCGTCCGTAATGAATGAGCAAAAGAGAGCCCGCCGGCTCACGCAGAAGCTCAACACCATGGACCGCTCGGATTTCGAAGGGATCAAAGCCGTGATCAGTGAGCTCTTCGGCAAGTCCGACGGAGCCTGGGTCAACCCGCCCTTCTATTGTGACTACGGCCACAATATCGAGGTTGGCAAAAATGCTTTTATAAACTACAACTGCACGATCATAGACGTCGGCAAAGTAGTGATCGGCGACAACTGCCAGATCGCTCCCAATGTCTCCATCTACACGGCAGGCCACCCGGTCCATCCCGCGACACGCAATACGGCTTATGAGTACGGGATCGATATCACGATCGGCAATAACGTCTGGATCGGCGGCAATACAGTGATCATGCCGGGCGTCCGCATCGGCGACAACGCCGTGATCGGCGCAGGGAGCATCGTGACCAGGGATGTTCCTGCCTGGACGGTCGCCGCCGGAAATCCCTGCCGAGTGATCCGTAAGATCACAGAGGCCGACAGGTACACCTATTATAAAGGCGTCCCTGCGGACGAGGAGTGTGTCGCTCACATGCAGCGTATCTGGCAGGAGAGCGACGATCCGGTGAAGTATCCGACTGCAGAGGAATAAAGCCCGCTGAGCGGGCCGCACTCCTGCGCATCACGAACAGACACCCCGCCCAGGAGTCCTTCCCGGATTCCTGGGCGGGGTGCTTTCTTTCAGAGAAAAACATCCAGTGCTATTTTTCAAACAGGGAACATCCCCCTGTATTCAGGGCTCGCAGAGCGGGCCGCTGTGCCTCGTGCGGTGGCGGAGACGTCTCATGCGGGTCATTCCGCCGCCTTAAAGTTGTAGATCGGCTTCAGGACTTCGATCACGTCCACGGACTCGCGGATCACGTCGATGATGTCTTCGAGAGACTTGTAAGCCATGGGCGCCTCGTCGATGGTGTCTGTGTTGACAGTAGTCGTGTAGATGCCCTTCATGGCCTCCTGATAGGCCGCCATGTCCAGCGTGTCGCGGGCTGCGCGGCGGGACATGAGCCTGCCGGCCCCGTGGGGCGCCGAGTAGTTCCACTCGGGGTTGCCCTTTCCGATCGCCAGAACGCTCCCGTCCCTCATGTTGATGGGGATCAGGACCTTCTCGCCCTCGTGGGCCGCGATCGCGCCCTTGCGGAGGATCATCTCGCTCGTGTCTATGTAGTTGTGGATGGTGTGGAACGCCTCTCCGGCTGTCATGCCGGTGCGGGCGAGCAGCACTTCCGCCATCTTCTCGCGGTTGCGCCTCGCAAAGCGCTGGCAGACTTCCACGTCGTGCAGATAGTCCTCAAAGTCAGGACCGTAGACATAGCACAGGTCCGCCGGGACAGAGGGCGTTTGGGCCGCGAACTCCTTCTCCAGCTCCCGCAGCGCGCCTGCGATCTCTTTCATTCGGCCCGCCGCCTTGTATTCCCTGACCAGTTCGTCGCGGGCCTTGAGCCGGTCCGCTCTGCCGCTGAGCAGCTCCACTGCCCTTTCCTGGTAGATCTCTGCCACCTGTTTGCCGATATTGCGGCTTCCCGAATGGATCACGAGATACTTCGTTCCGTCTGCCGCGCGGTCGATCTCAATGAAGTGATTTCCGCCGCCGAGTGTTCCCAGGCTGTTCTCCAGCCACTCTATGTTCCGGAGCTTTGAATAGCAGCGCAGCTCCCTGAGGCCAAACTCTTCCTTCTTCTCATCCCAGACCGTGAGCCCGGAGGGGATGTAATGCGCCGCTTCGTCCACCTTCTCAAAGTCAATGTCGATATTTCCCAGATTAACGGTGTACATACCGCAGCCGATGTCGACGCCTACGACATTGGGAACGGCCTTGTCCACGACGGTCATCGTAGTGCCGATCGTGCATCCTGCGCCGGCGTGCACGTCCGGCATGATCCGGATGCGGCTTCCTCTGGTAAATTCATAGTCACACATTCTGCGGATCTGCTCTACGGCCTTCTCTTCACATACCTTCGCATAGCAGATCGCCGTATTCACTTTTCCCTTGATCTCAAACATACTCTTTCTCCTTTTCTACGGCAAGTCTACTGACTGTTTCATGTAATACTATAATGGACCATTCGGCCAAATTTGTCATTATACTCATAGTTATGAACCGGTCTTTCATTTGATGTTATTTCCGGGATTTCGTGCTATAGTAAATGCGTTATGAGCAAATCCGATCCTTCCGTAAAACCTGTAACTGAAAAGACCCGCCGCCTCGGCACAGCCATGGTCCTGGCCGCTTCCCTGTGTTTCTCAACGGGCGGCCTGCTGATGAAAGTGATCCCATGGAATCCGCTCGCCATCAACGGCGTGCGCAACCTGATCGCCTGTATTGTGATCGGCCTCTATATTTTGGCCACCCGTCACAGGCTTGTGTTCAATCCGACCGTCATAGTAGGAGCCGTCTCCATGGCGGGCGTCACGACGCTGTACTCGGTCGCCAACAAACTGACCACTGCCGGAAACACCATCATCCTGCAGTACACCGCGCCGATCTGGATCGTGATCCTTATGTTCCTGATCTTCGGGCAGAAACCGGACCGCACAGCGCTGGTCTCGATCCTGATCGTTTTCGCCGGGATCCTGTGTTTCTTCTTCGAGGGGCTTTCCACGGGCAAGTGGCTGGGCGACCTGCTGGCCCTGCTCTCCGGCATTTTCTACGCCGGCGTGTTCATGCTGAACAGCTTCGAAAAGGGCGACGCGCTCTCCTCCGTCTTCTTCGGGCAGCTCACCTGCGGCGTGTTTCTGTCGCCTCTGGCCCTTAGAGAGACCGATTTCACGGCGCCGGTTCTGCTCGCGGTCATTTTGCTCGGCGCGGTCCAGGTGGGCCTTGCCTACATCTTCTTCACGACGGGGACAAAATATACAGACCCGGTGACGGCCTCCATCATCAATGCCCTGGAGCCGATCCTGAACCCGGTCCTGGTGGCCGTCTTCTACGGCGAGATGCTCGGCAGGTGGTCCATGGCCGGCGCCCTGATCGTCATTTGCGGAATCATGTACTATAACCTGAGAAAGAGGTAGCCTGACAGCAGCTGCCGCA
>CADBNC010000058.1 GCA_902795885.1 Oscillospiraceae bacterium
CGCTGTTATTCGGTTTTTTCTTTCTTCCAGCTCTGCTCATCCCGGTGCCTCGCTCCTGTCCGTATCCCGTCGCCCGTCTTCCCTGCCGTGCGTCCGCACCCTCGAAATGATTGCGGGTGCTTTCCTCATGTGTTATAATACCGTGTAAGAAAGCATCATGCAAGTCCTTTTGCGGAAAGGATGTTCAGCGGTGGAATACCTGCGCTGTGTTGTTGAGAGAATTACATACCAGAACAGCCAGAACGGCTATTCCGTCATACGCTGCCGGGCAAAGGGCTTTCAGGATCTGGTCACGGTGGTCGGCTCCATGCCCGAGGTTCACGTGGGAAGCGTGCTCCGTCTCGGCGGGGCGTGGCGCATGGACGCAAAGTACGGCAGGCAGTTCGCGGCAGAGTCCTTTGAGGAGACCCTCCCCGCCACGGTCTACGGGATTGAGAAATACCTGGGCAGCGGCCTGGTGAAGGGCATCGGGCCGAAGTTTGCCCACCGGATCGTCCAGCAGTTCGGCAAGGACACCCTGACCGTGATTGAGGACAACCCCGAAAGGCTGCTGGAAGTCAGCGGAATCGGCCGCCAGCGGGTGCAGATGATCACCAGAAGCTGGCAGGAGCAGAAAGAGATCAAGAACATCATGCTTTTTCTGCAGGGGCACGATGTCAGCACGGCCCACGCCACAAAGATCTATAAAACCTACGGTGCCGAGAGCATCCAGGTTGTGCAGGAGAATCCCTATCGTCTGGCGGATGATATCTGGGGCATCGGCTTCCGGACGGCGGATACCATCGCCTCGAAGCTGGGCTTTGCGGAGGACCGCTTTGAACGCCTGCGCAGCGGCATTCTCTATACGCTCAACCGCCTGGCGGAAAGCGGACACTGCTATGCCACCCGCGCCCAGCTGCTGAAGACCGGCGGGGAGCTTCTCTCGGTCTCTCCCGCTCTGCTTGCCGATGCGCTTGAGCAGATGATCGCAGCCCGCGATCTGATCACCGAACCGATCCCTGACGGGCAGGCTGCTCCGGAAGCCGGCGCAGGCACTGCCCCATCAGGCCGCGGCGCTCCAGATGCCTCTTCGATACAGGATGAGGATCTCGCCATCTATCTGCCGCCGTTTTACCATGCCGAGGTGGGCACAGCCCGCCGTCTGAAGGCCATTGCCGGGGCACCCGTAATCGTCCGTCCGGATCCGGCCGGGCTGGAAGCACGCATCGCCCGGCGCACGGGGATGCAGTATGACGAGGTACAGCTGCAGGCAATCCGCACGGCAGTGGACAGCAAGGTGCTGGTGCTGACAGGCGGCCCCGGCACGGGAAAAACCACCACCACCCTGGGGATTATCACAGCCTTCCGGGAGGCCGGCGCAAGGATTCTGCTGGCGGCCCCCACCGGCCGTGCGGCGAAGCGCCTCTCCGAGGCCACCGGGCTGGAGGCGAAGACCATCCACCGCCTCCTGGAGATGAAGCCACCCGAGGGCTTCCAGAAGAACGAGGACGCGCCACTCGAGGGTGATATTCTGATCGTGGACGAATGCTCGATGATCGATATCATGCTGGCCTATTCGCTTCTGCGGGCTGTGCCGGACACCATGCGGCTGATCTTCGTCGGCGATACGGACCAGCTGCCCAGCGTGGGCGCCGGGAATGTTCTGCGGGATATGATCGCTTCCGGGAGCCTCCCGGTTGTACGCCTGACCCGCATATTCCGTCAGGCGCAGGCCAGCCGCATCATCACCAACGCCCACCGCATCAACCACGGGCAGATGCCGGATATCTCAAACGGGCGCCGGAGTGATTTCTTCTTCGTCGACGCGGACAGGCTGGCTGCGGAGAAGGGCCTTGAGCCCGACGATACCGCCGGGCTTGCCCAGGCGGCGGCAGAGGAAATGATTGCCCTTGTGCAGAAAAAGCTGCCCCGCTATACGCGCCTTGCCCCTTCCGAGATGCAGGTTCTGACACCGATGCAGCGCGGCGTTGTGGGCGCAGCGAATCTCAACCAGCTGCTGCAGGAAGCGCTCAACCCTTCCTCGCCCGGGCTGCGGCGCGGCGGAATCCAGTATCGCAGGCTTGACAAGGTCATGCAAATCCGCAATAATTATGAAAAGGAAGTCTATAACGGCGATATCGGGGTAATCGAGCAGGTTGATCCCGAAAACCGTTCCCTCACCGTCCTTTTTGACGGCCGGGCAGTGGAATATGATATCACCGAGCTTGACGAGCTTGTTCTCTCCTATGCCGCGACGATCCACAAGTCACAGGGCTCGGAATACCCCGTGGTGGTGATGCCCGTGCTGATGAGCCACTATGTGATGCTGCAGCGCAACCTGATCTATACCGGCATCACCCGCGCGAAGAAGCTGCTCGTCCTCGTGGGGACACGGAAGGCCCTTTCCTATGCCGTGCGCAACACCACTGTGCAGGCGCGCAACACCCTGCTCTGCCAGCGCATTCAGCGTGAAATGGCCGGTTCTTCCCAGCGTGCCCTCACTCCGCAGGAGCATCCGGCGGCCCCCGTCGTTCAGACCTCCCGCGCGGGCTCCGGAGGCAGGGCCTATCCCCGGCCGGATGATTCTTCCGGCAGCCTCCTGCAGGCAGCGGAGTCCCGGCATAACCCGCCGCCGAAAAACAGAAACCAAAGGAACAAAAATTGATGGAACAGAAATTTCAGGGCTTCACCGGGGAGACTTCGTCCTTCCTGTGGGATCTCTCTTTCAATAACGAGCGCCCCTGGTTTCAGGAAAACCGCGAGCGCTATCAGAAAACCCTGCACGAACCCTTCCACGCCCTCGCCGAAGATGTTGAGCGGGAGATGACGCAGGCCTTCCCGCTGCAGAACTTCACGGTGCATGTCTCGCGGATTTACAGGGATGCCAGGCGCCTTTTCGGCCGCGGGCCCTACAAGGACCACCTGTGGTTCACGATTTTCAACGGCGACAACCGCTATTCCGAGGGCCCCATGTTCTGGTTTGAGCTCTCGGCCGCGCAGTTCAGCTACGGGATCGGCTATTTTGACGTGACCCCCGTCCAGATGGAGGCCTTCCGGGCCAGTGTCGACAGCAACCCCGCCCGCTTTGAGCGCCTCGCGTCAGACGCGCTGCGCATGCGGGGCTTCCACGTGACCGGGCCGGAATACAGGCGGATGAAAAAGGACCTCGGCCCGACAATCAACCCCTTCTACAACCGCAAGCGCTTCGGGCTTGAGCACAGCGGTGATTTTGACCCGGCACACCTGGGGCCGGATCTGGTCGGAAAGCTGACCCGGGCATTCCGCCGCCTCATGCCCCTGTACGACTATCTGTATGAATGCTATAAGGCCGCACCCGATCAGGATGAAAACCGGTTAAGGAGATTTGAAAATGCAGACGACAGCACCTCAGAAAACAGCGGATTATAAGGTATCCGTCATCATGCCGGCGTTCAACACGGAGAAGTATATCGAGCGCTCCGTGAAGAGTGTCCTGAGCCAGACGCACCAGAATCTGGAGCTTCTGGTGGTGGACGACGGCTCCACTGACCGAACGGGCAACATTCTGCGGCGCCTTGCCCGGGAGGATGCGCGCCTGCGCACCATCCGGACGGAAAACCACGGCCCTGCTGAAGCCCGCAACACCGCCCTCTCGCTGATAGCCGAAGACGCAGACTACGTCACCTTTCTGGACGCGGATGACGAGCTTCTCCCCGATACGCTGGAATATGCCCTGCAATCCGCCGACAGCGGTGCCGAGCTGATTCTTCTCGGCTTCACCATCGTGGAGGCCGATGGAAAGGAGCGGGAATACAACGAGTTTGACTGTCTGGTCAGGCCGCAGGATATGAAGAGCGCCTTTTCCCGCCTGTATAAGGCAAATCTTCTC
>CADBNC010000059.1 GCA_902795885.1 Oscillospiraceae bacterium
CCCTCCGCCAGCAGCAGCTTTGCCGTCACGGTATCCACGGCGTCGGCGATGTAGCTGTAGTCCCCCAGGGCAATGCTGCCCCTGCTCTCCGGCAGATAGAACAGCGTGTGCTTTGTCACCCGGCAGGCCGGGTTGATCCGGCGGATACGCTCCTCCGCCGCGTCGGTCTTCAGCATGCCGATGCTGTCCTCCAGGGCGAGGATCTGCCGGTTCAGGTTGGAGAGGCTGACGCGGTCGCTGTCCACAAGATCCAGCGCGCCCACGCCCGAACGGGCCAGCGCTTCCGCCACGTATCCCCCCACGCCGCCGAGGCCGAAAACGGCCACCCGGGCCCGGGCGAGGCGCTCCATGGCATCGGCACCATAGAGCATCTCCATCCGCGAGAAGCGCCCGTCCATGGGGCCGCCTTCAGGCATTGGCCAGCTTTTCGAGGGCGATGCGGATTCGGCGCAGCGTCTCGTCCCTGCCGAGGATATGGCAGATTTCCACCGCGCCGCCGGGCGTCACGGCCTTGCCTGCCGCGGCAATCCGGACCGGCCACATGACCTTGGCCGTCTTCACGCCCATGCGCTCGGTGAGCTCACCCAGCACCGCGAGAATGTTCTCCTCCGTCCAGGCTTCCATGCCTTCAAACAGCGGCAGAACCTGCTGCAGCACCTCGGCTGAGCTTGCCGCGTCGGACTTGGACTTCTTGTGCGTGAAGAGCGCGGTGTCATATTCCGGCAGCTCGTCAAAGAAATCCAGCTTCTCGGGGATCTCGGTCAGGACCTCGGTCCGCTGCTGCAGAAGCGCGGCAATCTCCCCGGCGTCATAGGCCGGGTTCTTCACGGCCTGGCGGATATAGGGCTCTGCCACCGCGGCAAAGGCCGCAGGCTCCATGGCGCGGATATAGGCCGCGTTAAAATAGCGCAGCTTCTCGATATCGAAGATGGCCGGGGACTTGGAAATGCCGCTGATGCGGAAAATATCCTTCAGCTCGTCCAGGCTGTAGATCTCCTGCTCGCCTCCGGGGCTCCAGCCCAGCAGCGCCACGTAGTTGAGCACTGCGTCGGTCAGATAGCCGTTTGCGATCAGATCCTCATAGGAGGGATCGCCGTGCCGCTTGGACATCTTGTGCTGTTGGTCGCGCATGACCGGCGAGCAGTGGACGTATTTCGGGATCTCCCAGCCAAAGCCCTCATACAGCAGGTTGTACTTCGGCGCCGAGGAGAGATACTCGCTCCCGCGCACCACATGGGTGATGCCCATCAGGTGGTCGTCAATCACGTTTGCGAAGTTATAGGTCGGCAGGCCGTCCCGCTTCATCAGCACCTGGTCGTCCAGGGTGCTGTTCTCCACGCGGATATCGCCGAAGATCTCGTCATGGAAGACCGTCTCCCCCTCGTGGGGAATCTTCTGCCGCACCACAAAGGGCTTTCCTTCGGCGGCCATGGCATCGGCCTCCGCGGCGCTCAGGCTGCGGCAGGGATCGTCCCCGCGGTTGAACTCGCCGCTGTCCTCCTCGCTCTCGGCCTTCTCGCAGAAGCAGCGGTAGGCATGCCCCCGGGCGATCAGGCGCTCGGCATACTTGCCGTAGAGATCGCGTCTCTCGGTCTGGATATACGGGCCGACAGGGCCGCCCACGTCCGGGCCCTCGTCATGGTCCAGCCCGCATTCCTTCATTGTCTTGTAAATCACTTCCTGGGCGCCTTCCACCAGTCTCCCCTGGTCCGTGTCCTCAATCCGCAGGATAAAGGTGCCGCCCTCGTGGCGGGCGATCAGCCAGGTA
This sequence comes from Oscillospiraceae bacterium, assembly GCA_902795885.1. GTDB lineage: Bacteria > Bacillota > Clostridia > Oscillospirales > Oscillospiraceae > Limivicinus. Next base: position 1,769 of record CADBNC010000059.1, read on the forward strand.
TAGAGCGCGGTGCGCAGGTTCCCCACATGCATGTATCCGGTCGGGGACGGAGCAAAACGCGTTCTTACGCTCCCCTTCGGGATTCTTGCTTCCATTTCCTCAAACCATTTTTCATCCGGCATAGCGGTCATTGCATTCTCTCCTTCTCTGTAAGTGAGGAATAGTATAAAATTCATTTTTCCTGTTGTCAAGATGAACTTATTCTGTTAAAATATTTTAGTTCTACCTGACATCACTTGACAGTATCATTTTACAATTACAGTAATGGGGATAATACACATGGATCAGACAATGGAAAAGAAAAAGGTCATGCTCTCCGGCATTCAGCCCTCCGGTGATCTGCATCTGGGAAATTACCTGGGCGCCGTGCGCAACTGGGTGAAAATCGCCGATGACTATGACTGCTTTTATTTTATGGCGGATCTGCACAGCATCACGGTCCGGCAGAATCCGGCCGACCTCCGGCGCCGCTCCGTTTCTCAGCTGGCCCAGTATATCGCCTGCGGGCTGGATCCGCAGAAGAACACGCTCTTCATCCAGAGCCACGTGCACGAGCATGCCGAGCTCGGGTGGATTCTCAACTGCTACACCATGTTCGGCGAGCTCAGCCGCATGACGCAGTTCAAGGACAAGAGCGCAAAGCATGCCGAGAACATCAACGGCGGCCTCTTCACCTATCCCGCCCTGATGGCGGCGGATATCCTGCTTTATCAGTCGGATTTTATCCCCGTCGGCGAGGATCAGAAGCAGCACTGCGAGCTCACCCGTGATATCGCCGTGCGCTTCAACAACCTCTATGGCCCCACCTTCACCGTGCCCGAACCCTATATCCCGCAGGTCGGCGCCAGGATCATGAGTCTTTCGAACCCCTCTTCCAAGATGTCGAAGTCGGATCCGGCAGGCTGCGTGTTCATCATGGATCCGCCGGAGGAGATCGCCCGCAAGTTCAAGCGCGCCATCACCGATTCCGACACCGAGCGCTGCGTGCGCTATGACCCGGAGAACAAGCCCGGCGTCTCGAACCTGATGAGCATCTATTCCTCCGTCACCGGTCTCTCCTTTGACGAGATCGAGCGCGATTTTGAGGGCAAGGGCTACGGCGTCTTCAAGCCCGCCGTGGGCGATGCAGTCGTGGAGGCGCTGCGCCCGATTCGGGAAGACGCCGCCCGGTATCTTGCCGATAAGGAATATCTCCGTTCCGTCTACGCCGACGGCGCCGCCAGGGCCTCGGCGATTGCCCGCAAAACGCTCCGCAAGGTGTACAAGCGCATCGGTCTGGTAGAAAAGCCTTTCTGATTTTGGAGTGGTTTTATGCTCACGTTACAAATTCCCCTCTGGAAAATGCTGGCGGGGCCTGTCTGTGCCTTTCTCATCTGCTTTGTCATGACGCCTCCCGTCAAGCGCTTTGCGGAGAGCTCCGGCGCCATTGATATTCCCAAGGACGCCCGCCGCGTCCATGACCACCCGATCCCCCGCATGGGCGGTCTGGCCATTTTTCTGGGTTTCCTGATCTCGGTTCTGCTGTTTGTGGAGATGAACACCCAGGTCATGGGTCTCCTCCTCGGCTGTGTCATTATCGTCGTGATGGGCGCCCTGGACGATATCGTCGCCCTGAACCCGCTCATCAAGCTCGCCGGGCAGATCCTCGCCGCGATTGTGGCCATACGCTGCGGCATCATGTTCGATAAAATCTCGAACCCGGTTCTTGCCGGCAGCACGATCCAGATCGGCTGGCTCTCCTATCCGCTGACGGTTCTGTGGATTGTGGCCTGCACCAACGCCGTCAACCTCATCGACGGGCTCGACGGTCTTGCGGTGGGCGTGTCCGCCATCAGCTCCCTTTCGATGATGGCCGTTTCCCTGACTATCCCGGTGGGCAGCGTGCCTCTGCTGCTGGCCTGCCTGACAGGCTCCTGCGTGGGCTTCATGCCCTATAACATGAACCCCGCGAAGATCTTCATGGGCGATGCCGGGTCCCAGTTTCTGGGATACGTGCTTTCGGTGGTGTCCATCATGGGCCTGTTCAAGTTCCACGCAATCATCACCTTTATCGTGCCGATTCTGGCCCTTGCCCTTCCCCTCGGCGATACACTCTTCGCCTTCTGCCGTAGGATCCTGCACGGGCAGTCCCCCTTCCACGCCGACCGCGGTCATATCCACCACAAGCTGCTGGACATGGGGATGAATCAGAAGCAGGCCGTCGCCATGCTCTATGGCATCTCCACTATCATGGGTGCGGTGGCTGTGCTGATCTCGGGCCCGGGCACGGGGATCCATGTTCTCTGCCTGGTGATCGTCTTTTTCATCTCTGTCTCCATGGGTCTCTTTGTCCTGCGCAAAAGCCATCACACCGGTGATGCCGCAGCCCAGAGCCACCCTGCCGGGCCGGCTGCCTCCGCCGCTTCTGCGGAGGAGAAGGCCTCCGGCGCCAGGGAGGAGACCGCGGATGCGGGCAGCTCCCGGGAGGCCATGTGATGCGCGTGGCGGTTTTCTCTGACACCCACGGCAGGACGGACGCGATGCTGGAGGCCGTGAGGCGCTTCCAGCCCGACGCCGTCTGCCATCTGGGGGACTATGACCGCGATGCCGTGGTTCTGCGGAAGACCTTTCCGGGTCTTCCGGTTCATTCTGTCTGCGGCAACTGCGACTATGCCCCCCTCGCCCCTGTGAATCTGGTCATACAGCTTGGACCTGTCCGTGCCTTTCTCACGCACGGGCATCTCTATGGGGTGGATTTTTCAAACGCTGACAGGCTGGTGTACGCCGCCCAGGAGCAGGGCGCCCGGCTTGCCCTCTTCGGCCATACGCACCGGCCCTTTCACGAGGATTACGGCGGTGTGAAGGTCGTCAACCCCGGCACCGCAGGCAAGGGCCGCTCCCTCACCTGGGCCATGCTGGATATCCGGGACAACGGCGGCATCGGGGTGGATTTCCACACGCTGCCCGTCGAAAACGAAATCAACTGATACGAGGAACCTTGTTTATGAATGATATTATTCGGATTCTTTCCGAAGAGCTGAACCAGAATGAAAGCTATGTCGAAAACGTCGTCCGGCTGCTGGACGAGGGGAACACGATCCCCTTCATCGCGCGCTACCGAAAGGAACAGCACGGCAGCATGGACGACACTGTTTTGCGTACGCTGGAGACCCGCCTGACCTACCTGCGCAGTCTCGACGAACGCCGCGAGGCCGTTTCCGCCGCCATCGAGAAGCAGGGAAAGCTCACCGAAGAGCTGAGGCAGGCGCTGGATAACGCCCGCACCCTGGCCGATCTGGAGGATCTCTACCGCCCCTATAAGCAGAAGCGCCGCACCCGTGCCACCATTGCGAAGGAAAAGGGCCTGCAGCCCCTCGCCGATCTTCTCTTCGCGCAGGAGCGGGGCTGCCCCGCGCCCGAGGAAGCAGCAGCAGATTATGTAAACCCCGAGTTCGAAGTGAACACCATTGAGGATGCCCTATCCGGCGCCTCGGACATCATTGCCGAGCAGATCAGCGACAGCGCCGATCTTCGCCGCCAGCTCAAGCAGCTTCTCCACAGCCACGGGCGCCTGCATTCCGAGGCCGCCGTGGAGGAGGACAGCGTCTACCGCCTCTATTATGACTTCACCCAGAATCTGGACCGCATGCAGAGCCACCAGGTTCTCGCCGTCAACCGCGGCGAGCGTGAGAAAATCCTGAAGGTCTCTGTGGAGCTGGACCACGATCTCGCCATGCGGACGGTGTGGCGCGCCGTCGTCATCCCCGGCTCCTCCGCCATGGCCTTTATCCGCGCTGCGGCCCTCGACGCCTATGACCGGCTGCTCTTCCCCTCTCTCGAGCGGGAAACCCGCTCCGATCTCACCGAGATGGCCAGCGAGCGCGCCATCGCCCAGTTTGCGCTGAATCTGCGCCCCCTGCTGATGCAGCCGCCTGTAAAGGGGAAGGTAACCATGGGCCTTGACCCCGGGTACCGCATGGGCTGCAAGGTGGCCGTTGTGGACGCGACAGGGCGCGTGCTGGATACCGCCGTCGTCTATCCCACCCACGGCGAGCGCCAGAAGCAGGAGGCCATCGCGAAGCTTCTTGTGCTGGTCGAGCGCCATCATGTGGAGCATATCGCCATCGGCAACGGCACTGCCAGCCGCGAAACCGAGCAGATGGCGGTTGAGCTCATCCGCCGCGCAAAGGAAAAGGGCTTCCCCCTCAGCTATATGATCGTCTCCGAGGCGGGCGCCTCCGTGTATTCCGCAAGCCCCCTCGGCGCCGAGGAATTCCCGCAGTTTGACGTGAACCTGCGCTCGGCCGTCTCCATCGCCAGGCGCCTGCAGGATCCCCTGGCTGAGCTCGTAAAGATCGACCCGAAGGCAATCGGCGTCGGGCAGTATCAGCATGATATGCCCGAGAAGCAGCTGGAGGACGCCCTGGACGCCGTCGTGGAGGACTGCGTCAACGCGGTCGGGGTCGATATCAACACTGCCTCGCCTTCCCTGCTGCGCAGGGTTTCCGGCATAACGCCCACGATCGCGAAGAACCTCGTGCAGTACCGGGAGGAAAACGGTTCCTTCACCTCCCGCAGGCAGATTCTGAAGGTTCCGAAGCTCGGCCCCAAGGCCTTTGAGCAGTGCGCCGGCTTCCTCCGTATCCCCGAGAGCAAAAACATCCTGGACAACACCGCCGTCCATCCCGAGTCCTACGCTGCCGCCGCGGGCATTCTGGAAGCCGCCGGCTGCTCCGATGCGGACGTGCGCGCCGGGAAGCTGCAGGATCTTCCCGCCCGGATCCAGGCCGTCGGGAAAACAGCCCTGGCCGAAAAGCTGGGCATTGGCCTTCCCACGCTGGAGGATATCGTGCAGGAGCTTCTGAAGCCCGGCCGTGATATCCGCGATTCCCTTCCCCAGCCTCTCCTGCGCACGGATGTCATGGAGATCGATGATCTTGCCCCCGGCATGGTGCTCAGCGGCACTGTCCGCAACGTGATTGATTTCGGCGCCTTCGTGGATATCGGCGTGCATCAGGACGGTCTGGTGCATATCTCCGAGATCTCCGACCGCTTCATCCGTCACCCCTCCGAGGTTCTGTCGGTGGGCGATGTGGTACGGGTCGTGGTGCTGGAGGTGGACAAGAACCGCAAGCGGATCGCCCTCTCCATCAAACAGTGTCCCAAGGCCTGAATTCCGCCCCTTCCGCCGCACTTTTCCTATCCATGCCAAAAAAGATGAACACCGGATGAAAAAGCTCTTGCATTATTCATCCGGGTGTGCTATTATAATTAAGCTTTTGAGATGCGCGATTAGCTCAGCTGGATAGAGCGTCTGGCTACGGACCAGAAGGTCAGG
>CADBNC010000060.1 GCA_902795885.1 Oscillospiraceae bacterium
GACAATTCGCTCCTCTCCGGCTTCGAACGCCTGTTTGATGACACCATAATTTGCGATGTTGACGCCGGGCTTTTGTCTGTCACCAAGATTGATGAAGACATTGTCCTTCAATGATTCTCTTTTATAGTACTCTATCAGGCTTTGTTCAAAGCCCTCCTGCTGAAAGCTCTCAAGTCCGGCAGTTTTTGCAAAACGCCGGTACAGCACACTCGTCGCCTTCCCGGGAAGCCTTTCGATCTGGGCCTCCTCTTTTGTTGTAAACAAGAACCTCCAGTTGATATATTCCGCATCCTTGAAAGCAAAGGACGGAATGAGATGGCCTTCCTCAATCTCGCACAAAAAGCGGCGGATGTCTGGCTTGTCTCCCTTGAGCGGGGCAACAAATACGAGCACTGTGCCGGTATGGACCCGATAGGCGTCTCCGGCATTTTGTGTTATATAGGTGTCTGTAGCATAGAGGCGTATGATTTCCTGCGCGTTATCCATCCCTTACACCCCCGTCAAATATTCTGAACAAAGGCTTTGTAATAGCCTTCCTCATCCTTCAGCGTACGGTGCGTTCCTCTCTGCACAATCTTCCCGTCGCTCATCACAACAATCTGGTTGCAGTCACGGATTGCGCTCAGCCGGTGGGCCACGATCACGCAGGTGCATCCACGCCGCTTGATGTTATCGAGAATCTGTTTCTCAACAATCGGATCCAGGGCACTGGTGGCTTCATCCATGATCAGGATCGTAGGCTTGCCCGTAAGGGCGCGGGCAATTTCCAGGCGCTGGCGCTGGCCGCCGGAAACATTTGTTGCGCCTTCTGTGAGGTGGTAATTGTATCCGTCTTTCTGCTGCATGATAAAATCATGGATGCAGGCATCCTTCGCGGCTTCGATCATGTCTTCTTCCAGTACCGCCGGGTTCCACATCGTCAGATTGTCGCGGATACTGCCGGAGAAGAGGACAATATTCTGGCTTACGGTTGCAATACTGGCATTCAGGACCTCCGTCCCAACCTGTGTCATCGGAATTCCATCAACAAGAACTTCACCTGCCCACGGCTGGTAAAGACCGCTGACAAGCTTTGATACGGTTGATTTCCCGCATCCCGAGGCTCCGACAAAGGCAATGGATTCCCCGCTGTGGAGATGGAAGCTGAAATTCTCAACCAGCGGCGGTTTCAGAGTGCTGTATCCAAAGGAGATATCACGAAGCTCGATTTCTCCGCTGAGCTTCCTGCTCATTGTTTTGGTCTCCGGCCTCTCGGCATACCGCTCATCCTGCGCATAGCGTTCGATATCGTCCACACGCGATATGTCAGCTTTCAGCTGCTGGATTTTCTGGATAAAGCCCACAAGCTGGTTCACCGGTTCGGAGAAGGAATCAAACAGAGAATTATATGCCAGCAGCATACCGATTGTCATTTCTCCGTTTATAACCAGAATACCGCCAACCAGAAGAAGCAGTGCGTCAACAAGCTTCCCCGCTGCTTCGGGGATCGCGTTTACCAGTTCCTGATACCTGCTGAGCTCCTGTTCGATGTTAGCCTGTTTCGCCTGAAATCCGAGAATTCTTTCAGTGTATTCCGTCTCAGCTCCCGATGCTTTGATGGTATCGGTGATACTGAGGCCGGCACATACCGCGCCATAGAGCTTTCCACCGGCAATCTGCAGCCTCATGGTAGCGCCCGCAATTGCCTTGTTGCTGTAGGCCACGGCCGCAAGACAGATTACAACATTGATCATGCCGACCGCCGTCATGACAGGGCTGTAAAAGATCAGTACGATCAGATAGAATATGGCGACAAAGATATTCAGAACCGTTTCCGCCAGCTCTCCGGCGAGGAACACATTCACACTTGTGTTGCTGTCCATACGTTCCACGAGATCCCCGGCATAACGCTGATCGAAGAAATTAACCGGCAGTCTCAGCAGATGGCGCAGAAAACCGTAGCCGGAAACCAGGGTCATCTTGGACCGGAATTTCTGAAGCACCAGACTTCGATAATAGGACAGGCCGCCTTTCAGAATAGCGAGCGCGCCCATGAAAACAAGCAGCTTTGTCAGCCAGTCCTGGTATCCGCCGACAAGGATATCATCCATGAAAATCTGGGACAGGACCGGAAGGACAAGGCCCGGGAACACAAGCAGAAGCCCAATGTAGATAAGCTTGACCACCACGCTGTACTGGCCCTTCAGACGCAAGCCTACCTTGCTCCAGAACGTGTTCTCTTTCTTCTGCTTTGTAAACAGATCAGTCGGCTTGAAGGTGAGAACCACGCCGGTAAACTCTTCGTCAAGTTCCTCCAGGGTGATCTTTCGTCTTCCGACCGCCGGGTCATTCAGCCAGGCGTATTCTCCTTTAAACCCTTCAAAAACAACGAAATGATTAAAATCCCAGTGAATAATGCATGGAAGGTCAATCGTCCTCAGCGCATCCGGTTCGCGCCGATAGCCGTGGCATTCCAGACCATATTTTTTGGCACAGCGCATGATATTGGCGGCATTGCAGCCGTCTCTCGAGACGCCTGTCTCGATCCGCATCTGCTCCAGCGGAATATATTTGCCAAAATACTCAAAGATCATCGAGAGGGAGGCTGCGCCGCATTCTGTCGCCTCCATCTGGTAGACCGTTGGCGTTTTCACATAGCGGTTCACGCTTTAATCCCCCCAGATTTCCTTCAGCTTTGAGAAAAGCTTTGTAATCGGGCGTACCTCTTCCACGATAACCTTGGCGTTTACAAGCGAGCCGTTCGTCACTTCCAGTTTCGCTCCCTTTTCATTGGACCAGTAATAGCCGCTCACGGTATCCGGATCCGGATAAAGCTCACAGGTTACCGCTACAACAGCCGTGTTGTCCTTCTGGAATGTCGCCGCGAGGTTATTGTCTGACCCAAGCACATAGTTCATTCCCTTTGCAGACGCAACATAGGAATCAATGTTGGTCACGCGGGCGACCATATGCCCGTAGGTCTGGCTTTCGGCGGCCTGAAGGGAGACACTGACCTCCATGCCCCGTTCTATTTTTTTTGCATCACTGAGCTTGACGTAGAGCACAACCACCTGGCTGCTTGCCGCCTTCGGCGAAACCCGGATCACTTCATTCCCCTGGTTTATGGCGTCCCCTGCCTTCACCAGGACTTCCGTAACGGTGCCCACCTGATCGGAATAAATGGTCTTGACATCACCGTTGCCGGTTTTGTATGTCGCGACAGGATCATCCAGGTAGATCACCGAACCTGGATAAACCAGGGCAGCTGTCAGGCTCCCCGATTCAGGCGTAAACACGGCATTTGTGCTGACGGGTGACGCTACTATACCGGTTGTCGTGACTGTAACAGGAATTGTCCCTACAATGGACCAGATGATGGTGATCAAAATAACAACGCTGACTGCGGCCAAAGCGATCCAGGACATGGGGGATGTTACGACCAGGGCTTTGTCCAGCTGTTCGGGTGAGGATATTTTTTCCAGCGCGGATTTTCTGTAAAGCTGAGCCATTATGAAAAACTCCAATCTGTAATCGATTCTTTTAGTTTCTCTTCAAGTCTTGCAAGTGCCCGGGAAAGGATGACACGAACATTGCCGGCACTTGTGCCCATCTCTTCGGCAATTTCGCTGAATTCCCGGTTCTGGAAATATCGCATCAAAACAATCTTCTGCTGTCTCTCCGGCAGGTCCAGAATCGTATCAGCGATGAATTCACGCAGCTGCTCCAGATAGACAGTGCGTTCCATATCCGTCTCATCCGCAAACAGCCA
>CADBNC010000061.1 GCA_902795885.1 Oscillospiraceae bacterium
ATCTTTGAGCTACAAAACAAGAAAGGCAAAAATAACCGAAAACGATAGTATGCTGATATCATTCCCGGAGCTCGGAGTATCTGGCCTGATCCCCGAGCGAATCCCGGGAGCATCTCATCGGGAGCAAAACAGCAGGCATGTATCATACTGATCCCCGAGCGAACCCCGGGAGCGTCCGTAAATCGTCAGCCAGTGGCAGCCTGCTCTCCATAGCGCAGTTTTTTAGCCTGTTTTTCAATTAATGCACATACGGGAAGGCTGACGACGATAACAAATGCGTCTGCTATAAAGGATGTCATATTCTTCCCGAACCGCACGAGAAACGGCTGTCCGACCACAAAGCTGTCGATCAGGGACTTGGTCAGTTCTATACCGGCAAATACCGCAGCCACAGCTGCCACCGCCATCAGAGTAACCTGCAGGGTTTTGTTCTCTATCTTCTGTATATATTTCAGGGAAACGCCCATGATAAGACCGATAACGATGTTCCCGACAGACCAGCCCGGCATTCCGTTGAAGCCCAGGCCGCCGATGATACAGTACAGAATCACGCCCGCAAAACCGACGACTGCTCCCTCATACCATCTGAAACAGTAGATATAGGCTGTCATTACAATGTAACCAAGGCAAAGATAGTAGTTTTCAAATACCGGCACCCGTAAGCACATGGAAAGTGCTACAAAAAGTGCTATGCCCGCAGCCAGAAATGTGATGTCTTTCGTTTTCATTGCTCCCCTTCCTTTCCCCGGGACTGTCTGTGGCCCGGAAAGTTTAGTTTTCCATATACTATATTTTCGCCAGAGACGCATTGTTATATGCTTCGTCCCCGGTCACTTCCCGGATTACCCGGATCTGCTCCGGAAACCGGATGGGCGTATTCTCATCACTGAGCTCGATCTCCGCGATTGCCTGGTCCTTCCAGAATGGAAATACGTCAATTTCGAAATACTGATTGTCGTAGGTAAGGCAGTAGCGATCCTTCCGGATCGGATGCCTGGTCGTATCCGCGTTCATCAGCAGACGCAGGTATTCGCTTTCCGACAGCCTGTCCTCTATCTCCACCCGTTTGATATCACTGACCTGACGTTTCATGGTCTGGTAATACACATAGTGTCCGTCACGGCCCCGCTGGCGGACCCGGACTTCCTCGCCGTTTTCTGACCGCAGGTATGTCTGGATAATCTCGATCCTCTGACAGTTGGGGACAGACTCCAGCCACTGAATGTCCGGATATTGAATGAGGAATTTGCGCTCGATCTCAAATGGTTCCGGCTCTCCGAGGAAAAATGAGATTTCCTGCAGCAGGCGCTTCATTTTGCCCTCAAAATCTGTCGAGTTATCAATCACGCGCAGATGCGGATGCCCTGTCCATGCCGCAATCAGCTTATCATCCAGCCGTGCCGCTTCTTCGACCGTTTCGGTTCTGGCGGCATTGTTCGCCCTCGTGTAAAACTCTTCTGCTCCTTTGGCCGCAGTCACAAGATGGAAGATGGCGTCATAGGTATCCCGCAGCTCGATTTCGTTCGTCCCCAGATAATCCAAAACCTCCGCAAACTCAAGATCATTCATATACGCCTTGTTATCCAGCGCGCCGCGGTCACAGACGATCAGGATTTTCTCTGAATCGATCGCCTTTGCCGCATCCTCAAATACCTTCTCTTTCTCCAGCTGCAGACGAAGCTGGCACTTCTGATACTCCGCGTTTGTTCTGCATACCCACGGCGCCACGCCGCCCGTGATCAGCTCCGTGGCAGTTTCCTGAATGAACAGAACGGTATAGCCCATATTCGTATAGGCATTCTGTATCCAGCTCATGGCAGTGGACTTTCCTCCGCACGGCCCGCCCGTGATGACAATCTTTGTTACTTTCGCTTTTCTCATTTCCTCTCTCCTTTTCAGCAACTCGTCCACACTGACCTGAAACAGCAAAGCAAGCTTCCGGATCTTGTCAACGCCGGGCTTTGCCTTTCCGACCTCCCATTTTGAAACCGCCTTATTGGTTACCCCTAATTTCGCAGCCAGTGCAGCCTGGCTCATCCCCGCGCGGCTTCTCAATTCATAAAGATAATTTCCAAA
>CADBNC010000062.1 GCA_902795885.1 Oscillospiraceae bacterium
AGCAGCGCCATCACCCAGAAGAGCAGGAACAACGCTGCCGCGCTGTTTTCCTTCAGGGCCGTCTTCAGCGCGCCCGGCGTCCCCTTTTGCCCAAGAGCCTGCCGGACAATGCGCAGGAAAAACCAGGCCGCCAGAACCACGCTGCCGTGGAGGTTGGAAAACACCGCGCAGTACAGGGCCAGTACCAGAAAGCCCGTCCGCGCAGGCGAGGCATCCTGCCGGACCAGCCGGCCAAAGGGCTCCGCCATGTCCAGAAGAACCAGCGTGCAGCAGAAAAGCGCCGAGATGGTATAATAGAACACACAGCAGGCGTCATAGCTGAAGAACATATAGAGGTTGCCGCTCTCCTGCGTGCGGAAGATCAGAAAATGCATCAGCAGAAACAGCAGCGTCAGACCCACAGCCGAAAACCGGCCCATACCGAGCCGCTTCTCCAGCAGCCGCCGGAAGGCAGCCGCGTAGCCCGCGATAAACGCGCTCAGCATCACGGCCAAAACCGCAACCTGGCAGTCAATAAAGCTGCCCAGCCCGGCGGCCGCTGCGAGACCCGCAAGATTACCGCAGAGGCCCATCAGAAGCTCCGGCATCATCCGGGTGGGGTTCCAGGCCCCAGGGCGCGGCACCGCCTTGCGGCTGACCACGGTGTAGATGACATCGTCCCCGTCCATGATCGGAACCGGATGCAGCAGTGTAAAGAAAGCCGCCATGACCAGAAAAACCGCCAGGGCAAAGAGCCACCGCTCTGCCGTAGCCCGGCGCCGAAGCCGATCCTGTCCCTGCACGCGCGTCATCCCCTTCCGTCTGAACTGTATCTGATGTATTATATACAAAAACACAGTGTTTGGCAATCGCTTTTTTCTGCGCTATTTCGGCATATTTTCATTTGGTTTTCTTCTTCCAATTCTTTCTTTTTTATGTTATAGTGATGATGAACTGTTATTTGTGGATTTTTATCGTACGCTGTTACTATATTTTTGAATGTGTGATTGGAGGAACTGCGTTAAATGATTTCACATGGCAAAGAGATTGCGGTTTTCACCGGCAATGCCAATCCAGCACTTGCAAAAGACATCTGCTCGTCCCTGTTCATCAATCCCGGCAATTGCAGCATCACCCAGTTCGCAGACGGCGAGTGTTCCGTCTCTATTTATGAGCCCGTACGCGGCAAGGATGTTTTTATCGTACAGTCCACATGCAATCCCGTGAATGACAGTCTCATGGAACTGCTTATCATGATCGATGCCATGCGCCGTGCCTCCGCCGGCCGCATCACCGCCGTCATTCCCTATTTCGGCTATGCCCGCCAGGACCGCAAGGCCAAGAGCCGCGATCCCATTTCCGCAAAGCTCGTTGCCAACCTGATCACCACTGCCGGCGCTGACCGCGTCCTGACAATGGATCTCCACGCCGCCCAGATTCAGGGCTTCTTCGATATCCCGGTGGACAACCTCCTTGGCTCTCACCTCTTCGTCAAGCACTTTACCAAAATGTTCGGCAAGGGGAATGAGGACGTGATGGTTGTCTCCCCCGATGTGGGCAGCACCGCCCGCGCCAGGGCCTTCTCCATGAAGCTCGGCGTGAATATGGCCATCGTCGACAAGCGCCGCGAGCGCGCCAACCAGTCCGAGGTCATGAACATCATCGGCTCGGTGGAGGGGAAGACCTGCATCATCCTCGATGATATTGTCGATACGGCCGGCTCCCTCTGCGGCGCCGCGAAGGCCATCAAGGAAATCGGCGGTGCGAAGGAAGTCTACGCCTGCGTTTCCCACGGTGTGCTCTCAGGCCCGGCCATCCAGCGCATCCGGGAAAGCAGCATTGAGCATCTTCTCCTGCTCGATACCATCCCCTATCCGAAAAACGCGGAACCGCTGGATAAAATCAGCTATGTGTCGGCGGCTCCTGTCTTCGCCGAGGCCATCCGCCGCATTTACGAAGAAGTCTCCATCGCCAACATGTTCGATACCTGAGGACAGCCGGATGCTTTTTTCATCCCGTCCGGTATCCTGGCTGGTGGTCTTTCTCGGCAACCCCGGCCCGCGCTACGAGGGCACCCGCCACAACGCCGGATTTATGGCGGCGGACGCCTTTGCGAAGAAGCATGATCTCTCCATCAACCGCTCGCGCTTCCGTGCGCTGACGGCTTCCTGTGTACTCGGGGATCAGTCCGTGCTGCTGATGAAGCCCCAGACCTTTATGAATCTTTCGGGCAAAGCCGTCGGGCAGGCTGCGCGGTTTTACAAAATCCCGCCGGAGCATGTTCTGGTGGTTTCTGACGATGTTTCGCTCCCGGTCGGCGCGCTGCGTATCCGCACGAAAGGCTCGGCCGGCGGGCACAACGGCCTGAAGAACATCATCTCTGTTCTCGGGACAGATGCCTTCCCCCGCATTCGTCTGGGCGTAGGCTCGCCCCCGCATCCGGAATACGAGATGATGGACTGGGTCCTGTCGGTCTTTCGCAACCAGGATGCCGAAGATATGGCGAACGCCGCCTCCCTGGCGGCGGACGCCGTCGCCTGCCTGATCACCGAGGGTCCCGACCGCGCCATGAATCTCTATAACCACCGCCACGAAGGCAGACAGTCATAACTCCGTAAATACAGTATACTGCCGTATACGTATTGATATACAAAATAACTATATGAAGGAGGCTGCATATGAAGAAGAGCTGTATTGCGATGCTCCTCGCCGGAGGGCAGGGTTCTCGTCTTTATGCTCTGACACAAAATGTGGCAAAGCCAAGCGTCCCCTTTGGCGGGAAGTATCGCATCATCGATTTCCCCCTCTCCAACTGCGCCAATTCCGGCATCGACACCGTTGGTGTCCTGACGCAGTACCGTCCTCTCCAGCTTAACAGCTACATCGGTACCGGCCAGCCCTGGGATCTGGACGTCTCCGATGGCGGTGTCTATATCCTGCCGCCCTATCAGAGCGCCGGCGAAAAGGGCTCGTGGTTCTCCGGCACGGCGAACGCGATTTACCAGAACATTGCCTTTATCGAGGCCTATGATCCGGAAAACGTGCTGATTCTCTCCGGCGACCATATCTATAAAATGGACTATGCTGACATGCTGCGCGAGCACCTGAACCACGACGCGGCCTGCACGATCTCGGTGCTGCAGGTTTCGCTGGAGGAGGCAACCCGCTTCGGCATGATGAATCTCGCCGATAACGGCTATATCTGCGAGTTTGAGGAAAAGCCCAAGCACCCGAAGAGCGATCTCGCGTCCATGGGCGTATATATCTTCAACTGGAAAAAGCTGCGCGAGTACCTCATCGCCGACGAGAAGAACCCCGAATCCAGCAAGGACTTCGGCAAGAACATCATCCCCGCCATGCTGGCCAACGGTGAAAAGCTCTGGCCCTACCGCTTCAAGGGCTACTGGCGCGATGTCGGCACGATCACCAGTCTCTGGGATGCCAACATGGACATGCTCTCTCCCGAGCTCATCAACCTCTATGATCCGGACTGGCCCATTGCCTCCCGCAGCCCCGTCTGCCCGCCCTCCTATACCGGCGAGAACGCGCGCATCATCCACTCGATCGTAACCGAAGGCTGCGAGATTGACGGCCATGTCGAAAACTCCGTGCTCTCGGCTTCCGTCACCGTCGAGCGCGGCGCGAAGGTTGTCTACAGCGTCCTGATGCCGGGCACGGTCGTCAAGGCCGGCGCCACGGTGGAATATGCCATCATCGGCGAGAACACCGTCATTGAAGCCGGCGCCCGCGTCGGCACCGCGCCTGACGGCAGCGACGGGTGGGACGTTGCCACCTGCGGCCCGGATGTGCACGTGGCCCCCGGCCAGGTGATTCCTGCCGGTGCCATGATCTACAGCGAGGAGGAGGCCTGAGTTATGAGCAAATATCATGGCATTATCTTTGCCTACAAAGACGCCCCCGAAATGGGCGACCTCACCCGTGAGCGCACGGTTGCGTCCCTTCCCTTCTGCGGGCGCTACCGTCTGATCGACTTTGCCCTCTCCTCCATGAAAAACGCCGGCATCACCGACGTTGGCGTCATCATGGCGCGGGACTACCAGTCGCTGCTGGATCACATCGGCGGCGGCAAGGCCTGGGACATGAACCGCCGCTCCGGCGGTCTGCGCATGCTGCCCCCCTTCGGCCTGCCCCATTCCCACCAGGGCAACTATTCCGGCACCATCGAAGCGCTGAATGCCGTTGCCCCCTACATCCGCGATATCCAGCAGGATCATATCGTCCTGCTTGTGGGCAGCCTCATCGCAAATATCGATCTCTCTGCCGCCATCGCCCAGCATGAAGCCGGCGGCGCCGAGATCACGGCCATCTGCTCCGACGGCCCCGCCGTCGGCCTGAACCACCACTATGTGCTGGACGAAGAGGGCTTCGTGAAGGAGATCCTCCTCTACCGCGGTGACGACGCCACCGCCCTGAAGAGCCTCGAAGGCTATATCATCCACAAGGATGTCCTTCTGCGGATGATGGACGAGGCCAGCGCCCGCAACGACTGGGCCTTCCACAAGCACGCCATGGCGGCCTTCCTGCGGGACGGCGGCAGGATGGACGTCTACCGTCACGAGGGCTATGTCTGCGCCGTGCGCAATGTCGCGCAGTACTACAATGCCAGCATGGATATGCTGAAGGTGGAGAACCGGCGTGATATCTTCCCGGCCTCGCGTCCTGTCCGCACCAAGACCCACGAGGAAGTCAGCACCTATTTCGGCGAGCATTCCGTCTCCAAAAACAGCCTCGTGTCCGACAACTGCATCATCGAAGGCGAGATTGAAAACTGCATCGTCTTCTCCGGCTGCCGGATCGGCGCGAACACGCATCTGAAGAACAGCATCATCATGCGCGGCGTCACCATCGGCGAGAATGCCGAGCTGAGCTATATCATCTCCGACAAGTACGCCAGCTTCTCCGACCGCACCGTCCTCCAGGGCAGTGAAAAGCTGCCGACGGTTGTCCCCAAGGGAAGCGCCATCTGATTCCTGAAAACAGATTCTGAAAGGAGGATTTCCATGAATTTCTATCAGTGCAAAGAATGCGGGCAGATCACCGTTACCGATGCTCCTCTGGAAAAACTCGGTGAGCACAAGGTTGAGCTGATCCCCAACACCACGGACGCCGCCGGCGAAAAGCATGTCCCCGTCATCCAGGTTGAGGGCAGCAAGGTCACCGTGTGCGTCGGCGCTGTGGAGCACCCGATGCTCGAGGCCCACTACATCACCTTCATCGTCCTCGAGACCAGCCAGGGCTACCAGAAAAAGAACCTGAAGCCCGGCGAGAAGCCGATGGCCGTCTTCGCCCTTGCCGAAGGGGAAAAGGCCGTCGCCGCCTACGAGTTCTGCAATCTGCACGGGCTCTGGAAGGCCGAAGCCTGAGAGTCTGAAAGCCCGGGCGCCTGAGAGCCTGGCCGCGTCCCGTTGCTGACGCGCATGAAAAACACACCGAAGCCCCGGTATTCCGCCGGACGCCTTCGGTGTGTTTTCTTTTGTATGGTTTTGGTATGTCGGCAGGCTACCGGCTGCCGTACATCCGCTCGTAATAGTCCCGGTACTCGCCGCTGATAATCGGCGTCCACCAGTCCTCATGCTTCAGATACCAGTCGATGGTCTGTCCGATTCCGTCGGAAAAGCGCGTCTCCGGCTCCCAGCCGAGCTCGGAGCGGATCTTTGTGGGGTCGATGGCATAGCGCAGGTCGTGCCCCTTCCGGTCTGTCACGTGGGTGATCAGGCTCTTCGGCTTGCCGAGTCTGTCGCAGATCATCTCCACAATGTCGATGTTGCGCATCTCGTTGTGGCCGCCGATGTTGTAGACCTCCCCTTCCCTGCCGGAGCGCATCACCATATCCACGGCCTTGCAGTGATCCTCCACATAAAGCCAGTCGCGCACGTTCTTCCCCTCGCCGTAGACCGGCAGCGGCCTGTCGTGCAGGGCGTTGATGATCATCAGCGGGATCAGCTTCTCCGGAAAGTGATACGGGCCGTAGTTGTTGCTGCAGCGCGAGATGCTCACGGGCAGCCCGTAGGTCCTGTGATAGGCCAGGACCAGCAGATCGGCCGAGGCCTTCGAGGAGGAATAGGGGCTGCTGGTGTGGATGGGCGTCTCCTCGGTGAAGAAGAGATCGGGCCTGTCCAGAGGCAGGTCGCCGTAAACCTCATCCGTCGAAACCTGGTGATATCGCCGGATGCCATATTCGCGGCAGGCGTCCATCAGCACAGAGGTGCCGATGATGTTTGTCTCCAGGAAAATGGAGGGATTCTCGATGGAACGGTCCACGTGGCTCTCCGCCGCGAAGTTCACCACAATGTCCGGCTTTTCCTCGCGGAAGACACGGTAAACGGCCTCGCGGTCGCAGATATCGGTTTTACAGAAGCGGAAGCGGGGGTTATCCAGAATCGGCGCCAGGGTCGAGAGGTTCCCCGCGTAGGTCAGCTTGTCCAGGCAGACGATCCTGTCCTCCGGGTGCTTCTCCAGCTCAAAGAAAATGAAGTTGCTGCCGATAAACCCGGCCCCGCCGGTGACGATAATGGTGCTCATCCGTCTTTCCTCCCTTTAAATCATGACGCCGGTGGCCTGCTTGCTCTTCTCCAGCGCGTTGTTCAGCAGTTTTGCCGGGAAATAGATGATCACCCCGACCACCAGGCTCCCCAGCGCGATCAGAAACAGCATGCGGATGTTGTCCAGATAACAGCTGCCATAGAAGCCGGAAAGGGCCTCGCGCATGGCGTTCATGCCGAATTTGAAGGGCATGTAGGGGTACAGGATCTGGAAGATCTTCGGCAGGACCTCCACCGGATAGGTACCGCCGGAGCCAGCCACCTGCACCACCATGATAATCACCGAGGCGCCGAGCCCGGCGCTGCCCAGCGTGAAGGCCAGCACATAGTTGAGCGTCACGAAGCAGAAGCTTGTCGTGAGGCTTGCCCAGAAGAAAAACCACGGATGCTGGCATTTCACCCCCACATACAGCAGCACGCCCGCAGCCGTGATCACCGCCTGCAGCAGCCCGCAGCAGAGGAAGAGCACATACCGTCCCAGATAGTGCTGCGGCATGCGAAGTCTCTTCGGCCGGTCGGCCTGGCGGATGTCCGTCTTCAGCAGGCAGGCGCAGAAGAGCGCGCCCACGTACAGCGCCAGCACCGTATAGAACGGCGACATCTGCGCACCGTAGGGCTCGGCGGGATAGATCACCTCGTTGGAAACCCGCAGCGGAGACGCGATGTGCGAATTGAGCGCGTCGTCCCCTGAGGAGAGCACCTCGATCACTTCCTTCAGGAACTGGCTGCCGGCCAGCGCGTCGAGGAAATCCGCCAGCTCCAGCATCTGTTGGCGAGCGTTGTGCAGATTCTGCTTTGCCTCGGTGATCCGCTCCTGGGTGTTGACCATCGCCGTTGCCAGACTCATCAGCTGGCTGGAGATGCGCATCATGCCCTCGCCGAACACCCGCAGCAGCTGGGTGGTGTTGCCGGCTGTCTGCTGGATTTTGTCCAGAGCCTCGTTGATGCGCTGCCCGAGGGAGTTGGCCGCGTTGCCGATCTCCTGCGAGAGCGTCCCCAGGTTGCCGCTCATGTTGTTGAGCGTTGTGCGGATACCGTCCAAGCGGCTCATGTCAAAGGAATCCGCCGCTTCCTTCAGCTGCTGGTTCAGGCTGCCCAGATCGTCGCTGAGCCCCTGCATCCCCTGGCTGAAAAGCTCGAGCCCGGGAATCCCCTGGGTGCGGGCGGCAATCGCCGCGGCGCTGTTCTGCATGTCCGCAAGGCTCTGCTCGGTCTGCACCACCGGTCCGCTCAGATAGTTTTTGAAGCTCTCTTCGCTGGAGGTGACGCGGTTCATTTCGTTGAGAAATTCCGTGACGTTCGTGTTGGCGATCTCGAAGGCCGCGCCGATGGTGTTCACGGTGTCCTTCGCGGTATCCGCCGCTTCGATCAAGTTGGTGCCGATATCCTCGCTTATGTTCGAGGTCAGGTAAACCGTGGTGCCCATGCTGGCCGCCAGATTCGAGGAGGCCACCATCAGGGTGCTGGCCGAGTTTGCCAGGCTAATCAGCGAATCCAGCATCGCGTCGGCATTTTCCAGCTTCATGCTCAGATCCACCAGCTTGTCGCTCAGGTCATGCAGCGCCGTCTCCGCGTCCACACCGTTGGCGCTCAGGGCCGAGACGATCGAGGCCGCCGCGTCCGTGAAGGTCTGCAGGAAGGTGGTGTTCACCGTCTCCTGTACGGCGGTTTTGGCCTTGCCGGTGATCTTCGGGGCGATGGCGTTCTTCTTGCCGTTTTCGTAGTAGAGCAGCTGCGGATGCTCAAAGTCCATGCTCAGAAAGCTGACGATGTCCTCTGAAAAGCTCTGCGGCACGATGATCGCCGCGTAGCAGTCGCCGCTGTAGACCAGCTTCAGCGCCTCGTCCGTGCTCTCGCAGAAGACCCAGCCCAGCTGGTCGTTGGCCTTCAGTCCCTCGATCAGCTGCTCGCCGACATCCAGCTGCAGCCCGAAGATATTCGCTCCCCGGTCCTCGGTGGCAACCGCCACGCGGATGCGCGACGTGGCCGAGACGCCGTAGGGATCCCAGTTGGAGAAGATATTGAACCACGAATAGAGGCACGGCACCACGCAGAGGCCCATCAGCACAACCAGCGCCACCACGCTGCTGAAAATGCGGTGGGCATCTGTATTGATGATTTTCCAGATGTTTTTCATCCAGTTACTTCCTCTTTGCGCTGCTTCTTCGCGTGTCCGTTTTCCGTTTCGTGTCTGCCGGGCGGTCTTCGCCGCTCTCGGGCTTCATGTGCCGGGGCTTGTAGGGCTCTTCCCGCCGCTTTTCCTCCGGGCGGGCACCTTTCCGGGCGGATTCTTTGCGCGGAGGGGCTTCCTTCTCCCGGACCGGTTCTCTCTCTCGCCCGGTCTCCCGGCCGCGCTCCGGTTCCCTCTTTCGTTCCGGCTGCCGTCTGCGCTCCGGCTCTCTCCTGCGCTCTGTCTCTTTTCTGCGGGCAGGCTCTGTCTCTGCGCCTGAGGCCGCGGGTTTTCTCTTCACGGGGGCGGGCTGCTGTTCTTCAGGCCCGTTCTCCTCCGGTGGGGCCGGGGTGTGCTTCCCCGCGTGATGCAGATGCCCGCGGATGGCTTCCCTGCGGCTCTCTGCCCTGGTCTGCCGCTCCTGCACCCGCTCGCGCAGCTCCTCGCGGAAGACCAGCAGATCCTCGGGCGAGGCGTGCACCAGCTCCGTCAGCTTCTCCGGCTCAATCAGCCAGCCCTCGCCCTCGGCGTCGACGGGGAGCAGCTCGCCGATCTCGACCTCCCGGGCCGTCGGCACAACCTCCTTCAGCTCCCTGAGCATCTTTTTCAGGTCGTTGTCGGAATAGGCTGCATAGATCAGAACCGAGGCGATAATGAACATGGCCACGATCCAGAAAATCAGAAAAACGATCCGCGAGGCGCCCGTCATCACCTGAATCGCCACGAGGATAAACGGCAGCAGAAACAGCAGCCAGACCCCCGCCTTCAGGCCGCGCACGTTGCGCTCGTGGGCCCGCTCGATATAGGGGATGAAATAGTCGTAAAAAGCCCCGGAATCCACCGTCTGATCCCGCCGGGGCGTCTGTCTCTCCGCCATCAGAGCACCCCGCTTTCATGCATTTCTTCCTCGATGAACTCGTTGATGCCGTGCAGCGGCCTGCGTAGCACCAGTCCGACGAACAGCCCGATGCCCGCAAAGACCAGCAGCTCGCCCAGGTACAGCCAGTAGTCGAAGGCATAGAGGCCGCAGATGGCCTCGCGCATGGCGTTGATGGCATAGGGATAGGGGAAGAAAAGATAAAGCCGGCTGAAGATCTCGGGCAGAATCTCGATCGGGTAGGAGCCGCTGGAGCCGGCAATCTGCACGATCATGATCACCACCACAATGGCCTTGCCGATGTCCCCGATGGTCAGCACCAGGGAATAGATCAGGCAGACGAAGGTAAAGCTTGTCACCGCGCCGGAGAAATAGAACAGCAGTGGGTGCAGGCACTCGACCCCCAGGATATGCAGATCGCCCCAGACGATGACAAAGGCCTGGATCTGGCTGAAGAAGGCATAGGTCATAAAGCGGCCCCAGTAAAGCTGGCCCTCGGTGGGGCGGCGCAGACGCCTTCCGTCCGCCTCCACCTTGATCACCGCGCACAGCACCACGCAGCCGACCCAGATGGCCAGCGTGCTGTAGAAGGGCGTCATCGCCGCGCCGTAGCTGTTCACGGGATAGATGGTCTCGGTCTCCACCTCCACCGGGCTCGAGAGAAACGCCGCGAACTCCTCCGGGTCGCCGTGCAGCATCTCGATCAGGCTGTCGAGGGTGTCGTTGTTCTGCACGTCATGCAGGCGTTCGTTCAGCTCGGTGACGGTCTCCTTCAGGTTCTTCAGGAGCTTGCCCACTTCCTTCAGCGTGCCGTTGAGGGAATAGAGCGTGCCGTCCGCCGCGTACATCACCGGCGGAATCCCACTGATCGTCTGGTCCAGGCTGATCAGCACGTTCTGCAGCAGCACCAGATCCTCCGTCAGGTTGTCAAAGAGCCTCTCTACGGATTTTTCCAGGTTGTTGTGCACAAAATCTCTTGCGGCGCCGATGGCGTTGAGAAGGGCATTGCGCAGAATCTCCCGGTCCTCTGCCGGCAGGCCGCTCTGCTTCAGCTCCTCGTAATAGCTGTTGATCTTGTTCAGCTGGGTGATCAGCCTCTCGATCGAGCTGCGCAGGCTCCCCGTCGTCGGCGCGACGCTCTCCTGCGGCAGGCTGGCCTTCATCAGCTCCAGATCGGCGATCATCTCGTTATTCTGGCGGATCAGCTCGTTGATGGAGCCTTCCGACAGGTCGCTGCTCACCAGAGACTCCTGCATCTGGGCCAGGCGCAGCTGCAGGTTCCAGACGCTCTCCAGCGCCTGCGTCTTGGTGTATTCGATCGACTCCTTTGCTGCCTGGATGTTCCCGACGGAGCCGGCGAGGCTTACGTTCGAGATGTTGTCGCCGGCGTTGTGCAGCCTGCCGCCGAGGTCGATATTCTTAGCCTGCAGCTTCTCGATCACCTCGCAGTAATCGTCGAGGGCCGTCTCCAGCCGGTTCATCACGCCGATCAGCTTCTGGATGCTGCTCTCCGTGTCAAGCTCGTCGAGCACCTCGTTGATCTTGGCGAATACCTTTTCAATCAGGATGCTCAGATAGCGCAGCTGGATGTTGTGCTCGGCCGTGGAGGCAGCGGTTTCGGTGATCTTGTTGGCGACGGCGTTGGTCTTCGCGTTCTGGTAAAACGTGATGGCCGGCTCCTTGTCGTAGAGAGCCTCGGTCATGTTGTGCATGTTACGCGAGAGATTCTCCCCCAGCACCAGCGCGCCGTAGTATTTCCCTGAATGCACGCCGTCCATGGCCTCGCTGTAGTTCGTCACGACCCAGCGGATGCTGGTGCTCTTCGCCATCTCGGCCACGATGTCGTTGCCTTCGTTGATAAATTCCCCGCTGTCCAGGGTATAGCCGATGTCCCTCGTCACCAGGGCGATGGCGATGTTCCCCGTGCCGCCGTAGGGATCCCAGTTGGAATAGATGTTGAACCAGGCATAGAGCGCGGGAATCACGCAGATGGCCAGCGCGATCACGAGCGCAAAAAAGTGCTTCGCGATCGAGAAAAGATCATTTATGAAAATGGAAAGAACGTTTTTCATCCTGTCTTCTCACAAAAGCTCCTTTCCTACAGGATATGGGCCGCCTGACGCAAATTCCCATTATATCATGCGATTATATCATTTTATCCGCAAACCTTCAACAGGTTTCTGCGGGCCGCGCTGGCCGGTGTGTCTGCGTTATGCGCCAAAGAACGCGACAGAGGCAAGCGTTCCGTCCTGGTGCACGGCCGCGAAATGCACTCCCGCGTCATCCTCCCGGCTGCAGACGGAAAGCGTCTCCCCTTCCCTGCACTGGGAGAGAAAGCGGATCTCCATCTGAGAGGGCTCTTTTTCTGACCAGAAACCGCTCTCAAACGCGTCCTGGAACATCTCGATATAGCGCAGGTTGTTCATGTGCCGGCTTTTGTCGAGATCGGACACGCGCACGGTTTTCCGGTAGCGTTCGGCCATTCCGTCGGCGCTTTTGTCCAGCCCGAGGAAAGCGGGAATGTCGTTCTCGATCTCTTCCGCGATCCCGTCGGGGAACTCGATGGAGCTGAGCCTGCGCGGTAGCTGGCGGTTCAGATCAAACACGCAGGTTTCAATCTTCCCGTACGCGACAATCTCGCCATTCCGCTCCAGGGTGGAATCCAGGGTAAGCAAAAGGGGCCTCCGGTAAGGCTGGATCCACTGCTTCAGCAGAAGAGGGCCGTCATAGCCTGTCTTCCGGTTGATCTTCACGTGATACTGTGTGTAAATCCACGCAGCGCCATACCGCTCCGGGATGACATCGTTGCCCTTTTCGATGGCATGCATAAAATAGGTGTGCCCGTCCTGAAAATACCTCATGCACCCGCGCAGGCCGATCAGGCCGTCATGGTCCGCGTCCCGAAACTGCGGATAAATTTCCTGTTGAAACAGCATACTGTACTCCATTTCCAGATAAAATCAAACTGGTGGGAGTTTACCACAAAAACAGCGCTTTTGCCACAGGCAGTTTTCTGCCGGGGAATACACCCCACCCCGGGCCCGGTATTATCTTCTTGCTCTCTTGCGTGTTTTCGGGTAAGCAGACGGTCGTGGATCTCCTCAAGTCCGCTTCCATCCTCTGATTATTTCACAAACATCCGGGCCGCGGGTTTTTCCGCGGCCCGGA
>CADBNC010000063.1 GCA_902795885.1 Oscillospiraceae bacterium
CGAACCCATACCTTTCTTATGAGCCATGTGATTACACCTCCTATGTGTTCGTTTTCAGTTGAATGCTCAGGCCTGGATGGCTTCTACCGTCAGCTTGGTATACGGCTGTCTGTGACCCTGCGTTCTGCGATAGCCTTTTTTGGGCTTCATCTTGTAAACGCGAACCTTTGCCGACTTGCCGTTCTTCTCCACCTTGGCGGTAACACTTGCGCCTTCCACTACCGGGGTGCCGACGGCCGTGCGGTCCTCGTCCACAACACACAGAACCTGGTCAAACGTGACGGTTGCGCCTTCTTCGGCATCAAGCTTCTCAACGTAAATCACATCGCCCTCGGCGACGCGGTACTGCTTACCGCCTGTTACGATCACTGCATGCTTCACTGGAATTCCTCCCTCTTTTCAGGACTCGCTCTCGGAGGCGGAGCATTGCTCACTTGCGGGGCCCCTTCAATGCGGCTTTGGTAGCATAGCATCATTCGCCCGCCTTGTCAATGTTTTTTTGCGAAAAATCAGTCTTTCGCCAGTCTGTCCCATTCGGACTTCCGGTAGGTGAAGGTATTGCCGATCTTGTTCATATAGTCGAGGCGGATGCTGCCCGGCTCTCTTCCCTGATAGGCCGCATACCTCCTGCCCATCTCATAGAGCTGCCGGGGAGATTCCTGCTCGGCCATCGTTGTCTCGATGGAAAGGCATACCACCGTGAAGACCGAGCAGTCTTCGTTTGCGGTTATGGAGAAGAAATCGAGAAAATAGGGCGATGAGCACATCTCGTTCAGCTCGCGCTGGATATCCGAATGCACCTCCGCAAGCAGCTGCTCATGCTCCTCTTCCGTCAGGCGGTAGGTAACCGAATCATCCTCATGCCAGGTGACTTCGCCCGTCCTGTAGCGTACATCGGCATATTCCGCCGGGACGGTAATCTCGATGGTTCTCCCGGAGTCCGCCTGTGTCTCCTCACCGGTATCTTCCGATGCGGGCTCTTCTTCGTCTTCCGCCGCCTTCTCCGGTTTCTGTGCTGTTTCCGCAGAAGGGACTTCCGTCTCTGCGCTTTCAGCCACAATCCCGGCAGATTCGTCCGGGACTTCCGCCTCAGCATCGTTTTCCTTTTCGGTCTCCTGGGCTGTTTCGATTGTTTCTGTGGTTTCGGCCCTTTCCGCGGCCTCAACGGTCGGCTCCGGGGTCACTGTGGGTGTTTCCTCAGCAGACGGCGCCTGCTTCCCGCAGCCGCAGAGCAGAATCATCATGATCATAAGCAGCAACGCCGCCGGAATTGTTCTCTTTTTCATTTCCCTGCCCTCCTCATTTGCTACAAAAAGTATATCATCCTGTATGGCAAAGGTCAACCCGCCGGAAATGTGCCCGGCGGGTTCGTGATCTGTTATTTGGGATGTTATTCCAGCTCAAAGGCACCGGTGTAAAGACGGTAGTAGGTTCCCTTCTCCGCAAGCAGCTGCTGGTGGCTGCCGCGTTCGATAATCCGTCCGTGGTCAAGCACCATGATAACATCGGCGTTCATAACCGTCGAGAGCCTGTGTGCAATCACGAAAACCGTGCGCCCTGCCATCAGCTTGTCCATGCCCTTCTGGACAATGGCCTCGGTGCGGGTATCGATGGAGGACGTCGCCTCGTCCATAATCATGACAGGCGGATCCGCCACAGCCGCCCGGGCAATTGCCAGGAGCTGCCGCTGCCCTTGCGAGAGATTCGCGCCGTTGTTGGTCAGCATCGTATTGTAGCCATCCGGAAGACGTGTGACGAAGTCATCCGCACCTGCCAGCTTCGCCGCCCCGATGCATTCCTCGTCCGTTGCGTCCAGTCTGCCGTAGCGGATGTTGTCCATAACGGTCCCGGTGAAGAGATTGGTATCCTGCAGCACCAGCCCGAGAGAGCGGCGGAGATCGGCTTTCTTGATCTTGTTGACGTTTATACCGTCATAACGGATCTTGCCGTCGGCAATGTCGTAAAAGCGGTTGATCAGGTTCGTGATGGTCGTCTTGCCCGCACCTGTCGCGCCAACGAAGGCCACCTTCTGGCCGGGCTCTGCGTAGACCGATACATCGTGCAGAACCTCTTTACCCTCTTCATAGGCAAAGTCCACATTCAGCATCCGCACATCTCCCTGCAGCGGGGTGTAGGTAAGCGTACCATCGGTATGGGGGTGCCGCCATGCCCAGTGTCCGGTGCGCTCCTGCGTCTCGGTAAGCTCGCCGCTTGCATCGGTGGTGACATTCACCAGCGTGACGTAGCCGTTATCCTGCTCCTCCTGCTCGTCCAGAAGGGCGAAGACGCGCGTTGCGCCGGCACCCGCCATCACGATGGCGTTAAACTGCTGGGAGAGGTTGTTTACATTCCCGGTAAACTGTCTTGCCATATTCAGAAACGGTACCAGAATTGAGACGCTGAAGGCCATGCCCGAAAGGCTTACGTTCGGCACGCCGCTCAGCATGAAAAGGCCACCCACCAGCGCCAGCACCACGTACAGGATGTTCCCGATGTTCGCCATAATCGGGCCAAGGATACTGGCATAGGCATGGGCACGGCGGCTGACGTCAAAGAGCTCATCGTTGACTTTGTCAAAATCGCGGATGCTCGCCTGCTCGTGGTTGAAAACCTTGATGACCTTCTGGCCGTTCATCATCTCCTGGATAAAGCCCTCGGCTGCGCCCGTTGCCTGCTGCTGGCGCATGAAGTAGCGCGCGGAGCCGCCTCCGACGATCTTTGTCACAAAGTACATCGCGACAATCCCTACAATCAGCACCAGGGTAAGCCAGATGCTGAAATACAGCATGATCGCGAAAACCACCAGAACGATCGCGCCAGACTGGATAAGCGCCGGAAGCGCCTGCGAAACAAGCTGCCGGAGTGTGTCGATGTCGTTGGTATAGTGCGACATGATATCCCCGTGCTTGTGCCTGTCAAAATAGGAGATCGGCAGATCCTGCATATCATTGAAGAGTTCGCTGCGCAGTCTGTGCAGGAAGCCCTGCGTCATGACCGCCATAATCTGGGTATATGCCGTCATCGAGATGATCGACAGCAGATAAAGTCCGCAGAGAATCACCAGATAGTGGACAATCTGCGGCCGGGCAGAGGCCCAGTCGCCGCTGCGGTACCACTGCTCCACAACTGCCAGAATACTCTGTATGAACAGCGACGGGATCGATGACACCACGGCCGAGAAAAGAATGCAGAACACCGTCAGCGGCGCAAGACGCGGGTAGTAGGAGAAGAATTTCTTCACCGTCCGCTTCAGCGAGGTCATGTTCTGTCCGAGGACAGAGGAGGTTTCCTTCCGTTTATTCATCCTGCGCACCTCCTCTCGTCTGCTGCTGCCAGATCTCGCGGTAAATATCGCAGCTTTCCAGCAGTTCCTCATGCGTGCCCACGGCGCTGATGCAGCCGTTATCCATGACCAGAATCATGTCCGCATCCTCAACGGATGCCACTCGCTGGGCAATGATGATCTTGGTGGTCTCCGGAATATAGCTGCGGAAGGCCTGCCGGATTCTGGCATCCGTCTGCGTA
>CADBNC010000064.1 GCA_902795885.1 Oscillospiraceae bacterium
CCGGCGGATGACGGCCGGCAAAAGTATCTGTCATTATATACGGATGGACCGCATTTTACAATGGGTTTCCGGCGGAAATGCCTGCTCCCGGCAGCGAGATGGCACGGAGGGACAGAACCGGGCATCGCAGGACAGAAAATGATGTTAGATAAATTAAACATTTTGCTTGCATTTTGACAGGAGTTGTGATACTATCAGTTAGCTTAATGAAACAAGGCACAGAGGATGTGCGTTAGAATAATCAAATAACTGCGGCTTCCTCCCGGGCTTTCGTCGGGGCGGCAGGCTGCGGAAAAGATTTATGGCAGGTTGGGAGCAGGTTATGAAGCTGAATGAACTGAAGCCGGGACAGTCCGGCAGAATAACGGCGGTTGGCGGGGAAGGCGCGCTTCGCCAGCATTTTCTGGATATGGGCGTGATCCCCGGGGCGGAGGTCACGTTTACCAAGCTTGCGCCGCTTGGTGATCCGATGGAGCTGCGGGTGCACGGGTACGAGCTGACCCTTCGTCTGGCCGACGCGGAGAAGATCGAGATTATCCCGGCGGAGGCAGCGCCCCGGGTGAAACCGGACGCAGAGCAGAGAACACGCAGGGAACACCCCGGCCTCGGCGAAGAGGGCCGATTCCACCCGAAGGGAACCGGGGAACCTCTGCCGGAAGGCACCACGCTGACCTTTGCGCTGGTCGGCAACCAGAACAGCGGGAAAACCACGCTTTTCAACCAGCTGACGGGCGCAAACCAGCACGTGGGTAATTTCCCGGGGGTGACGGTCGACCGCAAGGACGGCGTGATCCGCGGGCAGAAGGACACGCTGATCACGGACCTTCCCGGCATCTATTCCATGTCGCCCTATTCCAGCGAGGAGCTGGTCTCCCGCAGCTTTGTTCTGGATGAAAAGCCCAAAGCCATTATCAACATTGTCGACGCCACCAATATCGAGCGAAACCTGTATCTGACCATGCAGCTGCTTGAGATGAACACCCCCATGGTGGTCGCGCTGAACATGATGGATGAGCTTCGCGGAAACGGCGGGACGGTGGATGTCAACGCCATGGAGGAAATGCTGGGTGTTCCGGTGGTTCCCATCGCGGCGGCCAGAAACGAGGGCGTGGATGAGCTCGCGGAGCATGCAATCCACATTGCCCGATACCAGGAGAAACCGGTGAGGCAGGATTTCTGCAGCGTCGAGGATCATGGCGGGGCAGTCCACCGGGCGCTGCACGCGGTTCAGCATCTGATTGAAGATCACGCCGACCGCGCCGGCCTTCCGGTCCGCTTTGCCGCCAGCAAGCTGCTGGAGGGTGATGCACTGGTTGCCGAACAGCTGCAGCTGGATCAGAATGAGACCGAAATGCTTGAGCATATTATCCTGCAGATGGAGAGCGAGCGCGGGCTTGACCACAGCGCGGCCATGGCCGAGATGCGCTTTGACTATATCGAGAAGGTCTGCAGCGCCTGCGTGATCAAACCGCATGAGAGCAAAGAGCACATCCGCAGCCAGAAAATTGACCGGATTCTGACCGGCAAATTCACGGCGATCCCTGTTTTTATCGGCATCATGGCACTGGTGTTCTACCTGACCTTCATCCTCGTGGGGCCCTTCTTCCAGGATCTGCTGGCCGCCGGGATTGACGTCCTGCGGGAGGGGATCCAGCGGGGGATGGAGAGCGTGCACGTCAATGCTGCGATCCAGAGCCTTGTGCTCAGCGGCATCTTCGAGGGCGTGGGTACGGTGGTCAGCTTCCTGCCGGTCATCATCATTCTGTTCTTCTTCCTCTCCATGCTGGAGGACAGCGGCTATATTGCCCGCGTGGCCTTCTTTATGGACAAGCTTCTGCGCCGTATCGGCCTCTCCGGCCGCAGCATTGTCCCGATGCTGCTGGGCTTTGGCTGCACGGTGCCGGCGGTGATGTCCACCCGCACCCTGCCGAGTGAGCGGGACCGCCGCATGACCATTCTGCTGACGCCCTTCATGTCCTGCACGGCGAAGCTTCCGATCTACGGCTTCTTCGTGGGTGCCTTCTTCCCGAAGCAGGCCTGGTGGATTATCCCGGGGCTCTATATTCTGGGTATTCTGGTGGGCATTCTGGCGGCCTCCGTCTTCAAGAGAACTCTCTTCCGGGGCGAGGCGGTGCCCTTCGTGATGGAGCTTCCGAATTACCGTTTCCCCAGCGCGCGCAACGTGCTGCAGCTTCTCTGGGAAAAGAGCAAGGACTTCCTGCAGCGGGCATTCTCCATCATCCTGGTTGCCACGATTGCCGTCTGGTTCCTCAGCAGCTTTGATTTCCGCTTTAATCTGGTGGAAAGCTCCAATGAGAGCATGCTGGCGTCGGTTGCCGGCGTCCTCGCCCCGGTTCTGAAGCCGATCGGCCTCGGGGACTGGCGGATTGTCACCTCCCTCATCAGCGGCTTTATGGCAAAGGAGAGCGTGGTCTCGGTTATGGAGACGCTCTTCAGCGATGGGGTCACCTCCATCGGCGCCCTTTCGGCGGCCTCCATGCTGGCCTTCAGTCTGCTCTATACCCCCTGCGTGGCGGCGGTTGCCTCCATCCGGCGGGAGCTCGGGAGAAAGTGGTCGGTGGGCGTGGTTCTCTGGCAGTGCGGCATTGCCTGGCTTGTGGCGCTGCTGGTCCGCCTGATCGGCATGGCCTGCGGACTCTCCTGAAGAGGTGAACGCAATGAATCTCTGGGATCTTCTCATCCTCGCGGTGGTCGCTTTGGCGGTTATTCTGGCTCTTCGCAGTATGCGGAAGAAAAAGGGAAGCGGCTGCCATGGGAGCTGTGCTTCCTGTGCCGGATGCGCCGGCTGTACCGCGGCGGGAGCAGGCAGCTCCGGTCAGCCGGGTAAAAACTGAATCGAAATCATAAAACGGAAACAGACTCCGCGGATCGGGATCAGACCGGTTCCAGGGAGTCTGTTTCTGTGTTATTCTCAGAATGAGTCTTTTTTATGCTGCGCCTGCCCCGGCGGGCGGCTCAGGCCATGAACTTTGAAACGAGGCCGGCAAAGTCCGTGCCTTCCCCGGCGGCGCCCAGGGCGATGGCGAGCTCTGTCAGCTCAGCAGCCAGCTTTTCGCTCACGGCAAAGCCTTCCTTCAGCATGCGCTCACGGGTGCGGTATTCAATCTCACCCGGGAGGAAAATCTCTTCAAAACCAGGGGCCTTGCGGCTGTCCTTCATCATGCGTACATAGCGGTCAACCTCCGCCTTGAATTCCTCCAGCGGCATAAAGCGGGAGGGATCGATCATGATCAGGCTGAAGCCGGTGTTTTCCTTCTCGAGCTTCGAAAACAGGCCGATATCCGTGCCAAAGCTGGCACCGCTGAACATCGTACTCAGCACGTCCACCATCACGGCCAGACCATAACCCTTGTGGGCGGCGATGGGGGAGAGGGAGAAGGCCTTTGAGGGATCGGTGGTGGGATTGCCGTCATAGTCCTTTGCCCATTCGGCCGGAATCGTCTGGCCTTCCCGCTCGGCGGCCTGGATTTTCCCCATGGCCACATTGGTTGTGGACATGTCCAGCACCATGGGATATTCCTGCCCGGCAGGCACGCCCACCACGATGGGGTTTGTGCCGATCAGGCGGTCGGCACCGCCGAAGGGTGAAGTGAACGCGTAGGTATTGCAGCAAAGGATGGCAACCATGTTGTCCGCCGCGGCACGCCAGCCGTAATATGAGCCACAGCCGATGTTTGCATTGTGCCGGCCCGCGGACATGGCGATGCCGAACTGCCTTGCCCGTGCCAGCGTTTCTTCGTAGGCCTTGCAGACGGAGACGATCCCGCTTCCGTTGTCGCCGTCGAAAACCATCAGCGAGCCTGTATCCAGCACCTTCCGGAAATTCGGCCGCGGGTTCAGGGACCCGGCACGGATCTGCTTCATATAGCGGGTCAGGCGGGAGAGCCCATGGGAATAAACCCCCGTGAAGTCCGAGTGGCTGATCACCTCAGAGATCGTGTCCGCGTCGCCTTCGGGGAAGTCCGCCGCGACAAGAATCCCCTTTACGAGGCTCCGCTCCTGCTCATACGTAATACGCAATTCTTAGCCTCCTTACTGTCCGCAGAGAGTCTTGAACTGGGCCCAGATATCGGCCTGCTTTTCGGCAGCCTCAGCGCTGATGTTTTCGATCATCTCCATATCCTCTGCCCTGAACTCGGCAGGGAGCACGAGGAATTCTTTGTATTCATCGGAAATCAGGGCATCGGCCGCCTGGTTGGTGCAGTAATAGCCCAGATACTCATACGAGCGCGCGCTGACCTCCGGGCGCAGGATATAGTCGATAAACGCGTGGGCCGCGTCGGCATTCGGCGCCTGGGAGGGGATGAACATGCCCATGATCCCGAAGCCGATGCCTTCCTTCGGGTAGACAACCGCGAGAGAGGGCTTGGTAATCTTGGCAATCGTCACCTGCGAGGTGTACATGACGGCGGTATTCACTTCACCGGAAATCAGGTCATCCTGGACGAAATCGTCCTTGATCAGGCGGATGTTCGGGGCCAGCTTGTACATCAGCTCGGCAGCTTCCTGCAGCTCATCGAGGTTATTGGTATTGTAGCTGTAACCCAGAACCTTCAGCGCCATGCCGATCATGACGCGGTAGTTTGCCGTGATGGCAATGCTGTCGGCAAAGCTCTCATCCCACAGGTCCGCATAGCCGGTGATCTCCTTATCCACCAGAGCCGGGTCATATACAATGGTCTGCACGCCGGAACCATAGGGAACGGTGTATTCATCTGTGGGGTCATAGAACTGGCCCTGATAGATGGGGTTGATGTTGGAGAAGTTGGAGATCTTCTCCCGGTCCAGCTTCTGCGCCAGACCTTCTGCGATGACGGTCTCGATAATATAGTCATCGGCAATGACCAGGTCATAGTCCCCGCCCTTTGCGGCTTCGAGCTTTGCGAGCATGGTCTCGTCATAGTCGAAGTTCACATAGTTGATGCGGATGCCGGTCTCTTCCTCGAAGCCGGCCAGAACCTCGGGGTCAAACATGTCAGCCCAGGTGTAGAGGTTCAGCGTGCCCGCGGCTGCGGGAGCTTTCTGCTCCTCAGTGGCCGGTTCGGCTTCGTTTCCCTCTGCAGCCGGCTGGGTGACGGAGGGCTGCTCAGCGGTCTTTGCGCTGCCGCATCCGGCGAGGAGCGAGACACACAGGGCGAGGGCAAGGAGAAGTGCGAGTGATTTTTTCATTGGGGTACCTCCGTGTATATCAATTTTTATTAAACGTTTGCCGGGCCTCCCGCGGCGGGGGCAGGATGTGGCTTTCCGTGCTGCCTGCGGTCGGCGAGTCTGCCTGCCAGGTGTGAGAGAAGAAACAGAGCCAGGGTTGCGAGGAACATCAGCGTACAGAGGGCGTTGATTTCCGGCGTGATGCCGGTTTTCAGCCTGGTGTAGATCAGAATCGGCAGGGTGTTTACATTGACGCCCGTGACCAGCACGCTGATGATCACATCGTCAAAGCTCATGGCAAAGCTCAGCAGCATGCCGGAGAGAATGGCCGGGAAGATGAGGGACAGTGTAATGTCAAAGAAGACCCGCGCCCGCCCGGCGCCGAGGTCCCTTGCGGCCTCCTCAAAGCTGTGGTCCATCCCGGCAAGACGGGCCCGTACCTGCATGAACACATAGGGGATGCAGAAGGCCGTGTGGCTGATGACAAGGGTGGTCATGCCGAAGGGAAGCCCCAGAAGCGAGAAAAAGGCGAGAAACAGCATGCCGAGGATGATTTCGGGCGTCATCATCGGAAGTGTCGCCAGATAGGCCATGATCCCCCGCCCGCGAAAGCGGCTGCGCACCGTGCCGATGGCCCCCAGCGTCCCGATGACGGCTGCTGCCAGGGAAGAGAGAACCCCGAGAACCAGACTGTTTATGATGGCCGTACCGACGGTACGGTCGCGCATGAGCGCCTCATACCAGCGCAGGGAAGTCCCGCTCCAGACCGAGCTGATGCGGCTTTCGTTGAGGGAATAGATCATCACAATCACAATGGGCAGATACATCATCACCGTGATGAAAAGGAGATAGAGGTTGGAAATGCCTGTGCGCTTTCTCATACGAAGCCCTCCATCTCGCTCACGCCTGTGACGCGCCTGTAGAGCCAGACCGTAAGGCTCATCATCAGCATTAAAATCACCGAAAGCGCAGCGGCGAAGGGCCAGTCATGGACCTTCATCAGCTGCTCCTGGATCACGTTGCCGATCAGCACGATCTTGTTGCCACCGAGGATATCCGCCACAAAGAAGAGACCCATCGAAGGCACGAAGGTCAGCGTTACGCCGGTCATCAGTCCGGGAAGGCTGAGAGGGAGCGTGATGGTCAGAAAGGCTTTCGCCGGCGGGGCGCCCATATCGCGCGCGGCCTCCACCAGCTGCCAGTCCATTTTTTCCACGCTGGAATAAACGGACAGCATCATAAACGGAAGCAATGCATAGACCATCCCGACGACAACAGCCGGGTAGGTATAGAGCAGCTTCAGGGGAGCGTCGGTCAGGTGCAGCACCATCAGCAGCCTGTCAAACAGGCCGTTGGCGCGGAAGATGATAATCCATCCGTAGAGCCGCATGAGCGAGCTCGTGTAGAACGGCACCATGACCACAAGCAGCAGCCCGCCCCGTGCCTTTGGGGGAAGCTTTGCCATGAAATAGCCGAAGGGATAGCCGATGAGCACCACCAGCGCCGTCACATAGACCGCGAGGCGGATAGACTCGCCGAAGGAGTGAAGATAGACCGGCTCCAGCAGCTTCTGGTAATTGCGCAGTGTGAAGGTGTTCACGATGCCCCAGGTTTCGGCCCGGGTGAGGAAGCTGAGCACGATCATATAGACAAAGGGCCCGATGAGGAAAATGACCGTAAACAGATACATCGGAGCCAGAATCGCGGCATTGCCGCGGGATCTTCGTTTACCCTGCATCCTGCGCCTCCACGAGCACGGCATGCCCGCGCGCAAAGCGAAAGCGAACCTGGTCCCCCGGGGCCAGGCTGTAATCGATGCCGTGGCGGCTGGCAATTATTTCGTCCCCGGTTCCGGTCTCAAGAGCGATGCGGAGCATTCCGGCAGAAAAGCTCTTCTCCCGCACCACCGCGGGGATTCCTTCGCAGTCTCCATCGCAGAAATCGATATACTCGCTGCGCACGGCGGCAGTGATCGGCGCGCCTTCTTCAACGGGAAGATCACCGGCCGTGACCGGAACCACGCCGCCGGCGTACTGCAGGTAAGGCCCGTCTTCGCGTAAAAGAGCAGTCCCTGTGAGGATGTTTGCCGAGCCGACGAAGCTGGCCACATAGGCGTTGCGCGGCCGGTCATAGATGGCTGAAGGCGTGTCCAGCTGCTGGAAAACCCCGTTCTTCATCACACCGATGCGGTCGGACATGTTCAGAGCCTCTTCCTGATCGTGGGTGATATAGAGGAAGGTGATGCCGAGCTGCTTCTGCAGGCGCTTCAGCTCAATCTGCATCTGGCGGCGCAGCTGCAGGTCCAGCGCACCGAGAGGCTCGTCCAGCAGAAGAACCTTCGGCTCGTTCACCAGGGCACGGGCGATGGCAACGCGCTGGCGCTGGCCGCCCGAGAGTTCCGAAGGCATGCGGTTTTCGTAACCCGGCAGGCGCACCAGCTCCAGGGCTTCCGCAACGGCTTTCCGGATCTCCGGTTTGCTCTTCCGGCGCAGGCGAAGCGCGTAGCCCACGTTTGCCGCCACGTTCATATGAGGGAAGAGGGCATAGTTCTGGAAAACCATGTTCACATCGCGTTTTTCGGGCGGATCATTGGTGACGGTCCTTCCTTCCAGGATAACCTCACCGGTATCACAGGATTCCAGCCCTGCGATAATGCGCAGCAGCGTCGTTTTCCCGCAGCCGGACGAGCCCAGCAGCGTAACAAATTCCCCGGCTTCGAGGGAAAGGCTGACGCCACGGAGAACCGCTGTCTCGCCGAAGCTTTTTGTAATATCGTGTATTTCAAGAATCGGATTGCTCATGGATGCCTCCGAGCAAATTTGAATATTATCAAATATAAATAGATCCAATATAATTACAACATCATTTTATCACAAATCGCCCGAACCTACAATCCCCCACGGCGGATTTGACTGTAGAAAAACAGCCGTTCTGATCCGGGGTTTTCGGCTATTGTGCACGGGACAGACTTGTGGTAGAATCAAAAGACCCGCTGGTTCAGGCAGGGCATTCAGGCATAGAGCACTTCCGTCACCGTGCGGAAGAGATCGGTTACCCGGGCAGCCTCCCGGCCTGTGATCAGCGCGTCGCAGTTTTTCAGATTCGTGATATGCGCCACGGCGGACTGACCGATCTTCGAGGAATCGCAGAGAATATAGCGGTGCTTCGCGCTAAGGAGAATACTTTTCTCCGCGGTGGCGACCGAGAGATTGTCGCTGAAGACATCGCCGTTACCGGAGATCGCGTCACAGCCTATGAAGGCGTAGTCCACATGGCTGAGACTGCGGAAGTATTCCGCCACGTCGTTGCCGATCAGCGTGCCGGTCTGGCTGCGGATGATCCCTCCGCATATGTGTACCTCCAGCCCGCTGTAGTGTGAGAGATAGTCCGCCGCCTGCATGGAGTTGGAATAGATGACCGCCCGCGGCAGATCCTCCATCAGGGTGCAGAGACCATAAACGGTGGTTCCGCTGCCCAGGGCCACGGATGCCCCGTCCGGGATGAGGGTGCGTGCCAGCTCGGCGATTCTACGTTTTTCGGCAATGTTCTTGTGCATCTTGCTCTCGAAGGTCTCATCCGGAACCCGGTTGACCGACATTACGCCGCCGTATGTGCGGATTACGAGACCGTTTTTCTGCATGTCGGCCAGCTGCTTTCGCAGGGTCGAGACCGAAATATCCAGGATCCTGCTCAATTCACCGACCGAGATTTCCCCGCGGCTCTCCAGCAGGCCGATGATTCTTTCCTCACGCCTTACCGCCTTCATGTGCATCACCCCCAGGAAATAACGGGGAATATTTTACATGATATCCCGCCGTTTGTACAGTTTTTTTGAAAAGGAGATCAGTTATGCTGAATGAAATTCCCATTGGAAAAGCCCAGCGCCTCACGGCCCCCGCACCCTTTGCCCTGCTGTCTACCAGAAAGCCCGACGGCAGCACGAATCTGATGGCCATCTCGTGGTGGACTTATCTGTCCAACCACCCGCCCATGCTGGGGGTCTGCCTCAGCAAAAAGGGCCTGAGCGGCAGTCTGATTCACGATAACGGCGAATTCGGCCTGAGTATTGTAGGCGAGGAACTGAGAGAATCCGCTCTGCGCTGCGGAACCTGCTCGGGGCGCACGACCGACAAGGCCGCTGAATTTTCCATCCCGCTGACCGACCCTGTCTCCATCTCAACGCCGTTGGTGGAGGGCAGCCGGGTTCTCTTCGAATGCCGGCTCAAGGATGAGCTGGAGGCCGGCGACCATATGATCTATACCGCCGAAATTGTGGCCATCCGCGGGGATGAGGACGTGCGTCAGCTCTTCGCC
The DNA here is from genome assembly GCA_902795885.1 of Oscillospiraceae bacterium. Taxonomy (GTDB): domain Bacteria; phylum Bacillota; class Clostridia; order Oscillospirales; family Oscillospiraceae; genus Limivicinus. The sequence goes on from CADBNC010000064.1 coordinate 9,484, forward strand.
TGGGACGGCTACGGCAGGCTCGACCCCGTGTGATCCCGCCATATAAAGCGGCTGTGAAGAAAGGGAGAAATCCCGGACTTCACAGCCGTTTTTCGTTCGATGGCGGGGGAGAGAGCGTTCTCAGGCGGCGAGGGAGACCTGCAGCGCCTGCAGGCGGGCGAGCTGCGCCTCATCGAGGAGAGAGGAATCAACCTCCGGAAGGAGCGCCCTGGCGTCTTCTGCCCGGCCCTCCTGCAGGCGCTGCTCGGCAAGGGAGAGGACGACGGCGCTGCGAAGAGAACGGAAGGCAGTATCATCCTCCCGGCTCTCTCCGCCGTCGGAAGAAGAGGCATCGCGGAGAAGCGCCAGAGAGTCCAGCGCCTCCATGGCACCTTCATATTCACCCCGCTGGTAGAGAGCGCCGGCGTTAATGAAGCGCTTGTCCTCCGGGCGGTATCGCTCCATCCATTCGGGCGAGATCATCAGCGCTTCGGCGAGTGTGAAATTGCCGCGCGCGGCAAAGGAATCCGAGACCGCGCCGGAGAGAAGGAAAACCAGCGCAAGAAGGAGAAGACCCAGGACAATGCGCCACCAGGTCATCTTCCCCAGGGTGCGGTAGGTCCGCTGCTGTCTGATATTTCTGTAAACTTCGTAACGATTTTCCACAGGGGCAACCATCCTTAAAAGGAATGGGCGGAACGGTTTCGTCCCGCCCACTATTGATGATGAAAGAGGCCTACATGGGGCCGAGGAACAGATCGGGCAGCCAGGTGCAGAAGCCGGGGATAAAGGTAATAAGAGCCACAACAACAAGGTCTACCAGAATCATGACAAGCATCCATGGAATCAGCTTGGTGACGCCTGTCTTCACAACCGTGACAGTGACGAAGAGGTAACTGCCGACCGGCGGGGTCAGACCGCCGATGACCGTGCAGAGTGTGAACATCAGACCAAACTGCACCAGGTTGCAGCCGAGGCTCTGCAGCAGAGGATAAACCAGCGGCAGCACCACAGGCATGACCGCAACGGGTTCCATGAAGCAGCCGATCAGCAGGACAAAGGCGCCGACCAGAAGCATAATCACGGTGGGGTTGCCGGAAGAGACATTCATCAGCCACTGCTGGAAGACCCGGCCGAAGCCTTCAACCGTAAAGATATAGGCAAAGACCGTGGACGCGGCGTAGAGAGAAAGGATCTGGCCGGTTCCCTCGGCGGCTTTGAAGAGCACATTTATGATCTTCTTCGCGTTGAGCTCGCGGTAGAAGAAGATACCGACCACAAGACCGTATACACAGGCGATGGCGCCCGCTTCTGTCGGGGTGCAGAAACCAGCCGTGATGCCGACGATGATAATCAGCGGCATGAGCAGAGCCCAGAAGCAGTGGCCGAAGGCCTTGGCGACATTCTTTGGCACGAACTTGCCGCCGTAGTCGATGTTGTGCTTTTTCGCATAGAAATGGCAGATCACCATCAGGATGATGCCAATGACAAAGCCAGGCGTATAGCCTGCGAGGAACATGCGCGTGATGGAAAGTCCCGTGATGGCAGCGAACATAATCATAACGTTGCCGGGTGGGATGATAGGAGCCGTGGAGGCGGCACCGGCGATCATAGCGCCTGTGAATTCCTTCTTATAGCCGATTTTTTCCATGTCCGGGGCGGTGATGGACCCGATGGCTGCAACTGCGGCCGTGCCTGAGCCGGAGACCGCGCCGAAAATCATATTGGCCGCGACACAGACGATTCCGACCCCACCGCGCAGCCAGCTGAAGAGGGCTGAGCAGAAATCAATAATACGCTTGGAGAGGCCGCCCTGGTTCATGATGGCTCCGGAGATCATGAAGAAGGGAATTGCCATCAGCGTAAAAGAGTTTACGCCGCTAATGAAGCCGCGGCAGTTCATGAACATCGGCAGGCCGCCGCCGCCCAGCAGCACGGCGAGATAACCTGCTCCCAGAAGCGAGAAGGTGATGGGAACGCCCAGAAGCATCAGGGCGAGAAGGGAGATACAAGCGATAACCAGCATTATTCCGTCACCACCCCTTCGTTGATCAGCTCAAATTCCGTTTTTTCGACTTTATTATTCCAGAGATCCCGCACCTTTCCCGGCGTGATGCGCAGATACCCGAGCACCATGGCGATGGAGCCCACGGGATAGGCGTCATACAGAACCCACTGGGGCCAGCCGGTCCCGGTCAGCCTGGCAGAGGCGTAAATGCCGACCATCTGAATGGCGGCAGGCATCAGGGCCAAAAGGAAGAAACAGGCAAGCGCGCGGGTAATGGCATAGAGAACGGCCCTGACCTTGTTGCTCTTTACCAACTCCTGCAGCAGATCCAATGTAACATGATCATCCGCCCGGGCAGTCATGGAAGCTCCGATGCAGGTTACCCAGACCGCGCAGAGAATCACCATCTCTTCCGCCGCGCGGAAGGAATGGTGAAACGCGTACCTGCCGACGGTGTTCACGAAGCACACCACGATCATGACCATCAGCAGCGCGGCGCAGAAATATTTGATGATAAGCGCCAGAATGTCATCGACCTTCTGGTAGACAGATAGAAATTTCTTCATAGTTCGCTCACTCTCTTTTCCGGGCAGCAGCAAAAGGCATCCTGCCCGGAAATGAAGGTTTCCGGAGAGCCCGGAAAGGGTTCTCCGGAAACAGATTTATGTCGCCAGATATTTTGCTTAGCTTACTTTACGTTTTCTTTGACATAGTCGAGGGCTTCGGCAAGGATGTCCTCAACACCCCACTCGGCAACCTTCTTGTCCTGGAAGGGCTTGCAGGCGGCGACGAATTCCTCAAATGCCTCGGGAGCGAGTGTGGTGACCTCAACGCCGGCTTCCTTGATCTTCTCAAGCTCAGCCTCGTTTGCGCCTACACGGTCATAGCACTGCTGGATGCAGTAATCCTTGAAGACGTCCTTCACGATGGTCTGATACTCTTCGGGGAGAGACTCGAGGTTGGACTTGTTGATCATCAGCAGATTCAGGGAAGCGATGTGATAGGTCTCGGTGTACCAGTGGAAAGCTTCCTGCTGGCCGCGGGCAGTGATGCTGGCGGGGTCAGACTCAAAGCCTTCGATGGTTCCGTTGGCAAGAGAAGTGATAACCTGAGAAGAGCTCATGGCCGTCGGCGCGCAGCCCCAGGCCGCGACAGTCTCCTGATACACATCGGACTGCGGGACGCGGATGCGCAGACCCTTGCAGTCGTCAACGGTCTCAACCTTGAACTTCTCGGTGGTCAGCAGGCAGCGGATGCCCTGGCTCATGGCGCCCAGGCAGTAGAGATTGATGCCGGCTTCCTCGAGCTGCTTGTTGGTCAGGTCGGGGAGAATTTCGCCCAGGGCGTTCATCTCGGCATAGTTCGTGACAACATAGGGAAGCTCGGACCAGCCGATGGCATCGATATTGCCGACCGTGCCCCAGACGGAGGGACCGGAAAGGCTCATATCCAGCACACCGTCGAAGACCTGCGGGATCAGCTCTTCCTCAGAGCCCATGACGCCGCCCGGGACGCAGTTGATGACAACCTTGCCATCGGTCTGCTTCTCAATCTCTTCGATGGCCTTGTTGATCCACAGAGACTCATGCCCGCCGGATTCCTCTGCTGCGAAGATGTGGTAGAAGTTGAGGGTATAGACGCCCTTCTTCTCGGAGACAGCGTAGGCAGGAGAGGCAAGCGCGACAACCAGGATGAGCGCCAGCGCTACGGCTACAAGTTTCTTCATGCTTTTCATTTCTTTCCTCCTTAATATAGATTGATGATATATTGCATTGTTTGTCTGCTTTTGACAAACAACCACTGCCGACAGTTTACTATTTTTTCACAAAACCGTCAATATGCATAAACGAAAAAATGGAATTTCCAAGCCTTACAGACCGGCGTCCAGGGCCTCCGCACGGTCCAGCAGCATCTGGACAAAGTCATCGCTCCAGATTCCCGTGAAGTGAAGCAGGTCGATGATGGAGAAGCGGTTGCGCATCAGGTGGCAGTTCGTAATGGCCCAGCGCACGGTCTTCTCATCCACCGGGTAATTCAGGACGCTGTAGCGGCAGGGGGCGTTGGCCTTGTGCATGCAGGAGGCGATATAGTCCGGCTTCTTCACCCAGGGCGCAACGGTTGCCTTAAAGGAATCGAAGTTTTCCAGGAAGGCTTTGAACTTATCTTTATTGGCCTGCCAGCGGGCGAGCTTCTTCTGATAATCGGACCAGCACTCGCTGGCCGCGGAATGGGTATCGTCCAGCCAGTCGAAGGCGGCGCGCACACGCGGCTCCATCTCTTCGGCGGTGGGATAGCAGCTGTCGATATCGACCGCCTTCGGGTCAAACTCGTTGAGCAGATAGTCCCAGAGAATGCAGGAGATGATACCCGAAACGGCAACCTGTGTACCGTGATAGCAGATACCGGTTTTGCGGATGCCGGCGGTCATATCGA
>CADBNC010000065.1 GCA_902795885.1 Oscillospiraceae bacterium
AGCCGTATGAGCGATGCTTCGAATGTTATTCAGGGTTATATCAACAAGGGCTATGCCGAGACCGGCGATTCCTATGAGGCGCTGGCCGAGGCAATCGGTGCTCCGGCGGAGGCCTTCGCGGCGACGATGGAGAAGTGGAATGCCTGCGTTGAAGCAAAAGAAGACGCGGACTTCGGCCGTGTGTCCTTTGCCAATCCTCTGGATCAGGCCCCGTATTATGCCATCAAGGTACAGCCCGGTATTCACCACACCATGGGCGGTATTAAGATCAACGACCAGGCTCAGGTCATCAGCACCGATGGTGAAGTGATTCCCGGCCTGTTTGCGGCCGGTGAAGTCACGGGTGGTGTGCATGGTAACAACCGTCTTGGCGGCAATGCCGTGGCCGACTTTGTGATCTTCGGCCGGATTGCCGGTAACAGCGCAGCAGGCGTTGAGGTTGCTGCCCCGGCAGAGGAAGAAGCCCCTGCTGAAGAAGCTGCTCCTGCGGCTGAAGCGGAAGAGCCCGCTGAGGTTGAGGCAGCCGCAGCCGGTATCTATGTGCCGGGCACCTATACAGCGGATGCCGTCGGTATGGGCAAGGTGATCGTGAGCGTAACGGTTGACGAAAATGCAATCACGGCGGTGGAGATCGATGGCTCTCAGGAGACACCGGAGATTGGCGGCGCCGCGATCGAGACCCTGCAGCAGCAGGTGATGGATGCCCAGGGTGCGGAAATTGACGGCGTGTCCGGTGCAACCCTGACCACCAACGCGGTAAAGATGGCTGTCGAAGCCGCCCTTGCACAGGCCGCTTCCGCTGACGAGGCCCTGCCCGCAGCCGCGTAAGGATTTAAACCGAAAAGCAAACAGCAATACTACAGGAAACAGTGCCTGTCCTTATCGGATGGGCACTGTTTCCTGTCAGAATGGATCCTGTCCGTATAGAGTCCGGGTGAGCCCGGGTGAGCGTGCAGTTTACTTCCCCCGCTTCTTATAGTCCGCGTCGATGCTCTGACGCCAGCAGGGCTCCGTCCGCAGATCCCGTCTCTCGCGTACATTTCTGGCGGCCATGCTGACGGCGGCATAGGCTTCAAAGGTGCCCGTTTCATCCGCAACATAGTTCACGGCGCGGCTGCGGTCAATCCCGTAGGCTGCTGCGGTCTCAACAGCATCGATGTTGGCCGCGAGAAAGAGAAATTCCCAGCCGTATTTTTCCTGCTCGTGCCGGATTTTGGCGCGGATATGATCGGCCGTGAACCTGTGGGAGGCATTCTCCATACCGTCTGTGGTGATGACAAAGATGGTGTGCTCCGGGATATCCTCTTCGCGGGCATAACGATGGATACCCACGATGTGTTCGATGGCTTCGCCGAGGGCATCCAGCAGGGCCGTGCAGCCGCCGGCACGGTATTCTTTCCGGGTCATCGGAGAAACGTCAGCAATCGGGAGCCGGTCATGGATCATTTTGCAGTCGTTGTTGAAGAGATAGGTTGTTACGAGGACTTCGCCCTGTTTGTCGTTGTGCTCCCGGATCACGCTGTTGAAGCCGCCGATGGTGTCATCTGTCAGATGATCCATCGAACCGCTCATGTCAAGGATAAAAACCAGTTCTGTGAGATCTTTTTTCATGTTGTGTTCCCTCCTCTTTTTCTGTTTCGTGTTTACGGGAAAAGCTTATCACGGAAAAGGAGGGGAAGGGTCAACTGGGAATTGACTTTTGTATTGAAGAACGGTTTTCTTTCTGCTATGATACGCAGAGGTGTTGCCTGGCACGAAGATACGTTATCATGTCCAGGGAGAAGGGATTGTATCACGTCAGGGAAGATGAGCAGTCCGGTCATGGTTTTGACCAAAACGGAGTTTGAAGGCGGAGATTCATGAACACGGCACAGCGTAAACAGCTTAAGGGCCATCTGTTTGCCCTCTTCAGCGTAACAGCATGGGGAACCTCGTTTCTGATCAGCAAGAATCTCATGATGGACCTTTCACCGGTTCAGCTGATGTTTCTGCGCTTTGTGATCGCATGGCTCGCGGTGTGGGTCATTCACCCCAAATGGCATTTTCACTGGAGGGAGGAAGGGCAGTTTCTCCTCCTCTCGCTGATTGGCAATACCCTGTATTTCCTTTCTGAGAACACGGCGCTTCGTATGACGCTGGCGAGCAACGTCAGCATCCTGGTTTCCTCGGCGCCGATCTTCTCCGCCCTGATGCTGCGTGCCTTTGGAAAGAGCGAACGCCTCTCCCGGCAGGAGGGAGCGGGTATTGTGATTGCCTTTCTGGGCGTACTGCTGGTGGTTTTCAACGGTGTGTTTGTCCTGAAGCTGAACCCGGTTGGCGATCTTCTGGCAACCGCCGCTGCCGTTTTCTGGGCACTGTACGGATTCCTTGCCAAACGGAGTCTGGAAAAGTTCGATTCCTTCCTCATCACGCGCAAGCTGATGTTTTACGGCATCCTCACCACGGCACCAATGCTGCTGTTTGACGGGGGGGCTTCGATCAGACTCGGATTCGGCGATCTCTGCGGCCTGCTTTATCTTGGCCTTATCTGCAGCGCGGTCTGTTATCTCCTTTGGAACGAGGCGATTGCCGGCATCGGTGCGATGAAGACCAATCTTTATGTCTATTTTGTCCCGGTTGTGACGATGCTGGCAAGCGGCATCTTCCTGAAAGAGCAGATCACAGCCGCGGGAGTTGCCGGCGTCGCGCTGGTAATTGGCGGCATGATTCTCAGCAGCCTGAAGAAGCAGCCGTCCTGAGCAGGAAGGAAAATCTGTTTACGTACGGCGATCTTTGCCCTTCTCAGAAGGCGGCAGGCATTCGGAATATCGGATGGAGGAAAGAAATATGGATTTTCAGGCGCTTTACGCTGCAAAGCTTCGTACCGCGGACGAGGCGGTTCAGATTGTCAAGGACGGTGACTGGGTTGATTACAGCCAGACCTGCTCTTTCCCGCAGGCTCTGGACGCGGCCCTGTCCAGACGCAGCGGCGAGCTGCACGATGTAAAGATCCGCAGCGCAATCTCCATGCTCCCTGTGCAGACCGTTGAGAATGATCCCCATGGCTCCTTTACCTTTAACGTCTGGCACTGCTCTGCCCTGGACCGCAGGTATATCGACCAGGGACTTGCCTATCACATCCCCATGCTGTTCCGCCACTGCGGGGGCTATTACCGGAAGGGATACGCCCCGGTGAATGTGGCCATGATCACAGTCGCCCCCATGGATCAGAACGGCAATTTCTCCTTCGGGCTTACCAACTGTGCCATGCAGGAGATTCTGGACGCGGCAGAGCACGTGGTGCTGGAGGTCAATCCCGGCATGCCGATGATTGCCGGTCTTGCAGGCGACCATATCAATATCCGGGATGTGGACATGGTGGTGGAATCGGATCTGCCCATCCCCACGGTGAAAAGCCCCGGGGCATCTGAGACTGACCGCAGGATAGCCTCATATATCTTCCCTTATGTGACCAGCGGATGCACCCTGCAGCTGGGGATTGGCGGTATTCCCAACTCCATCGGCAGCATGATTGCCGATTCTGATGTGAAGGATCTGGGAATGCATACCGAACTGATGAGCGATGGGTACCTGGCCCTTTACAGGGCGGGTAAGATCACCGATGCCAGAAAGCCGCTCAACAGGGGAAAGGGCATCTTCTCCATCTGCAACGGCTCCCGGGAGCTCTATGATTTCCTCAACGGCAACGGCGCCATACTCAGCGCCACGATGGCCTATGTCAATAATCCTGCTGTCATCCGGGAGCTTGATCATTTCATCTCCATCGACAGCTGCATCGCGGTGGATCTCTTTGGGCAGGTGAGCGCCGAGTCCTCCGGCCTGCGGCAGATTTCAGGAACCGGAGGCCAGGTGGATTTCATCACAGGCGCGATGGAGGCTGAACACGGACGCGCCTTTCTGGCGATGCACTCCACCTTTACCGACAGGGAGGGCAGACTCCATTCCAATATCATTCCCCACTTTACCGGGGGCGACATTATCACCACGCCGCGAACCCAGGCGCCCTGTATTGTCACCGAGTATGGAATCGCGAACCTCCCGGGGCGCACAACCTGGGAGCGGGCAGAGGCCCTGATCGGCATTGCCCATCCCGATTTCCGGGATGACCTGATCCACGCGGCTGAAGAACAGAAAATCTGGCGGTCCAGCAACAAACGCTGAGACCGCCGGATTTTTATATTCATTTTTATAGCCTGTCATGATTTGACGGGATGGAATTCAATGGAATAGGAGATCTTCCTGTGCCCGCCCGGTGCGAGGGTCTGTATCCCGGGCTTTTCGGCCAGTGTGCCGGTAAAGCCTGTGTCATCCGTACGGCCGAACCATGGCTCCAGACAGATGAAGGGGCCTGCGGGATTTGCCCAGACGGCAAGCATGGGGAACTGCCCGCACCGCATGGTGACATAAGGCTGCCCGTCCGGCAGCGCGATACCGATGGTTTCGATGGCCTGATCCTCAAAGATCCAGGTGTCGGGAATATCTGCCTGGTACGGGGCACGGCCTTCCTTCAGGGAGAGCACATGCTTTCTGCCGGGCAGCGCGAAGCCTGCCGCGTCTGCACCAAAGTAGGTGAGCCGATCCCGGCCGGGGAAGACCAGACTGCAGTCCTCCTTGCGGACGCCCTCCGGCATCAGAAAGCCGGGGTGACCGCCGATGGAATAATACATGAGTGCCCGGCCGCGGTTTTCCACATTCCACGCGATATGCAGCAGGCGGGGGTTCTCTTCATCCAGGAAATTCCGGACAGTCAGGGCAAAGGACCAGGGATAGCTTGCCTGAAGGGCAGGGGAGGGAAGAAGCTGGTGGGTAACGGAAGTGCCAGATTCCTCCAGACATTGAAAGTCCAGATCGCGGGCAAAACCGTGCTGCGTTTTCAAGGTGTATTCTCTGCCGTCAACACGATACTTCCCGTCCACTACCTTCCCGACAAAGGGGAAGAGAATCGGCGCATGGCGGTTCCAGATGGCAGGATCTGCGGTCCAGATGCGCTCGCTGCCGGATGCCTTGTCCAGAACACTGCAGAGCTCGGCACCGGCATCATCGATACGGAGCTTCAGGGCTTCGTTTTCCAGAAAATGCTGCATGGGAATACCTCCAGAATAGATATTTTTGCAAATGTGTTTTTCATGATATCACAAAACCTCGGAGAAGAAAACCTTTATCATGAGCATATTCATGGGCAACAGCGCCCTGAAGCCGGGATCCTGACGGCTTAAGCCGCCATGGACATGGGGATTCTCACAATGCCCTCTTCGATCATCCAGTCAATTTCCTCGGCGATGCTCTGGGCCATGGGGCGGGGACTGTAGCCCAGCTCGGTGATGGCTTTGGAGGAATCATATTCGTTGTTGCGGAGCAGGTTGTAGACAGCAAAGCTGGTCATGCGCTGGGGCCTGTGGGTCATCTTTTCGGCCATATCGCTCATTCTGCCCAGCACCCTGCCGATACCGGCGGGCAGAATGGTTTTGATGGTGGGCAGACCCGTGTGCTCTGAGAGAATGTCGAATACTTCCTTCATGTCGATCATATCGCCGCTGAGAATATAACTCTCGCCGGTGCGGCCGTCTTTGCATGCGCGGAAGATGGCCTCCGCCATGTCGCGGTTATCGGCACAGTTGAAGGTTCCCTCCACGCCGGCGGGCATCTTGCCCTCGGTATACTCGCGGATGACGCCAGCCACATTGCCGAAGGTATAATCCATCGGGCCGGAGATGCCGCTGGGCAGGATCAGGCAGCCGTCGATCTCACCGTTGTGGATGGCGTCCAGCACCAGCTGGCAGGAGGCCGCCTTGGTCTGGTCGTACAGGCCGATGACCGTGTCAGGATCAAAGTGGTCAACTTCCCGAATTGCGGTTCCCATGGGAAGCTCTGGGATGGCGCCAGTGGAGCCGATGAAGATGAGCCGGGCGTTGTGCTCATGGCACTTGTCGATGATATACTGTGTGCCGTCCACGTTCACGTGCCAGATCTTTTCGGCCACCAGTGTGCTGACAGAGACCATGGCCGCGCAGTGGATGCAGTATGTTGCGGTGCCCTCGGGGATGTTCGCGAACAGTGTTTCCAGAGAAGAAGTGTCCGTCACATCGCCTTCGATCACCTCAGCCTCTTCGGGAAGGTGCCTGGCGGCTTCCTCGCCCCGGAGGACGAAAGCGCGGACCGGCAGATCCTTTGCGACCAGATTGCGGACGATGGCGCTGCCCAGATTTCCTGCGGCGCCGGTGACGATGTAGAGCTCGTTATTGGTATTGGTATTCATGATCCATTCCTCCGTATGTATAAGTCATTATTGTAAGTTATTGTTTTTCTGTTTCATCCCCTTGGATGGTCATACAATAACAGAGGAATGTTTGCGAGTTTTTCGTGTTTTGTTTGTGAAATGTTAAAATGCGGCAGATCAGGGATATTTCAATCCCATGCTCACAGAATGGTCTGGGATATTCCCTTCACCGCACTGCGGATGCGCTGCAGGTGTTCCTCGCGGTGTGCTTCCATACGGGTGGTCGGCCCTTCCCTGCAGAGCGGCTTGCAAAAGCGATGCAAGGCAAAAAAGCCTTCGCCGTTGTGGACCGCAGCGTCTCCTTCGGCTGGAGCCGGAAAAGAACTGATTGAGAGAGTGGAGTCCCGCCATGGGCTTCGCCAGCTCAGCTATATGAAGGAGCTCGGCATGGGTAACGACCGTTATACGCTCATCGATCTTGACAACGACGATGCTGTTATTACGGCGGCAGAGGCGGTGAAGGATATAAAACCCGGCTGGGAGCCGGACCGCTATAATACCTTCTTTGGCCGCAACAGGCACAGATAATGGCCGGAGAAAACATATCGCCCGGGGATAAACATCCGTCAGGAACAAAACCCATTACCGAATGACAAAGGCACCGAGCACATGGCTCGATGCCTTTTTTTGAGGGGATCGGTCTGACAAAATGACAAAACTCAGTGGCTGTGCCGGAGAACGTGTGGTGATGGCCGACAAGATAGGCAACGCGGTCAGTCTGCCTTGCCCGCAGCACCTATCTGGCTTCCCAAAGGACAAGGTCATCCAGAACGATCTGCCGGACATCGTCGATGTTGATGGCGCTGCCCCAGCCGCAGTTGAGATTCACAACGCCGTCCTCAAAGGGGCAGGTCAGAGCGCCGCCGGTGGAAAATGCAGAGCCGTCGGAAAAAATGATCTCTGTTTCGATGCAGACCTTATCCTCCAGAATGCTCCATGGCGCATAGGCGTCCTGATCCGCTTCCGGAGTGTGAAAGGCAGCGGCCCCCTCATAGCTCACCTTCCAGACGGCACTGAAGGGAGTAAGCTCCAGGCCGATGATCCTGATATCCTTATCCAGTTCTTCATCATGGTAAACAGCATTTCCAAAGTCGAAATACCGGTTCTGTTCCTCTGTCAGCGAGAGCGGAACGGGCCCGAAAGTCCGGGTATCGTTTTCGCCTGCGATCAGGTGAACCTGAAGCGGGACATTTTCCGTACCAAGCTGAGCCTCTGCCTTTTCAATAAACTGCACATCCACGTAGCACTGCAGGGTCATGGTCTGTGTTTCCTCATCATAGGCGTTTTCCAGCACAGCCTTACGGACTGCCTCTTCCCCCGACAGGGAAAGCTCTGACGGGAGCTGCGGCCCTGCAAAGCCGCCAATCTCTGTGCCGGCAATGCTCCAGGCAAATCTTGTATCTGCAGGGAAGCGCGCTGCTTCTTCCTCTGTCACAGGCGAGATATTCACATAGACCCGCTGCTGCTGTCCATCGTTTACGGAAGAGAGCAGAACAAGGCCGTTTGCCTCTTCCTCCGGGAGAGTATACTCCATGTAACTGCTTACATTGTTTTCTTCGACCTTCAGATCGGCTTTCAGTTCCTGCTGGCGTGCGGCATGAATGCCCCATACCGCGTAAGCCGTGATTCCCAGCGCGAGCATGAGCGCCGCGGCCAGAGCGAAGGTGATGATGCGTTTCTTCTTCATGTGTACGATCCTTTCCGGGGAGCCTGATGCATCCTCGGAAACAGGACAATATGCTTCCAGAATATAGCTCTCGTCAATATCGCCGAACGCTTTTGACAACAGTTCCCGTTTCATGCAAGAAAGCCCTCCTTCACTAAAGTGCTCCGCAATTTCTCACGGAGGCGGAAAAGACGGACGGAGATTCGGTTGGCACCGAGACCGGTCCTCGCGGCCAGATCCGAAACAGAATCTGCATACCAATACCGGCGGACGAACAGAAACCTGTCCTTCTGATCCAGCGTGGAGAGGAAGCGGTTAATCGCGGCACTGAGTTCTTTTGCCTCATAATCCGTTTCCAGGTTCACGCCAGAAGGAATGCACTCCTGCATCTCATCCAATACCAGACCGTAGTTGCCTCCGCGCTTTTCAGCGTTATTGGCATGGTACCTGTTTACGGCCAGATTGCGGGCAATTCTGCAGACATAACCCACCAGGGGATTTGGCGCGTGAGGCGGAATGCTGTTCCACGTCCTCAGATAGGTGTCGTTCACACATTCCTCCACATCCAGCCGATTATTCAGAATATTAGCTGCCGTTTTCTTGATAGCAGATCCATATTTGCAGTCCAGTTCCCGGATTGCCTGTTCTGAGCGCTCAAAAAACAGGCTGATGATCTTACTGTCCTCCAATCGCGTCACTTCCTTTCCGCCTCACCCTGTATAACAGGATCGGGAAAAGAATCTTACACAGGATTTCCGAAATATATCATTTTAATCCGACAGGGCAAAATCAAGCACGCGCCTGACTTCGGCTTTTATATCGTCATAACTCATGAACAGATGGGCTTCAAACAGTTTCTCCTTCCCGTAAAAGAAGCTCGGTACAGCATAATAGTCGTACTGATCCGCAAGGGCGGGATTCTGCGATTCTTCTGTTTTCTCAATCGGAACATTCCTGTATGCGGGGTTCTCTTCATAAAGCTCTTCAAGGGCCCTGAATGCCTTTGCACAGTACCCGCAGTCATCAAGATAGAACATTGTGAGCGATTTCATTGTTGCTTTTCTCCTTTCCCCGGTCGCCCGGCAAACCCACTCTGCATGTAAGCCATTCTACCATACCGGAATCCTGACCGCAAGAAGTGCCGGAGCCCGAAGGCAACAGGCGTGAATATTCAAACAGCCCGGAAGCGGCCGAAAATGGCGTGCTTTGCGGGCTGTTTTGATTTTCATGGCAGGCACATCTTGTGTCTCCCGGACACGCCGGATTAATAAGCCGTATCTCCTTTCAGAATCTCTCTGAACCACAAGGTCTGATCACTTGTATCAGCACCCAGTTCCTTTATCCGACGGTGATAAATCCGATAGACAGCCTGACGGCTCAACCGCCCGTTCAGCATTGCTGCTGTTTCCGTGTATGTGAAGCCTTCACGCAGGGCCATGCGCACGATCGCATCATCGAGCCTTCGCGTTGTCCTGGCGTAGGGACTGGCAAAGGAACAGGAAGGGTAATAAATTCTCCCGCAATCGGCTGCAGTGCATTTGCTTTTTCTGAATTCCACCGAAACGGTGATGAGTGCCGCATCATCGCCGCGCGGGATTACATCCAGAAAGTCCCGGTGCATATTACCCTGATTGCGGAAAAAAGGATTCCCACAGTGCGGGCAGCCCGAATGGATCTTTGAAGGCACGAGGATGCAGTAAAAATGATCCGGGTCGCCTCTCGCGGCTAAAACCAGAAGCTCGGGCTGGTTCAGCTCCGCCGTTCGCTGCTCATCAATCTCATAATGACTTGTCTCCATTTGGTTGTCCACCTCGGTATGCATGATATACATAGTTTACCACCAAATTCGTTACAAGTCTATTACATTGACCCGAGAGGTACGCTATAGTGTAGAGCGTACCCGAAAGGGCATCGGAATAATTGCCCTTTCACAGATAACATGATCAGCAATGGCGTCCTTCATCCAAACGAAGGAAACAAGGAGGTAAAAATGAAAGAGAGCAAACGCAACGATCTACGCACGCCGAGGCATGGCGCCAAGTTCGGGGAACGGATCTGGAGGGGAGGCAAACCCGTAGCGCTTGTGAAGCAGGGGAACAAACTGGACACCCTCTCGGTTGAGGAATTTGCAGCGGCGCTGTACGGACCCGGAGTTCGATGTACGATCACAGAAAGGGAACAGGCTGCATCATTTTAATCTTCCGGATGAAAAGCAGGCTGGCACTGTACCGAATACGGTGACTTGGAGACAGTAGCCAGCCGCTTTGGAAGCCCGCCTCGGGGGTAAGAGGACATAAACTGTTCGAAGGAGCTGTCCGCAGGAACTGATGAATTCCTGAGCATTCGAGACAAGCCGGGGCAGTCAAAGCATATCGAAAAATACAGGAAGTGTATTTTCGTGGATGTTTTGATTGCTCCGGTTTTTTCTTTTTATTTCAGAAAGGCAGGTGATGCCTGACAAAGCATATAACCGCATTTTCCCCGCAATTTCCAGACCCCGCGAATAAATATAATCTCAATGTCTGAGTGGCCATTAAGACGGTGGGATGCATATGAGCGGTTCAGCAGCGATGACGGCTGTTGAACGCACGATGCACCTGCCGTGATTCAGCATGCCTTTTTTTCGAGACTTATGCTGAATGATGGCCACTCTTCGTCGCCCATGATGCATTCCCACCGCACCGGACCCCGGACGGAAAGGAACATATCATGGGTGATAACAGAAACAATGAAGAGTTTAGAAGCACACGCAATGAGACTCCGGATGACGGGCTGGAGGATGCCTATCTTCCGGTCAATCTGGAAACCATGAAAGCAAACAGGGCGCTCTATGACGAAGAGGATATCCGATACTTCATAGAGCAGTATGGGTATTCCCCCTTTCAGATCTGCAAAAGGAAAGCAGGACCTGAAACCTTTGCCTGTTACAGGGTGAGAGTAAGCGCCGAGGAGGCCGCGCTCAACGAACGGGTCAACCAATGGTCCGCAAGACGCAGTGACCGTGAGAAAAAGAGTATGCAGGCCAGCGGAATATCGGTCGAATCTCTTGACAGCCTTCTTCCTGCAGATGAGGAATATTATCCCGGATGCTATGAGATCCCGGATCCGCAGGACCTGTTTGAGGAGCTTTTGCAGAAGGAGAGATACAGGGCAATTGTGGCAGCGCTTGAGAAGGAAAAACCATATTACACCAAAATCCTGGGCTGGCTGTATCTGAACTGCTGCACGCCAACGCTGGTGGCCCGGGAACTCAATATCCCGAAGACCACAGCGCACCGTGATATTCAGAAGGTCAGAAAAATCGGAGCAGAAGTACTCAGGCGGTTTGAATCAGCCGGGTAACTCTGTGGGTCAATCCTTCCGGTACCATTCGGTCAGATAGCCGTCGGCCCGGAGATCCGCCTCCGGAAGCCATGCGGGCGCTTCGGCCATTTTGCGGCAGATCTCCTCCAGGCTTTCGGCAGGCGGAACCTCTATAATCAGCTCATCATGCACATGGGCCACGATCCGGCAGTGGGAGAGCGTGCGCATGGCATGGCAGAGCAAATCGCGGCTCACGGCCTGCACGATGTTCTCCACAAGCTTGGGCCCGTAGGTTTCCAGCCGCTGCCACTTTCTGTCGCTGCCAATGCCCTCATAGGTGATGGATTCGCCGCCATAATCGTTCCGCTCAATCCGCGGCCGTGCATAGCTGAGCCTCCGCCCGCTCGGGAGGCGGATAAAGAGGAATCCGTTCTTATATGCAAACCGAATGGGGCCCACTTCGGTCTGCAGACGCATGCGGATACATTCTTTTGCCGCGTCGTCCACATCCCACCAGAAGTCCGTAATGGCGGTGTTTGCTTCCCGCCACTGGGTGACCAGGGGCTGCAGCTCCTCTTCGGCAAGGCCCATCTCCAGAGCTCCCATGGCCTTCAGCGCCCCGGTGCTGCCGCCATATCCCAGGGCGAGCTCCGCAATTTTGCCCTTCTGCCGCAGATGGGCGTTCACGCCGTGCTTCTCCACCGGGACGCCGAACATCTGGCTGGCGGAAGCGCAGTAGATGTCCTCACCCCGGGCAAAGGCATCCAGACGCCACTGCTCCCCGGCGAGGAGGGCAAGCACCCTCGCCTCGATGCTGGAAAAATCGGCCACGGCAAAGACGCAGCCCTCCCGGGGCACAAAGGCCGTGCGGATGAGCTGCGAGAGGGTGTCCGGCACATCGTCATACCGCCGGCGGAGTGTCTCATAGTCCCCGGACCGGACCAGCGCCCTTGCCTCTGCCAGATCCGGCAGGTGGTTCTGGGGGAGATTCTGCAGCTGCACCAGCCGCCCGGCGAATCTGCCTGTGCGGTTGGCGCCATAAAACATGAACATCCCCCGGCAGCGGCCATCGGCGCAGACACAGGCTTCCATCGCCTGGTATTTTTTCACCGAGCTGCGGGAGAGCTGCTGCCGCAGGCAGAGAACCTGCTGCAGCTCCGGCGGGGCGGTTTCCATCAGGGTGCGGACCGCTTTCTTGTCCAGTGTGTTCACTTCCACGCCCTGCTGAGAGAGCCATTCTTTCAGCTGTTGGGCGGAGTTGGGGTTCTCCAGACCGGTGAGACTCCGCATTTCCTCCTCAAGCTCCTGCCGGATCCTCTCGTCCATGCAGACAGCGTTATTCACAAAATCCCGGTCCAGGGCGATGCCCCGGTCGTTGATCTCCTCGCTCAGGCGGTATTCTTCCCAGACAGAATCCGGCACCGGGAACCTCCGCAGCCTGTTCCGGATGGCCAGTTCCACCTCTACATCGCGCCGGTTGTAGGCTTTGTAGAGGGCCCATTTCTCCGGCGCGTCTTCGGGGTGGTTCCATGTCCGGATTCCACCGGGCTCCTTCGACCCATGGGGACAGGCGAAGAATCGGATCAGATCCCGGCCTGCTTCCAGCTTCTGCTCGGTAAGCTTCAGCACCCGGCCGACGCCCGCCAGCGAGAGGGGCAGCCCGTTGTAGGCTGCCAGCACCAGGCTGCAGCGCCAGGAGGCGGGGGAGAGGTAATTGACGGTGCGGTCTTCCGGCTGGCCATAGCCGTGGAAGAGATCCGGGCGGTATTTCCGCAGCCAGGCCGAGAGGCAGACCCGCTCGAACCCGGCGTTGTAGGCCCACTTGATGACACTCTCATCCGTGATCGCCTTCAGGATCTCCTCCGGGATCTGCTCTCCGCAGGCAAGGTCAATGACGCTCACGGGCCCTTCGTCCACGGAATAGCCGAAAAGCTGGATGTCAAAATCCGGATCCTCGGTATAGCGGTACACGCCGGCACGGGTGAGGTCCGTACCGGAGCGTGTTTCAATATCCATTTCCAGTGTTTTCATAGTTCCTCCCTGATAATCTGGTTCCGCATCTGCGGCACCTCTCTTTCTGAGGAAGCTCATTGGCCCCTCTACTTCATAGCGTACAAAAATCCGCGTTCTGTTCCGCATTTTAGAAAAAATAAAAAACTTTCTCTGAGACCGGAACAGAATTGAGAAAACTGTACGCTTGAATGTAGAGGGGTATACATCATGCGTGCCCCTCAATAGAATTGATTGGGAGGATAAATATGAAGTTCAATCTGCAGCTCGCGAATACCGCGGGCGATGCCAAAAACTGCCTCTATCCCCGGCATGTGGAGATCACCTCGGCAGAGGAGATGCAGGAGGCAGTGAAGTTTGACCATGTCTGTGCGGAATATGAAGGGGACTATCGCAGCCGGGATAACTTCCGCGGCACGAACGTGCTGGTCATGGACTGCGACAATGATTTTTCAGAAGATCCGGCGGAATGGATCACGCCTGAGAAGCTGGACGGGATGCTGCCGGACATCTCCTACGCCATCGCCTTTTCCCGCCACCACATGCGGGAGAAAAAGGGCCGCCCGCCCCGGCCCAAATTCCATGTCTATTTCGAGATTCCCCACGAGTCAGACGCCGACCGTTACGCCGCGCTCAAGGCAGCCGTCTATGAAAAGTTTCCTTTCTTCGACGGCAACGCTCTGGACGCGGCGCGATTCTTCTTCGGCGCGGACACCGGAGAGGTGATCTGGCATGAGGGCAGTCTCACCATCGATGGTGAGGTGGCGCCGATCCTTCCCGACGGGAAGAATCGCGAAGCCATTCTTCCAGAGGATGACTGCACAGATCTGCTTCCGGAACAAAAGACCCAGACTGCTGAAGAAATCACCGGACCGGATGAAGAGAAGCTCAGGCAGGTCTTCCGGAACGCGCAGTACCGGCATGTGATTCAGGAGGGTACCCGCAACAGCACCCTCTCCCGCTTTGCCGGGCGCGTGGTCATGCGCTATGGC
>CADBNC010000066.1 GCA_902795885.1 Oscillospiraceae bacterium
CCCGTACAGCCGGTCTTCACGCTGATTCAGGAGATCGGGAAAGTCTCAGAGCGTGATATGTTCAACACCTTCAACATGGGAATTGGCATGGTGCTGGCGGTTGCCAAAGCCTCTGTGGACACAGTCAGAACCCTGCTGCCCGACGCAGTCGTCCTGGGCGAAATCCGGCAGGGTGATGAACGTGTGACGCTCTCCTGAGGGCTGAAAACCATGGAGAAAAAGCGAATTGCCGTCCTGGTATCAGGCGGTGGAACCAACCTGCAGGCATTGATAGACGCCACCCACGCCGGTGTCCTGCAGAGTGGAGAGTTGACACTGGTCGTCTCCAGCAGCAGCAAAGCCTATGCCCTGACGCGGGCAGCCGAGGCCGGAATCCCTTCCGCAGTTTTGACAGGGAAGAGCTTTGAACCGGAACTGGAGGCTCTTCTGAAGGACTATCAGATTGATCTGATCATCCTCGCAGGCTTCATGCGGATTCTGTCCCCTGCCTTTACCGCACGGCATGACCGACGGATTCTGAATATTCACCCCTCCCTTATCCCGGCATTCTGCGGGAAAGGGTATTACGGTCTGCGCGTTCACGAAGCGGCCCTTGCCCGAGGCGTGAAGGTAACCGGTGCAACCGTGCATTTTGTCAACGAAATCCCTGACGGCGGAGAGATCCTGCTTCAGAAGGCCGTGGAGGTGCTTCCCGACGATACGCCGGAAACCCTTCAGCGCCGTGTCATGGAGCAGGCGGAATGGAAGCTTCTGCCTCTGGCGGCAGAGCTTGTATCGAGAGGAGAGATCAAATGAATTTTCTGGACTTTCTCAGGCAGAATCCCTATCCCGGCCGCGGCATCGCCGTTGGCAGAAACCGCGTTTACTATTTCATCATGGGCCGCAGTGAAAACAGCCGCAACCGTATTTTTACCCTGACGGACGACGGCATCCGCACAGAGGCCTTCGACCCGGCAAAGCTCAGTGACCCGAGCCTCATAATCTATCACCCGGTACGAAAGATGGGTGATCGCCTGATCGTCACCAATGGTGACCAGACCGATACTATCCGTAACTGCGGCGATTTCCGTGCAGCTTTGATGACCCGTTGTTTCGAGCCGGACGCTCCGAACTATACTCCGCGCATCTCTGCCATTCTGAACCCGGATGGCAGCTTTGAGCTCTCCATTCTTAAGCACACCGATGACGGTCGCTGCCTGCGGGCCTTCTACAGCTACGAAGGCTGTGAGGAAGGAAAGGGCGTCTTTCTGAGCACCTATCAGGGTCCGGGGGATCCACTTCCCGCCTTCAGCGGCGAACCGCTTCCCATCGACATGCCCGAACCCGAAGAGGTCTGGGCAGCGCTGAATAAGGATAACAAGGTATCGCTCTATGCCATGACAGACGGCAAGGTCCGTCTCTTCAACAAAAATCTGGGGGATTGAACAATGAATGAATTTCAACTGAAATATGGCTGTAATCCGAATCAGAAACCTGCCCGCATCTTCATGCCGGACGGATCCGACCTGCCGGTGCAGATTCTCAACGGGCGTCCCGGGTTTATCAACTTTCTGGACGCGCTGAACTCCTGGCAGCTGGTAAAGGAGCTGAAGGAAGCCACCGGGCTTCCCTCTGCCGCCAGCTTCAAGCACGTCTCCCCTGCCGGTGCAGCCGTTGGCCTGCCTCTTGACGACGTTCAGAGGAAGATCTGTTTTGTCACTGAGGATGCTGTGCTTTCCCCCATCGCCTCGGCCTATATCCGCGCCCGCGGAGCAGACCGACTCTGCTCTTACGGAGACTGGGCTGCTCTCAGCGACCCCTGCGACGAGGCTACAGCTCTCTATCTGAAAGATGAGGTCTCCGACGGGATCATCGCTCCGGGTTATTCAGAAGAAGCTCTTGCCATTCTGAAGACCAAGAAAAAAGGGAACTATGCCGTCATCCAGATTGACCCGGACTATGTCCCCGCGCCCCAGGAGTACAAGGACGTCTTCGGCATCCGCTTCGAGCAGGGCCACAACAACTATCGGATTGAGCCCTCGATCCTCGAAAACCTTGTCACGAAGAACCACAACCTGCCAGAGGAAGCAAAGCGCGATATGCTTATCTCCCTGATCACGCTGAAGTATACCCAGTCCAACTCTGTCTGCTATGTGAAGGACGGCCAGACCATTGGCGTAGGTGCCGGTCAGCAGAGCCGCATCCACTGCACGCGGCTTGCAGGTTCCAAGGCGGACAACTGGCTTCTCCGTCAGCATCCGAAGGTGCTCTCTCTCTCCTTTGTGGAGGGGATCCGCCGCCCCGACCGGGACAATGCCATCGATATCTATCTTTCTGACGAGGCTGAGGATATTCTGGCCGAAGGCGTTTGGCAGAGAACCTTTGCCGTTAAGCCGGAGCCTCTTACGGCCGCGGAAAAGAAAGAGTGGATCTCGAAGCAGTCCGGCGTCACATGCGGTTCTGATGCTTTCTTCCCCTTTGGCGATAACGTTGAGCGCGCCAGAAAATCCGGCGTGCAGTATATTGTGGAGCCGGGCGGTTCTATTCGGGATGACAATGTCATCGAAACTGCTGATCGCTATGATATGGTCATGGCCTTTACCGGCATGCGCCTGTTCCATCATTGAGAAAGGCCGCTGCCATGAAGATACTTGTTGTAGGCGGTGGCGGGCGTGAGCATACCGTCATCCGCAAGCTGAGAGAAAACCCGGCTATAGAAACAATCTGGGCACTGCCCGGAAACGGGGGTATCGCCGCAGATGCAACCTGTGTGCCTATTGCCGCTACCGATATTCCTGCCATTGTTCGATTTGCTGTAGAAAACCAGGCTGATTATGCAGTTGTAACCCCCGATGATCCTCTGGTGCTCGGCTGTGTCAACGCTCTCGAAGCCGAGGGTATTCCCTGTTTCGGCCCCAGGGCTGAAGCCGCCATCATCGAGGGCAGCAAGGTTTTCTCCAAGCATCTTATGCAGAAATATGGCATCCCTACCGCATGCTTTGCGACTTTTGACAACATGGATGCCGCCCTCTCCTATCTTGAGGACGCACCTATTCCGACTGTTATCAAGGCTGACGGTCTGGCCCTCGGCAAGGGTGTGATCATTGCCTTCAGCCGGGAAGAAGCCATGGATGCCGTTCGCGGGATGATGGCCGAAAAGCGCTTCGGTGCCAGCGGAGAGAAAATTGTTATCGAGGAATACCTCGAAGGGCCCGAGGTCTCAGTCCTTGCTTTCACGGATGGCAATGCCATGGTGCCGATGGTATCCAGTATGGACCACAAGCGCGCCGGGGATAACGATACCGGTCTGAACACCGGCGGCATGGGGACCATTGCGCCGAACCCGTATTACACTGCAGAAATCGCTCAGAAGTGCATGAACGAGATTTTCCTTCCCACCATGCGCGCCATGAATGCTGAAGGCCGCCGCTTCAAAGGCTGCCTGTATTTTGGTCTTATGCTGACAGCAAACGGCCCCAAGGTGATCGAATA
This sequence comes from Oscillospiraceae bacterium, assembly GCA_902795885.1. Lineage (GTDB taxonomy): Bacteria > Bacillota > Clostridia > Oscillospirales > Oscillospiraceae > Limivicinus. Next base: position 3,472 of record CADBNC010000066.1, read on the forward strand.
CAATTGCCGTTTCGGCGACCCGGAGACCCAGGTCGTTCTGCCGCTTCTTGAAACGGATCTGCTCACGGTCATGCAGGCTGTAACAGAGGAACGCCTCTCAGAAATCGATGTACGCTTTTCCAGGCGCTGCGCCTGCTGCGTGATTCTCGCTTCTGAAGGCTACCCGGTTTCGTACAGGAAGGGCTTCCCGCTGGTAATCCCTGAAGAAATCCGCGGGCAGGTTTATGTCGCCGGCGCCGCCATCCGTGAGGACGGCTGCCTTGTCACTTCCGGTGGAAGAGTTGCCGGCTGCACAGCCGTTGCGGATACTCTCCCCGAAGCAATTGAACAGGCCTATGCCATCGCCGACTGTGTCCATTTTGAGAACGCTTTCTTCCGCCATGATATTGGGCAGCGTGCCCTGAAGGCCCTGCAGCATAATGCCGCGCCTTCAGGAGAAAAGGAGCAATAAGAAATGGTCAGACGTATTTTTGTCGAAAAAAAACCGGGTCTGGATGCTGAAGCAAGAACACTGCTGGCAGAGGCCCGAGGCCTGCTGGGAATCGGTTCTCTGGAAAGCGTCCGGATTCTCAACCGTTATGACGTGGAGGATATTTCCACTGAGCTCTTTGAATACGCTGTGCGAACGGTCTTCTCTGAGCCGCAGCTGGACGAAGTCCTCACCTCCCCCAGTCTGGAAGGTGCCATGGTCTTCGCTGTGGAATATCTGCCGGGTCAGTTTGACCAGCGGGCGGATTCCGCCGCGCAATGTATACAGATTCTCTCCCAGGGAGAACGTCCCCCTGTCCGCTCGGCGAAGGTCTATGCTCTGTATGGCAAGCTGTCTGAGGATGAGCTGGCCGAAATCAAAAAATATGTGATCAACCCGGTTGAAGCCAGAGAGGCCTCCATGGAACTGCCGGAGTCTCTCGCGCTTCAGACCGAAGCGCCTGATTCAGTCCCTGTCCTGGAGGGCTTCCGCAATCTGGAGGGAGATGATCTTTCAGATTATGTCAACCGCTTTGGGCTTGCCATGGACAGCGACGATCTCGCTGCCTGTCGTGATTATTTTCGGTCAGAAGGCCGTGATCCGACGTTGACGGAGCTTCGTGTGCTTGATACTTACTGGTCCGATCACTGCCGTCATACTACCTTCAACACTCGGATCGACAGCGTACGCTTTGAAGATGCTCTGCTGGAGAAGGCCTGGCAGGATTATCTGGACATTCGTGCGTCCCTTGGGCGTACCAAGCCGGTCTGCCTCATGGATCTGGCCACCATTGCCGTCAGGGCGCTTCGTAAGGCCGGGAAGCTGAGCCGTCTGGACGAGTCGGAAGAAATCAACGCATGCAGTGTGCGCATCGATGTCGAAGCTGACGGTGTCAAAGAACCCTGGCTTCTGATGTTCAAAAACGAAACCCACAACCATCCGACCGAGATAGAGCCCTTTGGCGGCGCAGCGACCTGCATAGGCGGGGCCATCCGCGATCCTTTGTCCGGCCGCTCCTATGTCTACGGCGCCATGCGCGTGACAGGCGCTGCCGATCCTCTGGTCCCGGTTTCCGAGACTATCCCCGGCAAGCTTCCCCAGCGCAAACTCGTCACAACTGCGGCCGCCGGTTATTCTTCCTATGGCAATCAGATCGGCCTTGCCACCGGTATAGTGGATGAGCTTTACCATCCAGGCTATGCTGCCAAGCGCATGGAAATCGGCGCTGTCATCGCGGCTGCCCCTGCCGGTCACGTTCGACGCGAGCGCCCCGCACCCGGTGACGTTGTCATTCTTCTGGGAGGAAGCACCGGCCGTGACGGCATTGGCGGAGCTACCGGCTCCAGCAAGGCACATACAGTCTCTTCTGTTGAAACCTGTGGCGCCGAAGTTCAGAAAGGCAATGCCCCAGAAGAGAGAAAGCTTCAGCGCCTGTTCCGAAACGGTAAAGCCAGCCGTATGATCAAACGCTGCAACGATTTTGGTGCCGGCGGCGTGTCCGTTGCCATCGGAGAACTGGCCCCCGGCCTCATCATAGATCTGAATGCAGTTCCCCGCAAATATGAAGGTCTTGACGGGACCGAGCTTGCCATCAGCGAGAGTCAGGAGCGCATGGCCGTTGTAGTTGCAGCTAAAGACGCCGATTCCTTTCTGTCCCTGGCCGCGTCCGAGAACCTGCAGGCTTGCCCGGTTGCAAAGGTTCAGGCTGAACCCCGTCTCGTAATGCGCTGGAACGGCAGCACCATCGTGGATCTCAGCCGTGCTTTTCTCGACACCAACGGCGCTGAGAAGCATATTGATGTTGTTTCCGCTGCGCCTGAAGCATGGGGGCGTGAGGTCTCCGGCAGCTTTTCCGGGAATCTTCGCAGCTTGGCACAGGACCTCAACTGCTGCTCTCACCGCGGTCTCAGTGAACGTTTCGACTCCACCATTGGTGCGGGCACAGTGCTGATGCCCTTCGGCGGGAAATATCAGCTTACACCAATTCAGGCCATGGTACAGAAAATCCCCATGGAGGAAAAACACACGGATAACTGCTCCTTCATGTCCTGGGGATTCAATCCTTTCATCTCCGAGAAAAGTCCCTATCACGGCGCTTATCTGGCTGTGGTGGAATCAGTCTGCCGCCTTGTAGCCACCGGCGCTTCCTTCGAGGACGTTTATCTCAGCTTCCAGGAATACTTTGAGCGCCTTGGTCATGATAGTCTCCGCTGGGGCAAGCCCGTGGCAGCCCTGCTCGGAGCGTTGGAGGCACAGATGAAGCTTGGCGTCGGTGCCATTGGCGGCAAGGACAGCATGAGCGGAAGCTTTGAGGATATGCATGTTCCTCCAACTCTGGTGTCATTCGCTGTGACAACAGGAAAAACCTCGGATGTAGTCTCTCCTGAATTCAAGTCCGCTGGAAACCGCGTCTATCGCCTCGACCCGGCCATTGGCCAGGATGGTCTTCCGGAAGCGGATTCTCTTCTCTCACTGTTTGTCCGGGTACATGATCTTATGAAGAATGGCAAGGTTCTCGCCTGCTGGACACCAGGCATCGGCGGCATTGCAGAGGGCATTCTGAAGATGGCCATCGGTAATGGCTTTGGTTTCCGCTTTGCGAAAGGATTATCCATGCAAAAGCTGTTTGGTTATGACTATGGTTCCTTCCTGGTCGAGACAGCCGAAGACCTGGACGCCGAGCTTATCGGGTTTATCTGCAATGACGGTGTCATCAGCCTCGGCGAAGAGGCACTCCCGCTCAAGGATGTCCTGTCCCTGTATGAAGACAAACTGGAGCCCGTCTATGCCTGCAATATTCCGGATTCTCACGGTCCAATGCAGACCTTCACCATGCCGAATGCCTCCTCTCTCATGAAGGCCTCCGTCCGCACAGCGAAGCCTCGGGTGCTGATCCCGGTCTTTCCCGGCACCAACTGCGAAATCGACAGCGCCCGCGCAGTTCGGGATGCCGGTGCTGAGCCTGTGATTTTCGTCATCAACAATCTCTCCCCCGCTGGCATTGCCCACAGTGTTGACCAGTTTGCCTCCAGCGTGCGTGACAGCCAGATGATCTTCATCCCCGGTGGCTTCTCCGGGGGCGATGAGCCCGATGGCTCCGGCAAGTTCATCACAGCCTTTTTCCGCAATGCCGCTGTACGTGAAGAGGTCACGGCACTGCTTGATATGCGGGGTGGTCTCATCTGCGGTATCTGCAATGGTTTCCAGGCACTTATCAAGCTGGGTCTCGTGCCCTACGGGAAAATCATCGATACTGACGCCTCCTGCCCGACGCTGACCTTCAATACCATCGGGCGTCATCAGAGCCGCATTGTCCGCACCCGCGTATGCTCCAACCGCTCGCCCTGGCTCTCTCTCACGAACCTCGGCGAGACCTATCTTGTCCCGATCTCCCACGGGGAAGGCCGCTTCCTTGCGGAGAATACGCTTATTCATCAGCTCGCCGAGAACGGGCAGATAGCGACACAGTATGTCGATTTTGATGGTGAAGCCAGCAGTGATGTTGCCTTCAACCCGAATGGCTCGCTCTATGCCGTTGAGGGAATCACTTCCCCCGATGGCCGCGTTTTTGGTAAAATGGGTCATGCCGAGAGAATCGGTACAGGACTGTATCAGAATGTCCCCGGCAACTATGATCTACGGATGTTTGAGGCAGCGGTTCGTTATTTTCGCTGAACAGCCAGTAGGAGGCAGCCCATCTACTCCTATAACCACAGCTTGCCTTCTCAATTACCATTGACAAACTGCCCGCACAGTGCTATGTTACTTCCCTGCAAACAGCATGGTCTCTGTGATCGGGCAGTTTTCCTCTATTCCTAACTGAAAGAATCAGGTGATTTTTGTGCGCATCATCACAATCAGCCGGCAATTCGGAAGCGGTGGCCGTGAGCTTGGCAAACGCCTCTCCGATCTTCTCGAATGGGATTACTATGACAAGGAGATTATCGATACCATCGCCCATGAACAGGGCATGGATCCGGACGGCGTCAAGCGTCTTCTCTCCAACCACGGCTGGCACAATGTCCAGCTTACCTATCGCAACAGCTTTGCTCACCTTGGTTTTGACCACGGTACGCGGACCCAGCTTCTTCTTCATGAAAGCGAGATCATCCGCAGGATCGCGGAAACGGGCAACGACTGTATCATCGTTGGCCGTGATGCGGATGTGATCCTTCAGGAATATCACCCCTTCCGGATTTCCGTATGCGCAGATATCGACGCAAGGCTAAACCGCTGCTTGAAATATGAGCTGAAGAAGCCTGAGGCTGAGCGCCTGACGGAGAAGGAAATTCTCCGTAATATCCGCCGTATTGACCGCAACCGTCTGAGGACCCGTGAAATCCTTACCGGGAAGGTCCGCGGTGACGGAAGCATGTTTGACCTTACCATCAATGCAACACACTGGGATGTGAAAAAGCTGACTGCTGCGGTGGCCGAATTCGCCACGCGCTGGTTTGAGGTCTGAGACCGGAAATATAATGAATTGTTCGAGGCACAGCCAGTATGGATAAGCAATCTGTCAATCTTGATCTGACCACCGGTGTGGTCTGGAAACGTCTTCTTTTATTCTTTCTGCCGATTGCTGCCGGTACCTGCATCCAGCAGCTTTATAATGCCGTAGATGGCCTGATCGTTGGTCGCTTTGTCGGCACCGTCGCACTGGCGGCCGTGGGAGGGAGTTCTGCCCAGATTATCAATCTTCTGATCGGTTTCTTTGTAGCCACCACTGCCGGTGCCTCGGTCGTAATCGCACAGATTTACGGCGCAGGGAGAACAGAGGATGTCCGCAACGCGGCCGGCAATGCAATTACAGTTTTTGCCCTTGTGGGTCTCGCTCTGATGATCCTCGGCCTTGCAGCGTCCCCTGCCATGCTGCGGCTTCTGAGAACCCCCGAGGATACCCTCCCATATTCAGCACTCTATCTGCGGATCTATTTTCTTGGTGTCCCCTTTATCCTTGTACTGAACATGGAGTCCAACATGCTCCGGTCTGTGGGCGATGCCATCAGCCCCTTTCTGTTCATGGTTGTGGGATGTGTGACGAATATCATTCTGGATGTCGTCTTCGTTCTTCTCTTCCACTGGGGTGTAGCAGGCGTTGCCATTGCTACAGTGGTAGCACAGATCATCAATATGATTCTGCTCACGCTTCGGCTGATGCGGGCAAAGGCCTCCTGGCGACTGAGCTTTCGTGAGATGAAACTGAAGGGCGTCTATCTTGCCAATATGTTCCGGCTCGGAATCCCCGCAGGTCTTCAGAATGCCATGTACGGCGTCTCAAACATGATTGTGCAGATCGGTGTCAACTCCCTCGGTACTGTCGTTGTGGCTTCCTGGGCCATGTCCTCCAAAACCGATGGCATCTTCTGGGCTGTCAGCAATGCCCTTGGTGCCGCAATCACCAGCTTTGTCGGTCAGAATTATGGTGCCGGCCGCAAGGATCGTGTAAAGCAATGCGTCAGCCAGGGTATGATGCTCTCCTGGATTATCACGCTGTGCATGAGCGGCCTGATCATGCTCACAGCAAAACCTCTTCTCTCCATCCTCACAACAGACCAGGCGGTCATCGCAACGACCTACAGCATCATGCTCTATTTTGTACCCTTCTATTTTATCTGGACAGTTGTGGAGGTTCTGTCCGCTGTACTGCGTGGCTCCGGCGATGCTGTTCATCCGGTCATTCTGATCGGACTCGGCATCTGTCTCTTCCGGATAGTCTGGATCCTCACAGTGTTCCGATTCGTGCATACACTTGGTGTCCTTTGCCTCGCCTATGTCACCTCCTGGCTGCTGACGGACATTCTGATTTATATCTATTACCGCAAGGGCAGCTGGATGGATCACAGCCGGCAGATCCTCGATCGGTAAAGCATTTTCCTTCGAAAAGAAAAGAGAAATATCCCTCTGGAGTGTTTCTTAAGCTCCAGAGGGATTTATTATAATGTTTGTATGCCGTATATCTTCTCACTGTTTGCTGCTCAGTGGCAAGATTTCATTATTCCTGCTCAAGCTCCATTTTTTCGTAAGCCAGGCGAGGATAGTTGTCCTCTTCCACATGGATGATGCCGCAGTGAGTAAATCCCAGTTTCTTCAGCAGATTCTGCATGACAACATTGTCCCCATGAGTGTCGATGCGCAGATGCCCGCACTGCTCATAGGCCCAGTTGATGCAGAAAGCCCCGATCCCCGGTCTGGATCCATCGGAAGCCACGCGATGCACTGCGCCGTAAGGCCCGTCACCCAGCCAGGCACCGTCCTCGATGACAAGGTAGGTTGGCTCGATATCCTCCCCGAAGATGAAGAAAAAGGTTCCGATCACCCGGCTGTCTTCATCGAGGCATACATAGCTGTGGCCATCGCGGATATCCTGCCGGAGCAGCGCCTCCGGCGGCCAGCTCGTCGGGCCCCACTGGTTGGGGTTACCGTGCTGTGCCATAAAGCTCCGTGCAAAGGCATAGATTTCCTGCATGCGGGGAAGATCCTGTATGTCAGACTTTCTGATATTCATGCGCTCTCAATCCTGTCTGAAAATGGTTTCTCTGAAAGGGGCGAACCAGGAGCACCGGCGGCAATCCCCTTCGGGACCAGCAGATTCAACGCTCCGGGCAGCACACGCATTCGCACAGTATCGCTATAAAGTGCCTCACCATCGAGGTTGATGACATTTTCCGTGTCAAAGTCAATCTGAATCTCGCTGCCCTGCAGATGGACAACATGCTCCGGAAGCTCATCCGCCTGGCCTTTGGCATATTTGCCGATCAGACGGGCGAAGTTGAAGAGCGAGACATTTTTTGCAATAAAGATATCCAGAACACCATCATCCACCCGGGCATGCAGGGACGGATTAAAGCCTCCCCCGTAAAAACGGCCGTTGCATACGCAGACCAAGCTGAATTTCCCCTCATAGGTTTTCCCGCAGCACTGGATACGCATATCCGTTGCAATCCCGCGGCAGGCATTGACAATCGTGGAAATGATATAAGCCCCGGTGCCGCCCACAAGTGGAAGGGAACTGAAGGTATGGGCATCCGTTCCGATACGCGCATCGATGCCGACTGAACAGATATTGACGCTGTAGCTTTCGTTGCAGGCAATCAGGTCAATTGGGCGGATCGAGCCCTCAAGGAGTGCGTCCAGATCCTGAAACCTGGCGGCCTGCTCTCCGAACATGCGGCAGAAATCATTCCCCGTTCCCGTGGGGTATGGACAGACGGATACATTCGCTCTCTCTGCCGCGCCGCAGATACATTCATTGAACGTGCCATCGCCCCCGCAGGCATAAACACGAAGCTCTTCCCCGGTATCTGCTTCGCGCCGTATTTTCTCCGTAGCATCGCGGGGACCGCGCGTAACATAAATCTCGTAGGAGCCGGGGCGCCGCCGAAATGCGGCCTCCACCCGGACCCGGATCTCCGGCTCGGCATTGCGTCCACCCGCGATGGGGTTGACAACAAAAAGATGTTTCATCCGACCACTTACTCCGTAACCTCGAACTTGTATCCCACGCCCCATACGGTTTTCAGATTCCATTTGGGGCTGACGCCTTCCAGCTTCTCGCGAAGGCGCTTGATATGCACGTCCACCGTACGGGAATCACCAAAATAGTCAAAACCCCAGACCTCGTCCAAAAGCTGGTTGCGGGTAAAGACGCGATTCGGCGAGGAAGCAAGATGATAGAGCAGCTCCATCTCTTTCGGGGGGGTGTCAACCTTCTTCCCGTCTACAACGAGCTCATAGGAATCAAGGTTAATCTCCAGCTTGTCAAACTCAAGTTTCTTGTCCAGCGGGCCGCGGTTATCCGTTCTGCGCATGACAGCATGAACTCGGGCAATCAGCTCCTTGACCTCAAAGGGCTTGGTCACATAATCATCAGCCCCCATCTCAAGCCCGGTGACTTTGTCATTGGTCTCTCCCTTGGCCGTCAGCATGATAATCGGCGTTGCAGACTTGGCCCGGATTGCCCGGCAGACTTCCCATCCGTCCTTCCCCGGAAGCATAAGATCCAGCAGCACCACATCCGGCTGGAAAAGGTCAAAATCCGCTTCGCCTTTGTTTCCGTCCGACGCGATCATCACATCGAAGCCATCCTTTGTCAGATAGAGGCGAAGAAGTTCCGCAATATTGGCGTCGTCTTCGACAACAAGCGCACGTTTACTCATGTTACTGTCCTCCCGGTAATGATCCCTTAATATAACCGTCCTGATTGGAAATTCTTTTCGTCATCTTCGGCATCACCCGCTTCTGGCGGAGAAATCCCATCAGGACTTTTCATTCTGCCTGTTATTATAGACGCAGGGCAGCTCCTTTGCGTAAAAAGAATGTGAATTTATGCAAGAAGCTCCTGACGGCGGCGCAGCATATAGTGAAACCAGGCCACATACTCCGCCCCGAGACGGGCAACAAGCTTTTCCGCCTCCTCGGGCCTTGCAGCAGCCAGAAGCAGGCATTGCTGGGCCATCTGATAGCGCCGTGGGACGCTCATGGAGGCGATCTCAGAATCGGAATAGTCACCGATGGCTGTCAGCTCCTCGCGGGCCCTGAAGAAGCGCAGGAAGGCATCGGAGACCTCTGGCCCGACAATCGGTTCCAGGAGCGAGAAATCATTCCCTGAGAGATCCAGAACGCGTGAGACCATCTCCCACCGGCGCGGGTCAGCATAGCCTGCTGTTCCGGTAAAAGGGGTACGCAGATAGATATGGTTGTTCGCAAGGAATTCCATCACGCAGGGATTGATCCCCTTTCGCACAGCCCACGGCATCCAGTTGTCCACAACCGTGCGGATATAGATATGTGCAAAGCGCCCGAAGAGAGGCTCCGCCAGATCGTGCGCCGCTGTGGATTCGCTGCGGTCATTGCCAGCAGCAACAATGCGGGCGTTCTGAGGCAGAGACCAGCGGTTGTTCACAAAACGCTCCAACACGATTTTGAAAATCACAGACTGGGTCTGCTTGGTGGCGTTGGTCAGCTCGTCAAAGAAGAGAATATGCAGCTGCCCGTCTTCGCAGAGTCGCTCCAGGCGGACAAGCCAGGCAGGCTTGATGTCAATAATCTGATCCAGCGCCTCATTGTAGACAGCGCGGCCATTGATTGTCTCGGGGGTCTCGTTGACAAGTTCGATATCCAGAGCCTGCGGGTCAATCTCACGCACACGGTCACTTTTGCCGTCGCCCGAGAGGCCATGGATGAAGACCGGCACATTCGCTTCCACATAGGCGCGGATAAGGCTGAGCTCAGTATGGGACGAGATGTGCCAGCTCTCGCCCGCAGAGGGGAGTCCCTCATCCTCATCGGATAGCAGCTCGTCCCGAAAACTGCCGGCGAGGTAAGCCGCGGCCTCTTCCCGGCTGCAGCCGCCGAACAGAGCCTGTCCCGCCACCAGCAGGGCATTTTTTTCGTCCCAGAGCCAGCGTACCGGCCGGCATTCCAGAAAGACAAGATCTCCTTCGCTGACAACACTGCCGTCGGAAAGCTGTACATATCCGTTGGCATTGCCCTCCTCAGGCGAAAGCGCCAGAATACGTTTGGCACCCAGACGGTAGAGAGAATGCTTCTCTCCACGGATGGTGATTTGCTGTCCGGTTTCGCGCAGCGTTCCTTCGCGGAATCTCTTCATGGCGAGATCCTGCAGTGAAGCATCCAAGGCTGCAGTCGGGTAGGTCCCGAAAAGCACGGGAACAACGCGGGCTTCGCCTGCCGGCCCGGCAGCTGCGGTGTCTTTTTGCAGCGGGACAGGCTTCAGCAGAGCCTCTTCCCCCGCCTCGAGCTGAAAGGCCGGGCGAATAGCACATACAGCACAGGGATTTTCCCGGCCGAAGCGGTCAACGCAGCCATCACCTGCCAGATAGTAGTTGATCCCCGTGCCGGTTTCGGTAAGGAATCCGTCATCCCGACATGTCAGAAGGGCAAGATCCGTCGGCGGGGCGAGTGTCCCAAAACGCTGAAAGACCGGAAGAGGTTTTTCAAACAGCTGTTCATGTGATAAGAAAATTGATTTCATAACGCTCCTTCTCTTCCGGTGGTTTGGCATAGAGCACACGTCCGCCCGGCGGGTTTATTTTCTGTGTACCGTATACAACCCAGACACAGTCACAGCGCTGGGCAGGCACCTCGGCATAGCCGTCCGTAAGAATCACCCGGTTGACTGCATCTCCGGTGAAGGCATTAACAGCAACGGTAAAATCCGTTCCTCCGTCGCCATGCAAAGAGAGGCTGTCGATATCACGGTCTGAATGAATCTCGTGGAAGCCGTAGAAGCGCGTATCGAAGCAGCCAACACGGAGAACGGCATCTTCCTGCATCAGGGCCTTCACAGCACGCACAAAAGCCCGCAGGAGCGATGGATCCACAGAGGCGGATGTGTCCAGCAGCACCTCGGCGGCAACTACGGGAACCGGGTTCATGGTCCAGGGCAGGACACCACCCCGGATGACACTGCCCGGTAACCAGTCATTTTCAATATCAAAGCTTGGCTGCAGCAGATCAGAAAGGCCGCGCACCGCGCTGGCAAGTCCCGGGTCATCAATCACACGCAGGACGCCGCTGCTGCCATCACCTGGCCTTCCGGGCTGACGAGCGCGGCGTTTTTGATTATGGGAACGCCCAGGCGAGGAATCGGAATGGATGTTGGGACTATCCCCAGTCCCTGCGGCATTCTGCCTCTGTTCAGGCGGACTGTCCCCATGGGAGGCTTTCTCACTATGTTCGACTTGCTCATCGTCCGGATCGATTTCATGAAGAAGAATCTCATAGAAGGCCTCGGCGCTGAGACCCCGGGCATCCTCCCGGATTGGCCGCATCCCCGGGTCGTCTATGCCGGCATCCTGAAGCATGCAGTCTGTCACGGCATCACAGGCCTTCTTCCAGACGGCTGGATTACGCGCCTCCCGGCGGGCAGCATGGGCAAGGCGGATCTGCAGAAGCTCCCGCGCGAAATAGTAAGCAATGTGTTCAGGGGGCAGAAAGGAAACGGCTTTCGGATGATAGAACACAGCCTCGCCATCGTTGGCCGTCGGCCGGGCATCGGAGTTCTCACGAAAGGGCAGACTCTCCACCCAGGCACTCCAGGCCGGGAAATATTCCCCCAGGCACTCGCGTACCCTGGCTTCCGGGAAGCCGCTCATCGCATCCCCCTGCCCTGCTCGCGCTCAAGCCAGATCATCAGCACAGCAATATCCGCAGGGGACACGCCTGAAATGCGGCCTGCCTGTCCGAGATTATTTGGACGAATACGGCTTAGTTTCTCTCTTGCCTCGAGGCGCAGGCCGGCAATTGCGGCGTAATCCAGATCGTTCGGGAGTCTGCGCTCTTCCATGCGCTGGAATTCCTCCACCTGCTTCAGCTGGCGGTGAATGTATCCGTCATACTGCAGGCGAATCTCAACTTGTTCGGTCACGGCTGCGGGCAACACAGGGCGCCCCGTATCAAAAGCTGCCAGATCAGCATAGTGAATCTGCGGGCGTCGGAGAAGGTCAGCCAGCGAGCCTCCCGTCCGCATTGCGGATGTTCCCCTTGCCTCCAGCATAGCGTTCAGCTCATCCGAAGGAGGGAGAAAGCTTGTCTCGAGCCGGTGAAGCTCATCCTCGACCTCGCGGTATTTCTCCCGCACGGCTTCGAGGCGGCTGTCCGATACCAGACCGATGGCATGTCCCTTTTCCGCAAGGCGTTCGTCCGCATTATCCTGCCGGTGGAGAAGGCGGTATTCACTGCGGGATGTCATCATGCGATAGGGTTCGTTGGTCCCCTTTGTGACAAGATCATCAATCAGCGTGCCGATATAACCATCGCTGCGGCGAAGAATGAAAGGGGCTTCGCCGCGCAGCTTTCTGGCTGCGTTGACCCCGGCAACAAAGCCCTGCACAGCAGCCTCCTCATAGCCGGAGGAGCCGTTAAACTGCCCGGCGCCATAAAGCCCGCGGACTGTCTTTGTCTCGAGCGTCGCAAAGAGCGCCGTCGGGTCAATGCAGTCATATTCAATGGCATAGGCAGGGCGGGTCATTTCTGCATGCTCCAGCCCGGGGATCGTGTGCAGCATGGCAAGCTGAACCTCTTCCGGCATGGACGAAGAGAAGCCCTGGAGATAGAGCTCTTCGGTGTTCAGGCCCATGGGCTCAAGGAAAAGCTGATGCCGCGGCTTATCCGGGAATGTGACAATCTTGGTCTCGATACTCGGGCAATAGCGTGGTCCGATCCCCTCAATCACGCCAGCATAGAGCGGGCTGCGGTCCAGATTCTCCCGGATGATGCGATGGGTCTCGGCATTGGTATACGTCAGATAGCAAACCGCACGGTTCTCAGGCACATTCTCCGTGGAGAAGGAAAAAGGCTGGGGATCTTCATCGCCATGCTGGATTTCCATTTTGTCAAAATCCACACTGCGGGAGAGAATGCGGGGAGGCGTCCCGGTTTTGAAGCGGCGAAGCGGAAGTCCCAGATCACGCAGGCAGCCGGAGAGTGATTCCGCCGCCTGAAGTCCATCCGGCCCGGAGACGCGCTGCAGCTCGCCAACAATGGTGCGGCTGTCGAGATAAGTACCCGTGGCGATGATCACAGCCCGGCAGCGAAAGCGGGCTCCCGTGGCTGTCACCACACTGCAGACTTCACCGTCCCTGGTCTCCACGGCAATTACCTCCGCCTGCCGGACGAGAAGGTTTTCCTGCAGCTCAAGCGTGTGCTTCATGATCTCCTGATATTTCCGCCGGTCGGCCTGTGCGCGGAGCGAGTGCACCGCAGGGCCCTTGCCGCGGTTAAGCATCCGGTACTGAATGCATGCGCGGTCGGCCGCCTTAGCCATCTCGCCGCCGAGGGCATCCAGCTCGCGCACCAGGTGTCCTTTGCCTGTTCCGCCGATCGCAGGGTTGCAGGGCATGTTCGCCACGCTGTCCAGGTTCACCGTAAAGCATACTGTGCGCATGCCAAGGCGGGAAGCTGCGAGGGCGGCCTCAACGCCGGCATGCCCGGCACCGATTACCGCTACATCGCAGTCTCCCGCTTCAAAAGGTCTGATCCGATCTGTCATGTAAAGGGTTGCTCCAATCCGGGGAACTGTGTTCCCTTATCAAATAATGCTTAGTGCTTTTAACAATGCCTGCAGACAGGCTCTCATCTTTTCGAAGAGCAGCTGCATGCACCCAACGGCATTGCCGATATCCTGGATATCCGTGCTGACAGTGTCCCGATGGGATGTGGGAGCTGATTCCGGTCTTGCTTCCCCGCCTGTGATAGAGCCAGAACGCGTTCCGGACATAGTGGAAGCTTTGCCTGAAGGGCCGGCTGATACACTGTTTTTCCGCGCTGAAAATGTATTCTCTGTTGATGCGGAAGCAAAAGACGCAGATACTCCACTGGACGCTGGGGCAAAGGAAGAGGAATTCGAAGAGCCGATGGACGACACTCCCCCTGTCCCGGCCGTCACGGCGGCAGCCTGCTGCCAGTACTGATATTCTGAAGGATCCACCTGTCTGAAATACTGCTGCACATCCGTCTCATTGACAGGAACCCAGCCCTCATCGGGGTCTTTCTCTTCAGCACTGCCTGTATCGATGGTCTTCTTTTCACCTGATCCGGCCGATGGTTCTGCAGTCTGATCGGTTGCGCCGGTTTTGTCCCCAGCCGAATGTTCATCTTTTTGCAGGGAAGTTGCTTCAGATGGGGCGGGAGATGTATCCGTCAGCCGGCCGCTTTCGTCAAAGGTGTATACGGTCCCTTCCAGTGTCACACTCCCGCCGCGAACGACAGCGCCGGTTTTCGGGTTAACATAATATTTATTCCCGTTCAGGTCATTCCAGCCTGTATCAAGCATACCGAGGAAGATGCCTTCTTCCGTACACAAAGCGATGCCTGCGGGGAGAACGCTGATTCCCGTCAGAAGTGACCCGTCTGCTCCGAAAAGATAGCTGTTCCCATTGTACTCGACTGCTTCGCTTTTCGCCATATGCCCGTCATCATGGAACCATTGGATTCCATTCGGGGTGAAGGACAGCCCGCGGACTTCGAGACAGTCAGCCCCGTAATAATACACTTTCTCTGCAGTCTGGTCAAGATAATACTCATATTTATAGAGGATTCCGTCATCCCTTGCGCGGATTCTCCCCGTATGGGATGCAGCCGGCTCCGCGACCTCCAGCGCCTGCCCAACCAGAAGCGTCCCGTCGGTCTGAAAATAGTAAGAATCACCGTTCAGTTCGATCAGCCGGTTTGTGACAGGATCTCCGTTTACATAATATAAAACCGCTCCGGAATCCAGGTTAACAAGGCCGTTGAGAGGCGGATCTTCCTTCGGCGGGGTCGAGGGTTTCTCCGGTTCTGGTTTGGAGTCATCGCTCGTCGAAGCAGGATCATCATCCTTGTCCTTTGGATCATGATCGTCCTTCGCTGTCTGCTTCACCGAGGCATATCCATATTCATCGCTGACCCAGGTGATTTCCCCGATGGTACGCTCCTCCTCCAGCAGCAGGCGCCCGTCCTCAGCGAAGAGATACAAAACTCCGTCTACCAGAACCGCTCCGTTTGCCGCAGCACCTCCAGGGCCATAATAATAGCGGGTGGCAATATTGCCGGGTTCAGCAGTGTACCACTCTTCGCAGTAGAGGCAGCCGCCCTCCATCGCACGGAACCAGAAGCGCTGCCCGTTGATCACCAGGGCATAGGGATTATCGTTGTCAAGCATCTCGCCCGAAGCGGTATAAAGGAAATAGCTCTCGTCGATCTGAACAATCGTATTGCAGAGACTGTTCCCACAGCCGGGATTCTCCCCTTCTGCCAGGGCAATGGTATGCGCAGAGATCACCCAAATCCAGACAGCACAAAACAGCAGCACAATCCGACACCGGCGCAGGTCCGGCTGATTACACTGCAGTTTTCTTCTTTCTGTTTCCCGATTCATTTCAGTACGCATCATTCTGTTATTCATTTTTCAATATTCTGAATCTGCAGAGGCCTCTTCCCCTGTCTTCTGACGGCTGATCTCACTCCCATCCCGTTCTGCAGGTGGCATATAGCGTCTTCTGCATCGTCGCCATCACATTATACAAAACCCAGCTTCTGTTGTCAACAGTTTTTAGCCATATTGCATTTATTTTGCAGCTATTTTGTAATTATTGTCAGTTAAAACAGCACGCATCCGGCTTACCGGGCACGTGCTGCCAGTTCTTACTTCATTTCTATTGGAAATCAGATCTCCGTTATGACAGGGAGAATCATCGGGCTGCGGCGGGTGGTCTTATACAGATACCCGGCAAGGTTGTTCTTTACCTTAAGCTTCATGAGATTCCAGTCTCCCCTGTCCTGTTCAGAGCAGTTCTGGATGCTCTCCATGACAACCCGCTCGAGCTCTTCCATCAGCTCTTCCGCTTCCTTGACGTAGATAAACCCGCGGGTAATAATCTCGGGCATGGCGAGCAGCGCATGGTCATGGGAGGAGAAGGTCATCACCACAACGATCATGCCGTCTTCTGCCAGCCTGTGTCGGTCACGCATGACGACGCTGCCAACCTCACCGTGTTCGCCGCTTCCATCCACCAGCACCGCCCCGGCCGGGACGCTCTCGCGGCAGGTGATGCCTTTTTTGGTGATCTCAATCACCTTTCCGTTTTCCGCGATCACAATGTTCCGCGAGGGAATGCCCATGATTCTGCCGAGCTCGGCATGCTTGACGAGCATTCTGTGCTCACCGTGCACAGGGATGAAATACTTCGGCTTTGTCAGAGCCAGGATCATCTTCTGTTCTTCCTGGCAGGCGTGGCCCGAAACATGCAGGTCCGTGTGCCGGTCATAGATCACTTCGGCGCCCTTGTGGAAAAGCTCATCAATGACCCGGCTGATGGTGGTCTCGTTCCCGGGGATCGCCGAAGCAGAAATGATCACGCGGTCGCCGGAGTCAATCTGAATCTGCTTGTGCTCGGAAAAAGCCATTCTCCAAAGCGCCGACATGGCTTCCCCCTGGCTGCCGGTAGAGATGATAACCGTCTTGCTTCTGGGAAGCTGACGGATCTTTTCCAGATCCACAAGCACATCCGCCGGGATATCCATATAACCCAGGACGATGGCCGTGCGCAGGATGTTCTCCATGCTTCTTCCAGTCACGGCAACCTTTCTGCCATGGCGGACGGCAACATCGATAATCTGCTGCAGACGGTGAACGTTCGAGGCAAAGGTTGTGATGATGATACGCTTGTCACATCCGCTGAAGAGCTTTTCAAAGCTCTCCCCGACTTTTCTCTCGGATTCCGAGTAGCCGGGCTTTTCCACATTTGTGGAATCACTCATCAGCGCAAGGACACCCTCGTTGCCGAGGACGCCGAAACGCACCAGATCAGTCATCCCGCCGGAAATGGGCGTCACGTCGATCTTGAAATCGCCCGTGTGGATGATGGTGCCGAGAGGGGTGCGGATGGCAAGGGCAACGGCATCCGGGATGCTGTGATTGACATGGATAAATTCAATATTGAAAGCGCCGATCCGAAAAACCGCCCCGGCCTTCTTCGTAAAAATCTGCGTATGATACAGCAGATCCTGTTCTTCCAGTTTCAGTTCGATAAGGGCCGCCGTCAGCGGCGTGGTATAAATGGGAATATCCAGTTCCCGCAGCACATAACAGACTGACCCGATATGGTCCTCGTGTCCGTGGGTAATAATCATGCCGCGGATGCGGCTGGCATTGTTGCGCAGGTAGGTGATGTCCGGATGTACAACGTCGACGCCGTACATATCCTCATCCGGAAAGCCCATCCCGCAGTCAATGATGATCAGATCATTGCCGAATTCAATGACTGTCATGTTCTTTCCGATTTCTCCAAGTCCGCCTAGCGG
>CADBNC010000067.1 GCA_902795885.1 Oscillospiraceae bacterium
AACGATATTCATTATGATGACAATCAGAATTCCGAACATCTGAACCAGCTCCTTTCTTCTTCACTGTTTTGCAGGGCATCATAGCATTCAAAATCTCACACAAGTGGCACACAACAGGAAACAGAAAGGGTGGTATGGCATTCTTCCATGGATTATGGTATGATAAACAACAGAACGGAAAAGGTTACAGATGAAAACAAGGAGGGAGCGATGTGCATGAAAAAGGGGATCCCCTGGGAAGACATCTTTCTGATTGCTGCGATCATCTATTTTCTGTCTCCGGTTGACCTTGTCCCGGGGGTAATCGCAGATGATCTTGCCGCGCTGGGCGCGGCATTGCTGCCCATCCTGAAGAGAGCGATGTGGCTCTGAGGAATGCAGCTGAACAGACATAAGGAGAAGCTCGGAGAGGAATTTGGAAGAACATCGAAGAAGGCAGGAGGATGGACGAGAAATGGCTGCGCTGATTTGGGATATGGATGGAACACTGGTGGATTCGTATCCGGTGATTGTCCCCGCTGTAAAGAAGGTCTGTGAGGAAATGGGGCTTTTCTTCAGCAGGGACTACATCTACAGAGAGTTGATCCGCACTTCCGTGGGGGATTTTATTCAAACCCATGTGGATGAAAAGAACAGAGAGACTGCCCGGGCGCGGTTCAACGTGCTCAACGACAGCCATATCGATGCAATCCTGCCGATGGCGCACGCGGCAGAGACCCTCACAGCGCTCACCGAAGCGGGGAACCGCTGCTTTGTCTTTACACACCGGGGGGCTTCCTGCCGTGGGATTCTGGAGCAGACAGGCCTGCTGAGTTACTTTACCGAAATTGTGACAGCGCTGGATGGTTTCCCGCGAAAGCCGGCACCGGATGCCATCCTGTATCTGATGAAAAAATATGCCCTTGACCCCGACTGTACCTTCTATGTCGGGGACAGGAGCCTGGATATCGAGGCGGCGAACAACGCCGGTATCGGAAGTATTCTGTATCTGCCGCCAGCCAGCCCGGGTGCGGCCACAGGGAGGGAAACGCACATTGTCCCGGATCTCCTGAAAATCCCGGAGATCTGCTCAGAAAAGGCACAATAGAACTCCCAAAAAACAGCACCGGCCACCGGCCTGCATGAACGGCAGACCCGGTGGCCGGTGCAGTCTGTTCATATGTCAATAGAAGCTGTCCAGAACTTCGGCAAAACGCTTCTGATAATCATCCTGTTCATCTTTTACGGTTTCCCTGTAGATGCGCAGCTGAGCCGGCTCCAGAACCTCGGATGACACAAAGCGCAGGTGCCGGGCGGCCTTCTCCGTCTTCAGGGCAATCTGTTCGTATGCCGGGCCGATCATCAGAAGCTGCATGGCCTGTTCCCGCTTCAGAAAACCGCTTGTGATGATGCCGAAGGTTTCATAGATGGTGTCGTTGGCAATGGGCCCGGAGATTACATCCGCATGCGGGAGTGTATCGGCCCTGCCGGCCCGGTTATGGAAGATATAGTCAAACCAGGCTTCATCCCGCTGGAAGCTGTGGAGGCTCAGCCCTTCCGTGTCGAGCTGATAGATGTTCAGGACAACGTCCATATTGCTCCGTTCTCTTGCCCAACGGCAGGCGAAATCCCGGCTTGGCGTCAGATAGAAGCCCTGGCCAAAGTCGGCGTTTTTCCGGCCAAAATGTACGTCCGGTTCCGGGATGGCGATGTTTCCTGCATGGTACAGCAGCATGCTGTCAGACATTGGGATCACCCTTTCGATTATTCCGGTCAGTTTCCGTCTGATTCGGGAACCGGCATCCGGCAACGGACAGCTCGAAAAGCCAGCCGGTGCCGGATGCCGGTGCTTGCCTTTTTACCCGAGGGACAGCGTCCCGTCGTCGGCAACGATCAGAGGGATGCCCACACCGCCGCGGGCCCTGACGGCATCATACAGCGGGGAAGTATCCCGGTAGTGCAAAAACTCCTTCAGCATGGCCAGGTCGGCCAGATCACGGAACTCGAAGGGAGTCCCGTCCTTCTCCAGAGATTCCAGATACGCCATGGTATCCGGGCACTGTTTTGAACCGTAAACAATCATGATATCAGCCCTTTCGCGTATTGTGTTTGTTATTACAGCAATGCTTTCACCATATCACCGTGCCGGAATTCATCATCCAACACGCTCTGCACATCCGGGAACGTAAGCACAAGGGTTTTGTACTTGTTGCCGGCGGAATATTCCCCGCCCGAAATCAGGCTGTAGGCTGTTTTCCGCTCCAGGGTTTTATAGAGGAGCGGGATCATCACAGCTTTTGTTTTCTTCGGCTGCAGGACTTCACCTGTGTAATGGTGAAATGCGGAGGCATGATGGCCTTCCTCTGCGGCAAGCTGCCGGAATACGGCGGCATCATCCGGCGGTACGACATCTGCCAGCCTGGTGTACATGAGCACAGCGTCAAGCTCGCCCTGCTGTGCCTTGAGGAGGGCTTTTCTGTTTGCTTCTATAACGGCCTGATCCATTTTTATCACGCTGCCTGAGATATCTTAATCTGTCGAAAAGTATAGCAGGAAAGATAATCAGCGTAAAGGAGAAAATCAAAATATACAGATCAGACCACCAGATAAATTCTGCATCCTGTCTCCAGAGCGGAGATGAGCTCCTTGACCCGGGGAGGAAGATTTTCTATAATAGGACGAAAAGTGAAAAGAGACGGAGAGAGGAGGGGAGGCCGACATGGCGGTCTGGATTATCCTTGTCTATTTTATCGTGATCAGCCTGCTGACATTTTTTCTTTTCTGGGATGACAAGCGGCGTGCAAAGAAGAAAAGATGGAGAATCCCGGAAAAAACACTGTTTGTCTGCGCGGCCATCGGTGGAAGTGTGGGCGCGATAGCGGGCATGTGGATATTCCACCATAAGACCAGACACTGGTATTTCAAATACGGGATGCCGGCGATCCTGGCTGCACAGCTGGTGATTGTCTGGGTTGCTGTCAGAGGAATATGAGATCACAGAGCGCCGGGCGCTCTCACGGGGAGAATCCGGAGCTTTTGCCAATAATGAGATTGAGCAGGTTCGGCATATTGACCATTGCATTTTCCGAAAAAGCGGGTAATATACCGGCGGGAGATTTTCTGCCTGCATAGGAGTGCCGGACAGTACCCCTCAGAAGAGAAGGAAACAAGGAGTAAAAATGCATCAATGAGCAACCTGTCTTATATCATTGCCACAGCGTCCACGGCCGATCTGCCGAGGACATATCTGGATGAGCATCAGATTCCGTTTATTGCCTACAGCTATACTGTCAACGGGGAGCCCGCCGAGGACGACTGCCGTGAGGAAAACCGTGCTGCCGTATATGCCGGCATGCGCAGAGGCGATATCTGCTCAACGTCCATGATCACAGAGCCTGTCTATTACGACTTTTTCAGGGATCTGCTGAAAAAAGGTCAGGATGTCATTTTTCTGGACATGTCCGAGAAGATGTCCGCTTCCTTTGAAAACTGCCGTCTTGCGGCTGAACAGATCCGAGCCGAGTTTCCGGACAGGCAGCTCTATGTTATGGACACCCGCTGCATCTCGGGCGGCCTGGGGCTGCTGGTGATGCATATGGTCGCACTGCGTGAAGCCGGTTCCGATTTTGATACCGTCACACGCTGGGGCGAGGAGAACAAACTGAAAATCGCCCACCGTTTTACGGTGGACGATCTGAACTATCTCAAGCGGGGCGGACGGGTGTCCAATGCCTCGGCGCTGGTTGGATCTATGCTCAGCATCAAGCCGGTGCTCTATGTCCCGGATGAGGGGACGCTGAATGTCGCCAAAAAAGTCCGCGGCCGGAAGGCGGCCCTGAAAACAATTCTGGATTCCATCCTCGGCGATCTGGGCAGGGCGGATACAAAGGGCAGGGATATGCTGATCCTCCATGCTGACTGCCTGGACGATGCGGAGTTTATCCGCAGCGGTGTCAGGGAGGCTTACCCGGATATGGGTGAAATCCGTATTTCGTCCCTGGGGGTTGTTATCGGCGCGCATACCGGGCCCGGTCTTCTGGCAGCCTTCTATCTCTGCAGCGGGAGAACGCCGGTCTGATCCTGCGAGGGTTTATTTCTTCAGCCTGCGGCGGAGAAAATACCGGAGTCCGGTGTGCCTGATATCGCTGCCCTCGACAAGATCCTTGACGGCGGCATATTTGTCCGCAGCTGAGACAATCACGCCTTCCAGGGAATTCGGCGCCTTGCTGTGCCCGCCCGGCCACATGTGCCTTTCAATGATGTCGGAGGTCTTCTCCGGCAGATCGCCCAGCAGCGCGCGGGCGACTTCAACAGAATCAGCCGGATGCTTCCGGCTGGTTTCTTTTTTGGAGGAATACTTCTCCCAGCGGCCGAGAATGCCGAGATCGTGACAGAGCGAGCCTCTGACAACGGCGGAGGTATCGGTCGGAATGTGAACTTTTCTCAGCGCATAGCAGATGGCAAGGCTGGCGGCCGCGACACGAAGAGAATGCTCGCCAACGGTAGACCAGTTGTGATGCTTCTGCAGATAGGCTTTCTTTAGCTCGGAAGATTCCAGTATCTCTCCGCCATAACGCCGGATATCCCGGTCAATCTGATCCTTCAAGCTGAACTTCATCTTTCCTGCCCTCTTATTCTTCAGGTACCTGCAGACCCGCAGGCCCAGACTGCATTATAGCACACGGCGCCGGAATTGAATGAACACAGGATGAAAAGCTTTCCTGACAGAGGCTCTGGGCGCCTCAGGTCTCGTATCTTTCGATCACGGTGTCGAGGACAAATTCAGGTTTCAGCGCACCCAGACGGGCAAAATGGGGCTGCTTTCCATGCTCCGCGAGGGCTTCGGCATCCTGCCATTTTTCAACCAGAAGCAGCTCATCGCTGCCGTCAGCAGGGATATAATAATCATACTTGATGTTGCCCGCCTCTGAACGGCTGGCTTCATCGATGCCCTCGGTTATGATGGCTTCGAGAAACTCCGGGACCATCTCGGGTTTGCATTTGTAGGTGACGTTTAATACAATCATGATGTTTCTCCTTTGCTGAATGTGTGTGATGGTGCTTTCTGTCTAGATGGTTTTTTTACCCTGGTTTGATATGCGCATGGCCTTGTCCCGGCCGACTCCGCAGCCCGGGTTTGAGAGGAAACAGTTATGCTGGCAGCCGCCGCAGTGTTCATCTTTCCGGGAGATGATGATCTTTTCCCAGGGCTGGATGGAGAGGAAACCGCTGCGCTGGATCACATAGTTGTGAATCCGGAAGCTGTCCAGAAGTACCGCCAGAAACAGGGGACAGGTGACCAGAAGCTGGTCGCCCTGCTCTGCCTCCAGCTTCCGGATAAGTATATCTGCCCGCTCCCGCAGCTGGCGGAGAGATTCAGGCTGACCCGGGCTGCCGCTCCTGCGCTGGGATGCAGCCTTCCGCAGCCACTTTTTTACAGGCAGAACACGGGAAGTGCCCGCGCAGGAACGAACCTGAACCTCGTTCAGGAGAGGCTCGGGTGTAATCTCGTCCGTCTCCAGAATCCCGCGTGCACTGGAGAGCGCAAGGGGATCTTCGGCCACATAGACTTTCCTGCCGCCAGGAGCAATTTTTCGCTCCTGGGGCGGCTGGGCATCGGCATGCAGATATGCCTCCCAGGCGGCGTCAAACCCGGCTGCGTCATAAGGCCCCTCAAGCGGCGCGCAGGAAGGACCGGCAGAGATGATCAGGATACTCATAGCATGCTTCTCTCCGATTCTGCAGCCTGTTCAGCGAAACTGACAGATGCTCTCATCGTACCGGAAACCGGCGGCGGAGAGCTTTTCCAGGAGAGCGTCTTCGTCCTCATCATGCGCAATGCAGAATTCCCTCAGGGAAGGATATTCATCCCGCAGCTTCATGTTGAGATAGCTTGCCAGAATCATGGGATCCTGTGGCATCATGTTTACCGCCTCCTTTTGCAGTGCCCTGGCATGGCTTGCGCGTGCTGTAGTCTGTCTGCATTCTACCATGACGGCAGCCTCCTGACAAGCGGCGGAATTTCAGGCAATCTGAACAAAATGAATTTGTGATTTTTGTACAATATTCCGTCTTGTAATCTTTGGGATGCTGGTATAATATGTAGACACTTAAATGAGACAGAAAAACAAGTTCATCCGATGAGTGGGATCGGGTGAAGGCCGCTGAGGATCACGTACAGGGAACACTCAATCATCAGGTCTATCCCACCTAACGGGAATTGCGCGAGCCGCAGAATTGTGTGTGCGAGGTTATTCTGAAAGGACGCAGCGGTACTTCTGCAGAAATGAGAGGTCAAAAGATGTTAGATACTAAAAATTTAAAGAAGTAAGCCTTGATTGTGTCTCAACTGTCAGGGCTTACTTCTTTTTTATCCGTTTTCTGCCGGTATCCGCACGGTTTCCCGGCCCTTGTGTGCGGGCCGGTTTCCATGCCGTATATGCCTGTTTCGCCTGCTGAAGAGCAGGTGCTTTTTATTCTTCGGAAGGAGCGGCGGGGGATTTGGGCCTGCGGCTGCGGTGACGGGGCCTGTGCGAGGCCTTTGCCCCGGCGGGCTTGACGGTGACGGAGTGCGCTTCGCCATGAGCAGCGCCCTCAGATGCTTTGGTATGTGTGTGGTGCTGATGGGCAGGTCTGTCTCCTTCAATTTTTTCCGCGTGGGCTGCTGCACCGCCTTCTGCGGCTGCGGCAGGCTTCACGGGCTTTTTCCGATGGCGGCTTTTCTTCCGGGCGGGGGAGGGGGTACTCTCCCCGTCAGCAGAAGACAGTGGTTCCGGGGTGGCACTGCCGGCCTCTTCTCCCTGTAGGACCGGACTCTTTTTGTGACGGCGGCTGCGGCTGCGCTTTTTCGGCTCGGCTTCTGTACTCTCTGTCTCATGACGCGGCTCGGGAACAGGTGTCACGAGCAGCGTGGGAATGGCCCACTCGCTGCTGGGCTCTTCGACCACAGGCTCCGGCTCGACATATTCCAGCACATGCGGCGGCTCGGAGCCGTCCTTCGGCCTGCCGCCGGGCACGGCAGCCAGTTCATAGGACTGGTATTCGTGCAGAGAATCATCCCGGTCGTCATCCAGACGCACCTTCACGGTCGAGCGCAGGAGATTGACCTGCACGGCGGTGCCGTATCCGTCCTTCGTTTCGACAAAAGCCCCCTGCTTCGGAACCTTCTTCACCAGATCCTCATAGGCCTCCTGCTCATACCGCAGGCAGCACATCAGCCTCCCGCAGCTGCCGGAGATTTTAGCCGGGTTGAGGGAGAGAGACTGGATTTTCGCCATCTTCGTTGACACCGGGTGAAAATCGTCCAGGAACTGGCTGCAGCAGTAAGGCCGCCCGCAGATACCGAGACCGCCCAGGAGCTTGGCCTCGTCCCGCACGCCGATCTGACGCAGCTCGATCCGGTTGTGTAGAATGGCCGCCAGGTCTTTTACGAGCGCACGGAAATCCACGCGATTGTCGGAGGTAAAGAAGAAGGTGGTTTTGTTCCCTTCAAAGTTGCACTCCACATCGACCAGCTTCATATCCAGCTGATGCTCGCGGACCTTTTCCTGGCAGATCTCCATGGCCTTCGCCTCGCGCGTGTGGTTTAGCTCTTCCGTGCGCAGGTCCATCTGTGTGGCAACGCGAAGCACACGGCGCAGAGGCTGAATCACCGCGGTATCCTCGACCATATGGTTCCCATAGGAACAGGTTGCAAGCTCCAGACCGTTTGCGGTATCGACAATTACACGGTCGCCGGTGTGAAGCTCCATCCCGGAGGGATCAAAGGAATAGGCTTTCCCTCTGTTTCTGAATTTTACATTGACTACTTCAGTCATGGTGTTTCCCCGATTCATAAAAAGATTCTGCCGCCAGCAGGCTGTAGATATGCCTGGCATTTACATTGGCGCGCAGATATACAGCGCACTGCGAGAGCAGGCGGTAAAGGTGCATGCCCTGCTGTGGCGTGAGCAGGTCTGGAAATATCCGGCCGGCGGTGACGTCGGCCACTCTGTAGAGGGCGGCGTCCACAAATGTGCGCGCTTCATCCATGCTGCCCTCATTTCGGGCGATCCACTGAAAAAGCTTTTCGTGGCTTCCGCTGCCCACGATTTGCAGGTATTCGTCCGCTGCCTTGGCGGCATTCGCATCCGGCGCGTCCTCCTCGCCACCGAGGCTCAGCAGGGAACAGCGTGAGCGGACGGTCTCCAGAAGAAGATCGGGATTGGAGGTGCAGAGGACAAAGACGGCACAGGCAGGCGGCTCCTCCAGAAGCTTCAGCGCCGCATTCTGGGCATTGGGATTCATGCGCTCGGCTTCTTCGATGATATAGACTTTCCGGTCGGCTTCAATGGGAAGAACCGGCGCATCGAGAATCATCTCGCGCACCTGGTCGATGATGATATCCCGGCGGAGATTCCCATTCCGGTCCGGGAGGCGCCGGATGACGCTGATGTCGGGATGAGTACCGGCAAAGGCTTTCCGGCAGGAACGACACTGCCCGCAGGGGACATCCACGCCCCGCTGGCAGACAGCAGCAGCCGCAATCTCACGGGAGGCACGCTGTGTATCCTCCTGAGAGGGCGAGGTGAGTATCCAGGCGTGGGCAAGCCGCGCCGGTGTGTCAAAATGCAGGGCCATCGGAGCTCCCTCCCGCAGAAGCCTCCGCGGGGATCCCGTGGACGGGTGTTTCCCGCCGCAGGCTTGAAAGAATGACCAGCAGGATTCCCTCTTCAACAGTGACCTGCGCTTCCTCCGCAGCCCAGCGGTTGCTTACGCCGAGAGGAAAGGAGGGGAGAAGCTCTGCATGATCCAGAGGATAATATGCCCCGCGGATCGTGACGCCACTGCATGGTCCGTCCACCGCAAAGACGGAGAGAGACCAGCCTTCCCGGCGCGGGATAACCATGGTTTCCTCACAGAGAGCATGGATTTCGGTATCCTCGGAAAGCAGCGATACGTGTACACCGTGCCTGCGGGCATAGACCATCGTCTGCAGGTTGGCAACAAGGTGGTCCAGGCGGCCGCCCAGCGCGCAGCAAAGAAGAATATCCGAAAAATCGTGTTCGATGGCATAGCGCACGGCAAGCATGGTGTCGGTATCGTCCTTCTCGGGAATATGACGGTCCACGGCAATATCCGGTGCGACATCGCCGTCATAGGAATCAAAATCCGAGATCAGAAGATCCGGCTTTACGCCGAGACGAATGCAATGGGCATAGCCGCTGTCGCATGCGATGATGAAATCATCCTCCCGCAGGCAGGAAACCGGGCTGAAGGTGCCCCCGGAGACAATCACGCAGCGCCGGGTATCAGCGCAGGATGGAGCGGCGGCACAGTCAGGCCGGGGATCCCCCTGAACGGGTGCTTCCCGAATAAAAGGCTCCATTGCTTAGAATTCCAGCGCCTGAAGGCGGATGTGGGCCTGAATATAAATCTTCAGCGCTTCCAGGAAATCCGACAGACGGGCGGCTTCGTTTACACCGTGGATCGGGCCGCAGAAAGCGGGATAGGAGCGCTCGGGATGCTCCGGACCGAAGGCTGCCGCATTCGGGAAGTGACGGGAATAGGTTCCGCCGCCAATGGTCATCGCCTGCGCATCGTGCTCTCCGGTTACCTGGCGGTAGCTCTCAAGGCAGGCGGCAATGGCGGGGTTGTCCAGCGGCATATAGAAGGGGGCGGAATCGTTGGCGACAACGACCTCAGCGCAGCCGGCTGCCTCCTCCCTGAGGCGCGCGGTAAGCTTTTCCCCGCTGGTGTCGGTTCCATAGCGGACATCGATGGTCTGGGTGAAGATGCCGTTTTCCGTAGTGATCTTGCCGCCAACGGCTGTCAGCGGGGCAAAGCGGCCATCACAGCTGTCGATGCCGAGTCCGCTTCCATCAGAAGCGGCGTGCAGCTTTGCGAGAAAGCGGAAATAGGGAAGCTCCTTTTCCGAGGGGATATTGTTCTTCAGGATATAATCCACGAGGAGGCCGATGGCGTTCACTGTGCCCTCCGGCATGGAGGCATGCCCGCTGATGCCGGCAGCAGACAGCTGCCAGAGGCCGGGCTCCTTCTGAACCGCGGTGACACCATCGCAGCTTTCCAGAGACGCGGCGCGCACCAGAGCCGAGGCCTTCGCGGGAATCGCGTTTGCAGCAAGGCCGCCCGTCAGATCCAGGATATTTCCCGTAAGATGCTGAGAGACCAGCAGTGCGTGATAGATGCCCTTTTCCCCGTTGATGAGGGGGAAATCCGCATCCGGACTGAAGCAGAAAAGAGGGGGCGTGTGCGTATCCAGATAGTGATCCAGATCGTGCATGTTGGTTTCCTCATTGCTGCCGAGAAGGGCGCGAACCGGATAGCGCAGAGGAAGCTTTGTGTCCTTCAGATATTTCAGAGCATAGAGGCAGAGCACGCTTGGCCCCTTGTCGTCCATTACACCGCGGCCGAGAAGATAACCGTCCTCTTCGCGCATCACGAAAGGATCGGCTGGCCAGTCATCCCCGACAGGGACCACGTCCAGATGGGTAATTGTGGCAATGCAGCGGTCAATATCGGCATCACCGAGCCAGGCATAGGCGATTTTATCCTCGCAGTTTACTGTGGCAAGGCCAAGCTCGTTTGCGATATCCATGCCACACTGCAGGGCCTGACGGGGTGCCTTCCCGAAGGGAGCACCAGGCTCAGGCTCGCCCTCGATGCTGGGAATGCTGACCAGGCGTGCGATATCGCGCACGATGGCATCACGGTTTTCTTCGACGAAGCGGTCAATATCCTTCAGGCGCTCGTCGTCAATCACATAGGGACTGGTGGAGGAAATGTCTCTCATATTCTTTTTACTTCTCCGTTTTTCATAGTATTCTTTCATATTCTCCGCTTATTCGGTAAAGTGAATATGATTGTTGATATGGTCAGAGCAAAAGCAGTGATAGCCTGCACATCGCGAGCAGTAGCGAAATTCGAGATTCGGGTACTCGGTATCCGTGCGGCCGCAGACGGCACATTTGTGATGGTAAAGCTGGCTGCGCTGTTCCTGGCGGATTTTTTGCGAAGCCTTGCGGAAGGAGACAGTGGTGGCACTCGGCCTGCGGGGAATCATCCGCAGAAGGGAGCTGCCAAAGAAAATCAGGAAATTGAGTACCGCAACGATGGGCAGAAGATTTACCGGGAACGGGGTGGATAACACGGCAATGGCAAAATAGGCCGCATCGATGAGAGCCATGTACTTCATGCGGATCGGGATGAAGAAAAACAGTAGCACCTGCTGGTCCGGGAAAAGCGCCGCATACGAGAAAAACATCGAAAGGTAGAGATACTGTGCGGTGATGGGGATGCGAATTCCGCCAATAAAATAGACAAGGAAACCATAGAGCACCGTGACAAACCAGCCGATCAGCAGATAGACCGTAAAATGAGCCGTCCCCCAGTAACTCTCAAGCGTGGTACCCATCCAGTAATAAAAATAGAACACCAGAAAGGCCAGAACGCCGGAGGTTGGCGGATAGGCCATGAAGGTGATCAGCCGCCAGACCTGCCCGCGCAGAATCAGCCCGGCATCGAAGCTGAGATATCCCAGAAGCGTGGTGTTCGACATGCCGAGAATCCAGAAAACCACATTGGCAATGGTGAGATAGCGCATCAGGTTCGGAATGCCGAAATTCGGGTGATTATAACAGAAACGGTCTACCAGCCGCATTGGATCTTTCACGAAACAGTTCCTCCGAAGATAAGGATGCTGCTATGATACTAATTTTTTTGCAGAATGTCTATAAAAAAATGTAAAGTTTCAAAACAAGTCTTTCCATTTTCACTATCCTGTGATATATTGTAATTTATGGCAGAAGATATTGTGGTTGGGAGAACAAAATGACAAAAGACGCGAACGGCAGAGAGAACGGAAAACGCTTCCGCACCCCGGCATACGGCAGACGCCCTGACGGGGAGAGCACCAGAGAAACAGGAAAGACCCGCGAAAGCGGAAGGCCTGTCCGGTACGGGAGAACGGAAGCACGTGAAGAATCTGCTGAAAAACAGGAAGGCAAAGGCCTGGAGAACGAGCTGATTGAAGGCCGCAATGCTGTGGCGGAAGCACTTCGGGCAGGCCGCGCGCTGGACAAGGTTTTCCTCGCCCGCGGGGATGCAGACCGGACGCTGAGCTTTCTGGCGGCGCTTGCAAAGGAGAATAACGTCCCGGTGGTCGAGTGCGACCGCAGGAAGCTGGATGCCATGAGCGTCACCCACGCCCATCAGGGGGTTATCGCTGTGTGTGCAGTGAGAGAATACTGCACCGTGAGCGATCTCCTCGCCGCGGCAGAAGCTGCCGGGGAGGATCCGTTTCTGATCGTATGCGATGAGATCACCGACGGGCATAATCTGGGTGCGGTCATCCGTACGGCGGAGTGCGTGGGTGCCCATGGCGTGATCGTGCCGAAGCGGCACAGCGCGGGGCTTACAACGATTGTTAACAAAACATCTGCCGGTGCTGCGGAGCACATGCCGGTTGCGCGGGTTTCCAATCTGCGGGCGGCTCTGCAGGAGTTGAAGGATCATGGCGTCTGGGTATACGGTACGGCCGCTGACGGAGAGAGTGAGCTCTGGAATACGGATTTCAGAGGACCGCTTGCCCTGGTGATCGGCTCGGAAGGCGACGGGATGGGGCGCCTGATTCGGGAGAGCTGTGACTTTGTGGTTTCTCTTCCGATGCGGGGCAAGATCTCCTCGCTGAATGCATCGGTTGCCGGCGCGGTGGTAATGTATGAGGTTCTCCGCCAGCGCAGCGGCGTCTGAAGAAAGAGCAGGCTGCTCCCGGGCAGACGGCACGCGGGAAATACAGGTAAAAATCTGAAGTACAGGGCAGGATTGTATGGATCAGATCAGCAGAAATCTGAATCAGAATGAACCGCAGGACGCGCAGGCATATTCTGTGGATGATATCCTGTCGGAATTTTGGGAAGAATACTACCTTTCCCACCCGGCTGCTGGGGATGGGAAACCAGAAAAGGACACTGCCCCGGAGCTTCCGGAGGTTTATGCCGAAGCCGACAGCGAAGAGCAGAACCGGACAGCCACAGCCCCGGCTGCAGCGCTGCCTGAAGAGCAGACAAAAGAGCATGGATTTGAGGAATACGCATTGGAAAAAACAGATGCGCTCCGGACGGAGAAGGATCACAGTACAGATCATATAGATCCTATAGATACAGATACAAATGCGGCAGAGAGCGGCAGGCGAGGAAAGAAGGAGATCTGGGAGGATTTCCCGGATACACCCCCGGAAGAGCCTGCAGAGCCGTTTGTGGATAATTTTGATTATTCATCGCTGTTTCATATGTTTGCCAATCCCGTGGATGCAGACGGAAGTGGGCAGCGGGCGCCTGAGAAGGCGGAAACAGAGGAAAGCAACGTCATCCCGCAGGCTGTACCACTGGCAGACGGGCATTCCGAGGACAGCGAAGAAGAGAATATTGACGCTATTCTGCAGTCGGCGGCAGACCTGCTGAGAAGGCAGGAGGCCTCCGGCGAGGCAGAGACTCCGGCGGAAAGGGTTCGGAGGAGGCGGACAAAAACACAGGCTGATGACTCGGAGGAGAAGCCGCTCTTCGCGGAAGACCCGGGGGATTTCCGGGATATCCTGAGAGACTTCATGCTGAAGGATCAGCACCCGATTTATGCAGATGTGCCCGGCCTCGCGGAGAAAACAGCTCCTTTGGAGACGGAGGAAAGCCAGCCCTCCGGCCTCAGCTTCGGGACAGCCGCGGATGATTTCACGGTGGAGCTTCCCGAGGAAACGGCGGGGGATCGCTTTGACGAGATGGAGCTCAGCCTCTGGCCGGATGATGGGGAAGCGCCGCTTGCGGACAGAGACGAACCGACCGAAAGCGGGAAGGCTTCGGATGATGCGCAGCCCGCAGCGAAAAAAGGACGCAGCTTTGGCAGAGCTTCTGAGAGTGAGACCGGCGGAAAGAATCGCGGGAGAAAGCATGCCCGTGCTGTGACCAAAGAAGACGGGGAAAAGAGAGCGGATCAGGAACGCACAAAAAATTCGCTTCTCGGGCTCCTGCGCGGTGTGGGCAATCCTTTCGGAGGGAAGAAAAAGGCGCTGAATACGCCGACGCCCTACGCCAGCTGGGAGGACAGCCTGCCTTCCGAAGATGAGGGAAAGCCGGCGCACGCGGAGGCGGATGACAAAACAATCGGCTTTGCCGAGGGTATCTTCGCGGGCGAACAGGACTGGGATCGTGAAGAGCAGCCAGAAAAGAGCGATGTGGAGGGAGACACCGGCAAAGACGCGGAAAGCTCCCGACACGAAGGAATCGAAGGTGCAGAGTCTGCCGGGGAAACTGCAGAGGGACCTCTGGACGAAGAACCTGACGACGAGGATTTTGACATAGGCGAATTCCCCTCCTTCGGGCAGTGGATCCTGAACGAGCTGATGAGCTTCTGGGTCAAGCTCAATGGTGTGGGCGACCGGCAGAGTACGGCGACCATGGAGGAGGATAGAGAAGATCTGGGACCGGAAGTTAACGTGGCAAACGCCTCGCGCTACTATGGTTCTCAGGTGACCATGCTGCGCATGCGTCTGCAGATTACACTCGCGTTACTGGCGGTGATGGCATGGATTACGCTTGGCCTTCCGGTGAGCGGCATGCTGAAGACGGCAAAGGTCGCCTCGGCCATGTGCCTGGGGCTGCAGCTAACGGTGATGCTGCTGTGCCTTGATGTGGTGACAAACGCGGCGGTAAATCTGACCCGCGGGAAGTTTGGTGCGGATGGCCTTGCGGTGGTCATGTGCCTGATCACTTCGCTGGATGCCCTGGCGGTTTCCGTAGGTGGCTTTACCACGCCACACATTCCGCTGTGTCTCTTTTCAAGCCTGGCGCTTGCCGGGATTCTGCTCTCATCGCTGTTGAGCGCCCGTGCTCTCCGCAAGGCGATCCGTGTTCCCGCCATCGGCAAGCGTGCCTACTGCGTGACGGCGGAGGAAGGTGTGCGCGGCGCCCGGGATATTACGATTCTCAAATCAATCCGTCCAACGGGCGGCTTTGTCCGGCGTGCGGAGGAAGCGCCTCCGGATGAGACACTTTTCGGCAAAACCGCAGTATTCCAGCTGCTGGCGGCACTGGTCCTGGCCCTTCTGACAGGGGTGGTTCGGCATGGCGTGCGCGATATGCTCTATATCCTGAGTGCGGTTTTGAGCTGCTCGGTGCCGTTTACGGCGCTCCTTGCATTTGCCCTGCCGTATTATATCGGCACACAGCGGATCTTCTCAAGCGGCGCTGCACTGGCCGGCTGGTCCGGGGTGCATGACATCGGCAGCAGCCGGAACCTTATTGTGACGGACCGCGATCTCTTCCCTGAGGATGCGGTATCGATAGACACCGTGCGGATTTTTGCCGATCAGAGCGCCGAAACGGTGATTGCCTACGCTGGCTCTATGATTGCCGCTTCCGGCTCGGGCCTTGGGCCTTGCTTCACGGAGCTTATGGAGAACAACGAATGCCGCATGCGGCAGGTGGAGGACTTTGAATGGCTTTCCGGCGGAGGCCTTTCAGGGCGTGTCGAAGGGCACAGAGTGCTCTGCGGCAATGCCGATGTGATGCAGCTGATGAACGTGAAGGTGCCCTATAAGCTTGTGGATGCCAGAACGGTTCTGCTCTCCATTGACGGTACTCTGTGCGGCATTTTCCAGATCCGCTATATCGGTCTGCCCGAGGTGAAGGTTGCCCTGCAGCAGCTGATAGCCTCCAACCGCCACCCGATTTTTGCCATCCGCGATTTCAATATCACACCCGATCTTCTTCGGGATGTTTTTGAAGTTGCGACGGACGGATATGATTTCCCGCCGTATGGGGATCGTTTCCGCATCTCCGAGGCAAAGCCCTCCGATACCAGCAAGGTCGCAGGGGTGATCTGCCGGGAGGGCCTAGGTCCGCTCACGCATCTTGCCGATACCGGCCGCAGCATCTATGTGGCAGTCCGGCTGAATGTGATTGTGACAGCTGCCGTTGCGGTTCTGGGCATGCTCCTGGTGTTCCTGAAGCTCATTGGAACCGGGCTTGTCAGCGCATGGCTTCCCTTCGTCCTTCTCTTCCTGGGGCTCCTGGTTACAGCGATGATAAGTCTGTTTATGCGTTTTTAGAAAATTCCTGTTGCCAAACACGGGTGGTATCGTGTAAAATACATTAGTTTATTTCAGTCAAATCTCAGTGCAATACAAGTTTAATACAATCTGACAGAGAGGAAGCAAAACATGGAAAGTAAAAACATTCGCAACATCGCCCTCCTCGGGCACGGAAACAGCGGCAAGACCAGCCTGGCAGAGAGCATGCTCTTTGTAACCGGTGCGGTCGACCGCCTTGGCAAGGTGAGCGACGGCAACACGGTTTGCGACTATGACGCGGAGGAAATCAAGCGCCAGATCACCATCTCCTCCTCCCTCGCGCCGATCAGCTTTGCCGGAAACAAGATCAATGTCCTCGACTGCCCGGGCTATTTTGACTTCGTCGGCGAGGTGCTCTGCTCCCTGCGCGCTGTGGAAGCAGGTGTGATTCTGTGCTCTGCCAAGGACGGGATCTCCGTCGGCGCCGAGCGCAGCTGGAAGTATCTGAAGCAGGCCAATCTCCCCACCGCTTTTGTGGTTTCCAAGTGCGATGAAGAGCATGGTGATTATTTTGCGGTTGTGGATGCCCTCCGTGAGAAGTACGGCAGCATCGTCGCCCCGGTCACAATCCCCACCGCCGATGGCAAGGGAGTCATCGACCTCGTGCATAATGTCTGCTACACCACCAATGGGGCCAAGAGCACGAAGGGTGCTGTTCCCGCAGCAGACGCCGGTCATGTTGAAGATCTGCGGATGGAGCTGATGGAGACTGCCGCCGGCGCAACGGAAGAGCTGATGGAGAAGTTCTTTGAGGCGATGGAGCTGGATGAAGCCGATATGATCGCGGGTATTCGCGCCGGTATGAAGGACCGCAGCGTTGTCCCGGTGTTCGCAAGTTCTGCCATGCAGAATATCGGCACCGAAGCTTTCCTGCAGGGTGTTGTGGACTATGTTCCCTCCCCGCTGGATGTGGAAGGCATTGATCCTGCTTCTGCCACCCAGGGATTTGTCTTCAAGACTGTCTCCGACCAGTTCGGCAAATACAGCTTCGTCAAGGTCATGAAGGGCAATATCACCTCCGATATGTCCCTGCGCAATCTGCGTGCTTCCTCCACAGACAAGCTTGGCCGCCTCTATACCATCACCGGAAAGAAGACCGCGGAAGTGAAAGACTGCTGCTGTGGTGATATTGTTGCCGTCGGCAAGATGGACTGGAAGACCGGCGATACGGTCTGCGATCCGAAGCTGGATGAAGAGCTGCCCGCAATCGAGATGCCCGAACCCTGCTATTCCATGGCCATCTCCCCGAAGACCAAGGGCCAGGATGACAAGGTTGCCGGCGGTCTTGCCAGACTGAATGAGGAGGATATCTCCTTCACGCTCGTCAACAACGCCGAGACCCACCAGATGGTCATCTCCGGCCAGGGCGATATTCAGGTTGATGTTCTCTGCGCCAAGCTGAAGAGCCGCTTTGGTGTTGAGACGGATCTGAACCCGGCCCGTGTGGCATACCGTGAGAAAATCAAGGGCAAGGTTGAAGCCCACGGCCGTCACAAGAAGCAGTCCGGCGGTTCCGGCCAGTTCGGT
>CADBNC010000068.1 GCA_902795885.1 Oscillospiraceae bacterium
ACCGCGCTGATGCGTTTTTCCAGATGCACCGCCAGAACCGCCGAAACCACAAGGCCCAGCATCACCAGTATATCGAGGATGGTCATCAAACTAGTCATCGAAATCCCTCCCCAGATCATCTGTTTCCATTTTCTTCTCAGGCCGGATTCCGCCCCTGTAGGCGCCCCGCGCCAGCACATGGGAACCAATCGGGTTCGTGACCAGAATCAGAAGGCCGATGACGGCAATTTTGATCGCCGTTCCGGCACTGTGCATGCCGATCGCAGCGTAGAGAACACCGCCGATAACAACACCAAGCACGCCCAGCGTCGCGATACAGGTCTGCGCCTGCATGCGGGAGAAGGTATCCGGCATTTTCAGAATGCCCTTCGTACCGGCGAAGGCGAAGACAAGGCCGATCGCGAAGAAGATATCACATACAATCCGCAAAGCCATTATTTCTTCTTCCCTCCTTCCAGGTAACGTCCGACCACAATCGTGTCGATAATGCCGAAGAGCGCTGTCAGAACCGCGATGTCAAGGTAGACTCCGCGTCCGCTGAAGAGCGAGAACAGGATCATCGCACAGCAGATCAGCGTATCCATGGCGTCCCCCGCCACCATTCTGTCGGCGGCATTGGGGCCTTTCGCCAGACGGTAAAGATTCATGGCCGCCAGAACCGCGAAAAAGATTGAGAAAATAAGCATGTCTGTCATTTCCAGAACCTCCTTACGCCTCTCTCCAGGCTGCCTTTGATCGCTTCGCCCGCCTTTTCGGGATCTGTTTCCTTCACATCAATCCAGTGGACATACAGATAGTTCTGTCCATCCTCTTCCGTCGTTTCCATGGTGATGGTCCCCGGCGTCAGGGTGATGGAATTTGCTACTGCCGCAATGCCGTAATCAGACTGCATATCCGTCGGGATCTTTACGATGCCGGGATTGATATCCCTGCAGCCGCCGAAGCAGATTCTCGCCATATTGAGGTTGGCGCTGATCAGTTCCTTCATGAAGGTGCCGATCCAGTAGCCAAGGCATGCGAGAAACCGCACCGGGTTTGCAAGCCATCCTGCCTTTTCATGGACGAAGAAGCGGGCGGAGAACAGCGCGATGGCAAGACTTACGATTGCTCCGGCCGCAAGCTCCTGTACCGTGAAAGTCCAGGTCAGCAGGATCCAGAAGGCGTAGCACACGACGAAGGTTGCCAACACGGCAGGTAATTTCGTCTTTTGCAAGCTGAACCACTCCTATCTATTGTATTTTCCGAATAAACGTAATGTTTTCTGGAACAGCGCCAGGCTATTCCACCGTCAGGTTTTCAACAAAGAACTCTCTCCCGCTCGTCATGTGGATCTCCGTCCCGCCGCAGGACGCGCAGCAGGCTGTGTGCGGGGCGGGCTTCCCCTCCCAGCCGCAGGAAGCGCATGTAAACCGGGCAGGGACTGTCTCCATCCGGAGAGCCGCGCCTTCGGCAGAGCTTCCCTTCGCCACCATGGGGAAGAATTCCTCGATACACTCAGGGATCACGCCGGAAAACTCCCCTATCTTCAGGTGAACCTCCCGGACACGGGAAAAGCCGTTTTGCTTCTGCTCCGACGCGATGATGGAGAGAATGCCCTCTGTCAGTGCAAGCTCATGCATTATCTGTCAAGGCAGCTGAAGCAGGGGTCGATACTCGCGATGATCAGGCCCGCATCCGCCACGGTGTTGTTGCGCAGCATATGTGGAACCGTCGGCGTGTTCTTGTAGCTGGGGACATGGATGCTGATGCGGTAGTTGTTCAGGCTGTCGTTGCCCACCAGCATATAGCTCAGCTGGCCGCGGGGCGCCTCGTGGCGCTTGACGGTCTGGCCGGCCTTGATCTTTGGAAGCTTGTTGCCCAGATTGATGGGTCCTTCCGGAAGATTCTCCAGTGCCTGGCGGATGATCTTGATGCTCTCGTAGCACTCCAGCGCGCGAACCACAACCCTGGCGAAGACATCGCCGCTCTCAACCACGGGGATATCGAACTCGAAGTCGGGATAGGCGCTGTAGGGCGCGTCACGGCGCACATCAATGTCCACACCCGAGGCTCTCGCGTGGGGGCCGACCGCGCCGAGGCGCAGAGCGTCTTCACGGGTCAGGATGCCAACGTTCTTTGTGCGCATGGCAATGGTCTTGTCATTGATAACCAGATCGACAATGCGGTCCATCGGGGCCTTCAGCTTGTCCATGGCCTCCAGCATTCTGCGGCGCAGATCATCGGAGATATCCCTGCGCGCTCCGCCGATGGTACACATGGCATAGTTGACGCGGTTTCCGGTCAGCTCTTCCAGCAGATCCATAACCAGCTCGCGCTCGTCCCAGATGTGCATGAACATGCTGTCATGCCCGATAATATGGCAGGCAATGCCAAACCACAGGAAGTGGGAGTGAAGCCTCTCCAGCTCTGCCGTGATGACGCGGATATAGTCACCGCGCTTCGGCACCTCCAGCCCGTTCAGGTCCTCCACTGCCAGCGCGTAGGTAAACGCGTGGGAATGGGAACAGATGCCGCAGACACGCTCCACCAGCACCAGTGTCTGGATCGCGTTGCGTTCGGTGGCCAGCTTCTCAATGCCGCGGTGGTTGTACCCTACGAAAACCTCCGCATCCTTGATGATCTCGCCCTCGGTATAGAGCTTTGCGTGTACCGGCTCTTCCAGCGCGGGATGGTATGGGCCAATGGGAATAATATAGCTCATGCTTTCACCTCCCCGAGATTCTTCTCAACCAGCTCCTTCAGGGGCGTCACCATGATCTGCCCCCTGCCCTG
>CADBNC010000069.1 GCA_902795885.1 Oscillospiraceae bacterium
GCTTTGTCTCCTTCATGCACGCACATCCGGCAAATCCAGTGATTTCCTTTTCCCTGATATTGTAACATGAAGCGTTAAAAATGCAAGTGCTTCGGCTCTGACGAAAGGCGCGCATGCGCAGACCGGGCGCCCGGCTTTCCCGCCGTACGCCCGGTCTATGCTTTTGTTTTCTCTATTTCAGATATGCCGCGGCGCGGCGGAGGATCTCCGCCTTTACATAGCCGAGACCCTTTCTGCGGTCGGCGGTCAGGTTCTCCACAAGTCCGCTGTCGTGCAGGAAGTACAGGTCGGCATGGGCCACATCGGCAAGTGGCTGGCCATTCACGCATTTGCGGATCAGGTACAGGAAGCCCCGGATCAGCATGGTGTCGCTCTCCGCCTCCAGATAGAAGCGGCCGTCCCTTGCCTCGCTTTGAAGCCAGACGTGCGATTGGCATCCCTTCACCTCTTCACAGGCAAGTCGCGCCTCCTCCCCCATCACAGGGAGGAAAGACGACAGCCTGAGCAGATAGGCGTACTGGTCAAAAGGATCCTCCAGCCGGGCAAAATCCCGGATGATCCCATCCTGGATCTCTTGAATGGCATTCAAAGACTCCGCCTCATTTCTGCGATGCGGACGAGGGATGCGCAAAAGCGGTCGATCTCCTCCTCCGTGTTGTAAAACGCCGGGGACATGCGTACGGTCCCGCTCACGCCGAGCGCATCCATCAGCGGCTGGGCGCAGTGGTGACCCGCCCTGACCGCGATGCCGAGCCGGTCGAGCAGTGCCGCCGTGTCGAAGGAATGGAGCCCCTCGACCGCAAAGCTCAGGCAGCCGTGGCGCTCAGGCGGGGAACCGAAAACACGGATCCCGTCCATTGCGCGAAGCGAATCCTCTGCCCGGTCCAGGAGCATCCGCTCCCGCGCCGCGATCTCGTCTATCCCGAGCTCCTGCAGATAGTCCAGCGAGGCGCCGAAGCCGAGGATGCCGGAGATGTTGGGTGTGCCGGGCTCGAATTTGGCCGGGAGCTCCGCGAAGCGCGTCTCCCCTGCCGTCACGCTGTCGATCATTCCGCCGCCGTAGGCCGAGGGCGGGAGCTTCTCAAGCATGGCCTCTTTCCCGTACAGGACGCCCACACCGTTCGGCCCCAACATCTTGTGCGCCGAAAAGCAGAGAAAGTCACAGTTGAGCGCGCGCACGTCCAATCGCCCGGCGCGCGTGGCCTGGGAGGCGTCGATCAGAACCGGCACGCCCTTTGCGTGCGCGGCGGAAACGATCTGCCCTACGGGGTTGACCGTGCCGAGCACGTTGGACACCGCCGTCAGGGCGAGCAGCGCCGTGTTCTCATCCACAAGGCGTACGAGCGCCTCGCGGTCGAGTTCGCCGCTCTCTGTAATCGGAACGACGCGGAACGCCAGCCCCCGGTCATGGCAGAGCTGCTGCCATGGCACGAAGTTGGAGTGGTGCTCCATTTCCGTCACCACGATATTCGCCCCGTTCGCAAGTCCGGCGCGGCCCAGAGACGCGGCGAGCAGGTTGATCCCCCCTGTCGCTCCGGAGGTGAAGATGATCTCCCGCTCGCTCTCTGCGTTCAGAAATCGCGCGGTCTGCCCCCTCACGCGCTCAAGCAGATCCGTCGCCTCCTCGCTGAGCAGGTGCGCCCCGCGGTGGACATTGGCGCAGCTGTGCGCATAGTAGTCGGCAATCCGCTCCGCGACGCACAGGGGCAGCTGCGTCGTCGCCGCGTTGTCGAGGTAGACAAGCGGCTTTCCGCGGCACTCCCGATTCAGGATCGGAAAGTCGCCGCGAATATCATCGATCGTTCTCTTCATCCGACCCTTCCCTGCTTTCGCAGCTCGTCAAAGACAAGGTCCCCAAGATCATCCAGCGTCTCGATCATGGCAGAGGGCATGGCCGGCAGCTCGATATCGAGCTGCTTCTCAATCTGCCGGAACAGCAGCACCTTCTTCGCCATCAGAGAGGTGGAGCCCATGCAGTCCTTCGACGTGTCAAGCGCCCGAACCATCTCCCGGGAAATCCCGGCCGTCACGGCAATACTCCTCTCCGCGATCTGGTCGAAGCTGAGTCCGCTCACATCCTCTCCCTCCAGAAAATAACGGATCAGAACGAAGGAGGCGATGCGGCTGCGGACGAACTCCCGCGTCAGCGGGGCGCTCTGCCTGATCTCCTCGATGCAGCGTCCTGAGCGCGCTTTTGCGCTCAGGATCTGCTCGAGGGCTTCTCTCTCTTTCTGCATGCTCTTAAACGGACATCACGGCCTCGATGCCGAGAATATCCGCCATGGTCTTGAGTTCTTTGGTGTAATCGCCGTAGACCAGCGGCAGGTGCATGCCAAAGCTGCACTGCTTGTCGCAAAGGTCGTCCGCATTCGGCACGCGCACGATGATCGGGCCGCCGCAGCCCTGGGTGCGGTAGGCCGCGCCGCCCTCGACCACGCCGCGTGCGATCAGGATCCGGCTGCCGTCCGGAGAGAAGCGGCAGAGAGTGACCGGCGTTCCCGCGTCGCGGTTCCAGTCATAGCGAATGATCGCGCCGAATCCCTGATCCTGCGCGAAATGGCGAAGCGCATAGGGGGCGTTGCTGTTGGGATCCGGCATGCGTCTGTGTGCGATGGAGTGGGCGATGTAGTACAGATTCTCGGGATCTTTTCCCAGCTTCTCCAGCTCCTCCGGCGCGGCAAGGCGGATGTCGACTTTGCCGTCCCTGACCCTGACCGGATAGGAATTCCCAAGGTAGGGGCTGTGGCCGGACACCGCGATCAGCGCCTGCTCGGACAATCCGCCGCACACGTCAAACTCGCAGGTGGAGGGGATCCCCTGCTCTGCCATCAGAGAGTGCGTCAGGCAGAAGGTGATCTTCTGCTCGTTCATCCTGCGCGTGGAGCAGACGTCCGGGCAGGGGATTGAAAAGGCGTTGCAGTCCTTGAGATCCAGGTTCTTCCTGACCGTGACATAGGCGATAAGAGAGTTTTCCAGATACTCTCTGGAGACCTCGACCTCATCAGCCCCTGCCATTAGCTCGTCTGCCAGCTTTTTGACCTCGGCCATATCCTCTTCCGTCAGATCCGGCGTGACGCGGCCCGGCGTGGTGTGGTTGCCGCCCTCGACCGCGGGACTCATCTGGTCAAGCAGCTCATGGGCATTGATAAAGCGGAAGTGTACGCCGAGTCTCGCTGTGATGAGATCATAGTTGTTGAAAGAGTCTACGCTGCTGAAGGAGGTCGTGTTTCCAAACCGGGTGGCCAGCAGGAAATTCGTGCTGCGGATGACCTTTGCCGCACGAAACGCGGACAGGCGCGCCGCAAGCTGTTCCCAGCTTCTGTTTGCGTAGACCACAT
Organism: Oscillospiraceae bacterium; assembly: GCA_902795885.1. GTDB lineage: Bacteria > Bacillota > Clostridia > Oscillospirales > Oscillospiraceae > Limivicinus. Next base: position 3,339 of record CADBNC010000069.1, read on the forward strand.
GTTTCTTGCCGGGTTTGTTGCGGATGGCTGCCGTCTCCGCGATGCCGCAGATCCCGTCCGGAGAATAGAGCACAGGCTTGTCAAAGCGCTCGATCATTTCGATAAAGAGGTCATCTGTGCCGATCCTGGGATGGGCGACGATGACGTCCGCCTCGGGGACGACTTTGGCGAGTCTCTCCCACTGCTCCTCGGGGTTGTCCCAGTTGTCCGTCCGGTTGATCATGACCGGCTCAAGCACGTCGACATTCGCCGGCGCCCATCTGTGGAGTCTGTCCACCATTGCCTTGGCGATCTGCGCGTTTGAAAGACGGTCATAGCCGACCTCCAGCGACTCACCCTTGCCGAATCTGCAGGGGCCTTCATAGTAGTAGAGGTGCTCCATATTTGCCGTGACAGGGAGCGCTTTGAGCCTGATATCTGCTGCTTTTCTGATCATTTGTTTTCTCCTTGTACTCTCATCTTTATTTCACTGCCGCTCATGATACAGAGTTTTGCCGGGCAGACCGCACATCTGCTGCCCGGTCTCCGGCTTTTCCCGGTCCGATGGTCAGACGATGTACTTCTTGCCCAGACCCTTGATGATCTCCTCGGCGTCGTCCATGATCTTGGCGACCATATCGGCGCACTTGGGGGTATCGTCGATGCGCTGCGCGCA
>CADBNC010000070.1 GCA_902795885.1 Oscillospiraceae bacterium
AGAGAATGCAGGAGATGATACCCGAAACGGCAACCTGTGTACCGTGATAGCAGATACCGGTTTTGCGGATGCCGGCGGTCATATCGATCAGGTGGCTCATGACATGCTCGGACCCGGAAGCGGGGGAGCTCTCGTCCGCAAGGCCCATGGAAAAGCCGCTGAGTGTCAGAACATTCGCGAGGTCGCCTATTACCTTTTCATCCCCGGCAGCGAGCTTTTCGGAGTTTTCCAGCAGGCGCTCGCACTGGGTACGGATCATGTCAGAGGGAGCCGTGTGGAAGTTTGTGCCGACACCGAGAACATTGCCCAGATACCAGTCGACCGGGGCAGTCCAGGTGGCGATCAGATCGCCATAGCCGCTGACGTTCATCTCGGCCGGGGCAGCCGCCACGATATCGAGATCGATGATCAGAATATCGGGATAGCGGGAATGCACCGTGCGCTTGACACCGCTGATGAGCATGACGGAAGAATTGTCCGAAAACGCATTCACCGAAAGGGCTGTCTGCACGATGATCAGGGGAACGGGATTCTCGGGGTTTGCATAGAAGGTGCCGTATTTGTTCAGATCACAGATGGTTCCGGATCCGACGCCGACAACGCAGTCAACCCCTTCGAGTCTGGCCTGGATTTTCGCGGCGTTCTCGGGTGTGCAGTGGACAATGCTGTCCGGTTCGCTGATCACCAGCCATTCCACGTCGAAATCCGCCTTCAGCTGCGCGTAAACCTGTTCCTTGACCACCCTGTCATGATTATCGGTAATAACAGTAGGCCCGGTTACCATGAGAACTTTTTTGCCTGCTGTCAGCGAACGCACGGAATCGTTCAGCTTCCGAACCGCGCCATGCTCGATCAGCACAGCCTTCATGGCGATGTCATGCAGCTTTTCCGGCTCCTCCTGACGGGCCATGATCTCCCTGAGTTCATCAAGTTTCGAAGCATCCGCCTCAATGAGGTTTTTGTCTAACATATGCAACCCTCCTCAGCCGTATGCCCACATGGCTTATTTCTTCGCCATGTAATCGGCAACGGCGATCAGATTCTCACGGAAGCTGCCTTCGGGGACAAATTTCTTCTCGAACAGGGCAGATCCCATCGTGAAGGTCCAGGGGCCGATATCAAACATGGTGTCGATCCGGGCGAAGCTGTTGATGCTTCCGGCAATGCAGATTTTCGCCGGGACGGCAGCACAGAAGTCATAGGCCAGCTTTTCACCGTCCACAACGTGGCGGTAGGCAAGGATATCAAAGCCGGTAATGCCTTTTGCCATCAGATCCTTCGCGTTCTGAATGATCTCCTCATTGGTGCCCTCCAGAATACTGGGGCTGCCGGAGACCTTCCCGACAAAGGGAAGATAGTCCATGCCGTTATCCTTCAGGAGCTTTGCGACACTGTCATAATAAATGGTACCCATCAGATAATCGAAGCCGCAGTCGATGGCGGTCTGGGCACCGTCCAGGCAACTGGCCTCATCATAGGTGACAACCTCCAGGAAGGTGGTTTTGCCGGCTGCCTTCATGGCGGCGGTCAGAGCCTTCATCTGATCCTTCGGAAGTCCGACGTTTTTAAAGCCCCAGAGCTTGACGGCTTCGATGTCCTTGCACTGTTCGAACACCTCTGCCGCGTTGGGAACGGTCACATCGTGATGGGTCAGCATGATAATGATATCGGGTCTCATAATAATTCCTCCTTTTTGCATTTTCAAAACAGTTACTTCCAGCATCTGCTGCGTACATACAGTTGAATTTACATGAATTGCACAAATTCCACTGTACAAATTGTATTCTTTTACGAAAAAACTGTCAATATTGCCGAAAAACCCGAAAAAAATCCAAGCATTCGCTTTTTCTGGAAAAATCGCGAAACGCGCAAAAACAGAAAAAAGTGCGCGTTTCGCTTGTTGAATTTCCTAAAACAGAAGGAACAGAATCTGTGCACATGCATTCTATGACATTTTTTCAGAACAAATCTGAGGAATCTTTAGAGAAAAATCGGATTGACATTTTTTCCATACTGAAGTAAGATTTTCAGACAAAGGACTGTGTCTTTTGCACAGTTTTTCACGTATTTTCAGATCTGAATACAGAAATAAGGAGAAAAACAGCCATGATTATGAACTGTGCCCAGTATACCGGACCCTGCAGGTGCGGCAGAAACCACACCCTGGAGACCAGGAAGGTCGTTGTGGACTATGGCGCGCTGAGCCATTTTGAGGAATATATGGAAGAGCTCGGCCTGACAGGCCGCCGTGCTGTGGTATACGACACCAACATCTATCGCCTGACTGAAGGGAAGCATGTGAAGGCCGATCAGGAGATTGTTCTGGAGGCGGACGGTCTCTTCTCGGAGAAGGGGCTGATCGAGAACATGATGAAGCAGCTGGATCACCCTGAGGTCATTGTGGCCTTCGGCGCCGGAACGATCATGGATTTCGGCCGGTATCCGGCCTATCAGCTTGGGATCCCCTTTGTTGCGGTGCCGACGCTTGCCAGCTCCGACGGCTTCACGGCGAATATCTGCTCGATCGTCATCGACGGACAGAAAAAGTCGATTCCCCTGAAGGCGCCGGATCTCGTCGTGGCAGATCTGGATATTATCAAGGGCGCACCGGCGAGGCTGGTGGCAAGCGGCATCAACGATATTCTGGCAAAGTACATTTCGCTGGTGGACTGGCGTATCTCAACTCTGGTGGACGGGGAATACTTCTGCCCGATGGTCGCCGAGCTTGCCGAGCACGCACTTGGGCTGATGCAGGATGCGGCCGACCGCTATGCGAAGACAGGCGTGGCAGACCACGAGGCCATGACCATGGCGCAGATGGAAAGCGGCCTGACCATGCAGCTGCTTGACCACTCCCGCGCAGCTTCCGGCGCGGAGCATCTGATGGCGCATCTGGTCGAGATGAAGCCCCCGCGCTTTGAGAAGGCAGAGGGCATTCACGGCGAGTGCGTCGGCGTGGGTACTTTCCAGTGCTGCAAGGAATATCACCGGCTGGCAAAGCTCACCCCGAAGGCAAAGCCCTTCGAGCCGCTTACCAGAGAATGGGTTCTGGAGAAGTTTGGCGAGAGGCTCTGCGACGGTATCATGAAGGAGAACGCAGAGGATGTCCTCGGCACCTTTGACCCGCAGAATATTGTGGACCACTGGGATGAAATCCGTGCGCTGATCGACACGATCCCGCCGGTGGAAAAGATGGAGAAGCTCTATCAGGACTGCGGATGCAAGTATCTGCCGGAGCACATTGGCATTGACCCGGCGCTCGCCGATGAGATGCTGGAGATTTCGGCCGCCATCCGCAACCGCCTGACGCTGATCCGGATGAAGAGAGTGCTGGATTTTGGCGAATAAGAGCCGTGTTCCGCATAGACCAAAGACAAAGATTGAGTATTATTGAGTATTATTCAGATGAAGCAGAGACAGCCTCCGGGGCAGAAAGGAGTGAGGACAGATGACAGAGAGCATAGCAGGGGCAGCCAGTGATATTCTGTTGGGTGATCTGACCCTGCACACCAACCTGCATTTCTGCCTTCGTCTCCTTCTGGCCTGTATCTGCGGGGCGGCCATCGGCATCGAGAGAAGCCGGCATTTCAAGGAGGCCGGTATCCGGACGCATATCATCGTATGCGTTGGGGCAGCGCTGGCGATGATCGTGTCAAAATACGGCTTCGTGGATCTGAGCCTCGGGGGAGGGACTTTCCCCGGTACAGGGGGGGCCGACCCGGCCCGTATCGCGGCCCAGGTTGTCAGCGGGATCAGCTTCCTCGGTGCGGGCGTTATCTTCAAACGTGAGGGTCTCGTGCGAGGGCTGACAACCGCTGCCGGCGTTTGGGTTACGGCAAACGTTGGCCTCGCTGTTGGCGCGGGCCTGCTGCTGGTAGGCTTCTTTACTGCTCTGACTGTCTGCTTCCTGCAGGTTCTGATGCACAGGCTTGTGATTGAACCGGAGTCATATTCCACCAACCAGCTGCATTTTACAGTGAAAAACGGGTATGAGTTTCTCCAGTCGCTCACTGAGCAGCTGGACGAATGGAACGGAACTGTGGTGGAGAGCGCGTATTCACGCAACCAGGAGGAGGGAACAACCGACTATGACCTCACCGTGCGCCTGCGGAAGGAAATCAGCTATGCGGAGATGAAGGAGTTCATCAACGCGCACGAAGAGATCATCGAGTGTACCAACAGCACAGCAAAGAAATAGGCAGGGACCGGAAAGCGGAAAAGCCACACAGGCCATACAGAAACATACAGACAAAAAGGAAGGCACAGCCTTCCTTTTTTGCTGTACCCGGTTTTGGACTGGCAGGAAAGCCGCCACAAAGGTTTTGATTGCACAGAGGCCCGGGATTTGTTATACTGGGCAAACCGGACAGAATCCGAAGGACACAAAAAGGGGATGTTCACCGCATGATGGCGGAGATTTCGGACTTCCAGAAAAAAAGGGCAGGGAACCTGATCTGGAATGCCGCGGGAGACTATGCCTTCACCCCGGATTTTCGCTTCTACGACGAAGAGGGAAGAGCGGATGTCTACTGGAACAGCATTATCGGGCTTGCAAGAAAGCATTACGATTATGATAAACTGAAGAAGGTTTTCCGGGCACTGGAAAACGAGGAGGAAGGCGATGCCTGGCAGGGGCTTCTGTGGCTGGGGGTCGAGAACGCCCTGGTATCCAGGGAAGAAAAGGACCGCCCGGTTCTGAGAAAGCTGCAGAGGGAATACGCGGAAAAGTATCTGAAGACCTTTGGCGGGAATGGGGCGCAGGATGACCGGTTTTACGATTTCCTGGCAGAAGCCCATTATCGCAGGGTGCTTGGGCTTCCGCAGAGGATGTCCTCCTATGATACCCGTCTTCTGGATGAGCTGGAGTTTCCCGCGGATCTGGATACAGACGAGCTGGTTGCGCGGATGAAGGAGCTCCTGCTCAAATGGTTTGCCATCAGGGCAGAGGAGCGAAAAAGAGAGAAAAACCCCTTTCGGCTGCCCTCCCTGCACAGGAGAAATGAGCAGAAAAGAGGAAAGGGGAAGGTGCGCCGCTTTGGCCTGGGGCTCGCGGAGAGACTTTATAACCCAGATGGCGGAAGCGAACTGCCGGAGGCGGACCTCGAACGCAGAAGCAGCCTGAGCGCAGAAGAGCTTCGCGCTTTCATCGCCGGGAAATACGGCAGGCCGCTGGTCCGCGAGGATCAGATCATGGAGCTGGAGAAAAAGCTCTGCACCGGGAACCACCGCAGCTGCCACCTGCACATTACCCATGGGGAGCCCGCCCCGGTGAAAATTCAGAATGCCTTTGAAGCGCTGCAGAAGGAAAAGGAGGCAACACAGATAGCGCGCAACCGGGCTGCGTTTTACGGGCATGAGGCGGAAAACCGCATCGCCATCTCCCGCCTGACGGAAAAAATCCAGAACTCCATCCTGCTCTATCTGCAGCCCTGGCAGGTGCGTGCGGATGCCGGTATGCTGGAAGGGGGGAGAGTCTGGCGGGCGGTCAGGCTGAATGATGAGGATGTGTTTACGCGCAGGGAAAATGACAACGCGGGCGATCTGAGCGTGGACATTCTTCTGGACGCCTCGACCTCGCAGAAGGGAAGGCTCGAGAGCATCTCCGGACAGGCATTTTGCATTGCCGAGGCGCTTAACCGGTGTCGGATTCCCTGCAGGGTCTGTTCCTTCTGTTCGATGACGGGATACACCATCCTGCGGATCTATCGGGACTATGCCGAGACGGGGATGAATGAAAAAATCTTTGACTTTGTCGCCAACGGCTGCAACCGGGACGGTCTTGCCATCCGGATCCTGCACCGGATGATGAACGAATCCGGATTTGAGCACCGTCTTCTGATTATCCTCTCTGATGTGAAGCCACAGGATATCGTGCGTATCTATAACCCGGAGGACGACAGCTTTCTGCCCTATGAGGCCGAGAACGCTGTGCGCGATACTGCAGCAGAAGTTCGCCTCGCCAGGGCGGACGGCATCGCGGTGATCTGCGTGTTCACCGGAGAAGACCAGGCTCTGCCAGCGGCAAAGACGGTTTACGGGCGTGATTTTGCCCGCATCCGCTCGGTGGATATGCTGGCCGATACTGTTGGGCGGCTCATCCAGAATCAGATAAAAAATATTTGACAGATAGCCTCCGGGGCATTGACCGGGGGAAATGAAAATGATAGAATAAACAGATGTTACAGGCACCAAACAATGAAGGAGGTCCGTGCAATGCGATACAGCCGTCCTGCAAGGATTATTCTGGGAATACTGGTCATCGCGCTTTTCTTTGGCTATCAGACGCTTCGTCTTCGCGACTGCGTGATGAGCGGTGATCTGGGGGAGAGCAACCGGAATTCAGATGTCTTCAGCAGCCAGGAGATTCAGGAGCTTCCGCAGCCGGAATACGATCTTCCGGCCGACATGCAGGCACCGGGTGATATGCAGGTTTCTGATGACATGCAGGCTTCAAGCGATACGCAGGTTCCGGCAGACATGATGACGGATCCGGCCGCAGCTCCTGAAGCCGCACCGGAAGCGACACTGAGCCCGATGATGCAGACAGCAGCAGATAATGCGGCGGCACTGGGTTTGCCCATGCCGCCCAATATCAATATCGGGGACTGGCAGTATGTGCTTGTCAATGGCGATCATCCTATCGATCCGCCCTATTATGAGCCTTCGAACCTCGTATACCTGAACATGACAGGCGACGATACCGACATCCGCACCGAATATGACGGCAACCGCCAGGTGGTTGACGGAATGATTGCCCCAGCCCTGATTGAGATGGTGCAGGCCTGCAAGGCGGCGGGGCTTCCGGTTTATCTCTCCTCCGGTTACCGCAGCTATGATTCGCAGGCGGCGAATTTTCAGCGGGTGAACAACAATAACGGCATCACTGACGGGAAAGACGGCGAGGGCAACTATATTACCATGCCTGCCGGCTGCAGCGAGCATCAGACCGGCCTTTGCATTGACATCACAGACCGCTACTGGGAGATCAAGAACGACGCCATCGCCGAGACACCCACAGTTCAGTGGCTGGCGGAAAACTGCGCGCAGTATGGCTTCGTGCTGCGCTTCCCGGTGGAGAAAAGAGGCATCACTCATGTGATGGGCGAATCCTGGCATTTCCGCTATGTCGGGGTAGAGGCCGCGCAGTATATGACGGAAAACAATCTTTGCCTTGAAGAATTTGTCGCCCTCTACGGGGTTGCCTGAGGCAGTCTGGACGGGATGCCGATATGAAGAAAAGCCTTATGAGAATACTTTCTTTCACGTTGTGTATGATCCTGGCTGTGTCCCTGCTCGGGGCATCAGGAGTGGATGCACTCGCGGAGGATTCGATGAACAGCGCAGGCCAGAATGCCGTGATTGATATCCAGAGCGCGCAGGTCCAGGCACCTGTTGCGGCGGAGCCGGCTTCCACCCCTGCCCCTGCCCCGGCAGCTTTGCCTGCTCCATCCGGTAACAGCGCTGAGGCGCTGGCTGCCTCTTTGCGGGCAAATCTTCCCGCACCGCCGGCGGTGGATATCACCAGCTGGCAGTTTGTTCTGGCCAATCCATATAACTCCATCGGGGTTGATACCTATCCTGAGACCAACTATATAGAAGGACAGGAAATTGGCTCACTTATCCTTGAACCTGCGGTGAATTTCCTCTCCGCAGCCCGGGAAGCGGGCTACAGCGCCTGGATCAGCGTGGCGTACCGGAATTCCGAGTACATCGGCAATATCTACCGGCGCTTCCTCTGGGGAGAGGATCCGAACCCCGTGAGGGCTTCGACGGTTACCCTTGCCCCCGGCTGCAGCGACCATCAGACAGGACTTGCCATTGATTTTACGGATAACCCGGCATTCACTGCCAATTACAACGAGTTTGAAGACGGCTATATGGGCGATACCGAGCTTTACCGCTGGCTGAAGGAGCACTGCGCCGAGTATGGCTTCATTGAGCGCTATCCGGCCGGAAAGGAAGAGTTCTATGGCCTCTGCTGCGAGCATCCTGCTCACTTCCGCTATGTGGGGCAGGAAGCGGCAAAATATATCACGGAAAACAACCTCTGCCTGGAGGAGTTCCTGATGCTGTACGACGAGGGCTATGTCTATCTCCCGGAAGCGGGCGCTGGTCTTCGCATCAGTGAGAGAAGATGAAGAGCCGGTATCTGAGAGACCTGCTCATTGCAGGAGTGCTGCTTGCCGCAGCGCTTCTGCTGTTTATGGCTGTCCGCGGCCGGCAGGTGAGCGGCGCGGAGGCGGTTGTGATGGTAGACGGTGAGGAGCAGGGGAGATACCCACTCGCGATAGCCGGGACTTTCCCTCTCAACGGCGGAAGCAATGTGCTGGTTATCGAAAACGGCGAGGCCTGGGTCAGCGAGGCGGACTGCCCCGACAAGGTCTGCATGCACATGGGGAAAATCAGTCGTAACGGAGAGTTTATAGCCTGCCTGCCCAACCGGCTGATCGTCAGCATAGAGGGCGGCGAGGACAGCGGGGCGGACGCACGGACATGAAGGCAAAAAAGATCACAACCATGGCGCTGGCGACGGCTCTGTGTATGGTGCTCTCGTTTGTGGAGAGTCAGATTCCGGCCTTTGTGGCGATCCCGGGTGTCAAGGTCGGCCTTGCGAACATCGCGGTGATCTTTGCCATGTACCGCTTGGGCTGGAAGGAGGCCGCTGTGGTCTCGCTCATCCGGGTTCTGCTGGTTTCCCTTCTTTTCGGAAGCTTCGCGAGTATGTTCTACAGCCTCGCCGGTGCGGTTCTGAGTCTTGTGGGCATGGGCATCCTGAAAAAGACCGGGAAGTTTACGGAGATTATTGTCAGCGTTGCAGGCGGAATACTCCACAACATCGGGCAGATCGTGATGGCGGGTATTCTGCTCGGGACAGATGTCCTGCGGTATTATCTTCCACTGCTTCTCATCAGCGGGACAATTGCCGGCGTCGTAGTGGGTGTTGCCTCGGCGATTCTGATCCGGCGCGTCCCGGAATAACACAAGCTTTGTTCGGGGTTGAAACGAAATAAACAAACCATCAGCAAAACAGGGAGCTGACAGAAATGGCAAAGAAAGAAACCAAAACAAACGCCATGCGCATTCTTGAGCGCATGGCGATTGCTTATGAGCACACTGAATATGCGTGCGATGAATTTACGGACGGCGGCACAGTTGCCACCATGCTGGGCCTGCCGCACGAGGCGGTTTTCAAAACGCTTGTGGCTGTGGGGCCGGATCGTGAGAACTATGTATTCGTGATCCCGGTGGACGAAGAGCTGGATCTAAAGAAGTGCGCCCGCTCGGTGGGAGCCAAATCGGTCCGACTTATCCCCATGAAAGAGCTTTTTCCTCTGACCGGCTACGTGCGCGGCGGATGCACAGCCATCGGCATGAAGAAGCAGTTTCCGACACGCCTGGATGAGAGCGCCATGCTGTTTGATAAAATCCATATCAGCGGTGGCCGTATCGGAAGTGAAATCACCCTTGCCCCGGAGGATTTTCTGAAGGCGGCGGAGGCGGAATACGCAGAGCTCACCTGAGACTTTCAGCGAGCTGAGCCGGAAGCCGGGAATCAGGCGATGGGGTTTGCGGCCATGTCGGCTGCGATAACATCGGCGAGAGCATCCAGCTGCGTGTCCTGGCCGGCGGCGAGGGCGGATTTCAGCGTGATATTATCTGCGAGAAACTCCACGTTCTTCATGGGGGAGACCAGCTCGCGCATGAGCTTGCCGCTCGCAGGAGCCCAGCTGCCGTTTTCGATGATGGCAACCTTGCGCTTCTGGAGATTATGGGCGGCGATATCATGCAGCAGGTTCTCCATTGTCACAAAGACTCCGTTGTTATAGGTTGTCGCAGCAAAGACCAGATGGCTGCAGCGGAAGGAGTCAGAAACGATGTAGCTTGCGGGCGTCACGGAGGTATCATACATGCGAACCTTCACCCCGCGCTCGACAAGCTTCACAGCAAGAATGTTGGCGGCGTTCTCGGTATGGCCGTAGACAGAAGCATAGGCCAGGAGAACACTCTGCTCCTCGGGTGTGTAGGTGCTCCAGAGCTGATATTTCGCGAGGAAATCGCCAAAGCCCTCGCGCCAGACAAAGCCGTGCAGCGGGCAGACCATGGTGATCTCAAGAGCAGCGGCCTTCTTCAGCGCGGCCTGCACCTGCGGACCGTATTTGCCGACAATATTGGTGTAATAACGGCGGGCTTCATTCAGATTTTCCTCAAAGAAATCAGCCTCATCATTGAACAGCCGCCCGTTGAGCGCGCCAAAGGTACCAAAAGCATCGGCGGTGAAGAGCGTTTTGGAGGTTTTGTCATAGGTCATCATGACTTCCGGCCAGTGCACCATCGGCGCCATAAAGAAGGTGAGCTCATGCCTGCCGGTGGAGAAGACATCGCCTTCCTTGACAAGATCAATCCTGTCAGACAGATCCGCCAGGAAGAACTGCGAGAGCATACCCTTTACTTTCGCATTGCAGAGAATGCGGGCATCAGGGTGCCGGAGAAGCAGCCCTTCTATCGTGGCGGCGTGATCCGGTTCCATGTGCGAGATCAGCAGATAGTCGAGCTTACGGCCGCCGAGCGCATGGGCAACGTTTTCAAAAAAGACCTCGAAAACGGCTTTGTCCACAGTGTCGAAGAGGACTGTTTTTTCATCGAGAAGAAGATAGGAATTATAGCTGACCCCGTCGGGCACGCCGTATACACCCTCAAAGCATGCGAGGCGGCGGTCATCGGCGCCGACCCAGATCAGGTCGTCATATATTTTTCTTGTGCAGTGCATGGTAGCTCCTTTCTCTCCACCGGGCGGAGACTGCAAATCGAAATCAAAGGCCTGTCTATTATAAAAAATTTATGTTGTAGATGCAAGAGATATTTGATACAATTCTCTGTATCTGAGTGAAGATGCCCTGCGTGAGCAGGGGAGAACGGAGGCAGCTATGGCAGATAAAAGATTCGCCGGTGTCGATGGGCTTATCGAAGCGCCGGAAGTGAACCGGGATTATGAGAATGCGGCAGTATTTGAGAAGCTTCGCGTAGGAGAACTTGGAGTCTATTTCCGGGACGGGCTGCGCACGCGCTATATCGCCTTCGACCGGATCGACAGGGCGTTTATACGCGTGCAGGAAACCCGCAGCCGCATGTGCTGCGGCCAGGCAAACTTCAACTATTTCCGCGTGGTGTTCGTGGTTGGCGGAAAGGAATATGCCAATTACATGAGCGAGAAGGAAAAGGAGATGGATGAAGCGCTGGCGGCCATCGCCTCCCACGGTGTGTTGACGGGCTTCGTGCGGGAAGAGGCAGGGACTGAATCCTGCACGGCAGGATGAAAAGGAAAGAGAGACCAAGAACATGAGACTGATTATTGCGAGCAACAATGCCCACAAGCTGGAGGAAATCAGGGCAATCCCGGGAGAGCATTTTGGCGAGATTCTCTCTATGCGGGAGGCGGGGATTGAGCATGAGACCGTGGAGGACGGGACGACCTTCCTGCAAAATGCAGAGAAGAAGGCGAGGGAGATTGCCGCAATCTCCGGATGCTGCGCCCTTGCAGATGACAGTGGTCTGTGCGTGGATGCGCTTGACGGCGCACCCGGGATTTTCTCGGCACGCTTTGCCGGCGTGCACGGAGATGACGAGGCGAACAATGACCTGCTTCTGGCGAAGCTACAGAATACCGAAAACCGCGGCGCACACTATTCCTGTGCTATGGCCCTGGTGTATCCGGACGGCAGGCTGGTAACCGCGGAAGGCGAACTCTATGGCGAGATCGGACGGGAGCGACACGGGAGCAACGGCTTCGGCTATGACCCGCTGTTTTATCTTCCGGACCGCGGTTGTACAACAGCCGAGCTCTCCCCGGATGAGAAGAATGCCATCAGCCATCGCGCCATCGCCCTGCATAATCTGGTGGCGAAGCTGAAAGAAAGCAAATCCTGATCCGGCTGGAAGAGACAAAGACGTAAAGTTTAAAAAGGACTGTGGAATGATCTTCTTTCCGCAGTCCTTTTTCAAAAGCCTGTTGCAGCTATCGGTTGAACTTTGACTTCCGCAGCGGAAGTCCGAGTAGATTGCTGTCAAAGCCCTTCATGATGACCTCATAGTCCCCGGCAAGGAAGGTGTTGCGAGGGTACCTTGCGTTCCATTTCTGCTGAAGCACCTGCACAAAGGCATCGGCGGCTCCGCCGTACCGCCTCGCGGCAGGAGCCAGAAAGAGGGCAATCACACGCTTGTCCATGTCTGCGGTTTCTTTTCGAACTGAACGAGGAAGAGATTCGCGCTGCTGCTCCAGTTCTTCCATGAACCGGGCTGCTTCCGCGTCATGGTCCGTCCCGGACAGAGTGGCATAAAGCGGCGCTGCTGCAGCTTCAAAGTGCCGGAAATTCTCCGGGTAGTGATCATAATCAAAGGACGAGAGATACTCGCGGGAGGCAATAACAAGGTCAGACAGATTTATCATTGGTGCAGATCCTTTTCTCAATCTCTGTGATGCTTTACAGCGGCATCATAACAGAAAGCTTCGTCCGAATCAACTATTATTGGCACACTGTGGCCGGTTCGCCGGAGAAATAAAAAATGTTAAGGATATTTTTCTTGCAAATGAAGAAAAGATTGGTATAATTAAATATAAAGGGAATAATCCCGGATACACAGGGATGCAAGTCCCAAAAATTAAAATGGAGGAAACGCAAATGAAGAAAACCTTAGCACTGTTACTCGCATTCGTCATGGTCTTTGCAATGGCCGTTACTGCGTATGCCGAGCCCGCCCCCGACACCAAGGTTGCCGTTTTCTGGTACGCCTTCAGCGATGCCTATCTGTCCACCGTCCGCGCTGAGCTGGATGCCGATTTTGAGGCCGCTGGTATTGATTATCAGGACTTTGACAGCAACAACAATCAGGGAACACAGCTTGAGCAGGTTCAGACCGCTGTTACCAACGGATTTACTGTTCTCGTTGTAAACCTTGTGACCTCAGGCTCCGCCGATGCTGCCCAGCAGATTATCGAGGCGGCCAACGGTCTGCCTGTTATCTTCTTCAACCGTGCGGTTGAAGGCGACGGCGAAGAGCACACAGTTCTCGATGCGTATGACAATATCGCTTTCATCGGTACTGATGCTCCCGAAGCCGGCCACATGCAGGGCAAGATGATCGGCGAGTTCCTCGTTGAGAACTTCGACGATGTCGACCTGAACGGCGATGGTGAGATCTCCTATGCGATGTTTATGGGCGATGCCGCCAATGTCGAGGCTATCTACCGCACCCAGTATGGTGTTGAGGATGCCAATGCTGTTCTGGCTGAAGCCGGAAAGCCTGAGCTCGTCTACTTCAACGCCAACAATACGGACAAGTATCAGCTTGACCCGAACGGCGCTTGGTCTTCTGCTGCCGGTAATGAATTTATGGGAACCAACCTTGCCGAGTACAACGAAGGCAACGGCAACATGATCGAGCTGGTTATTGCCAACAATGACGATATGGCGATCGGCGCCATCTCCGCCCTCCAGGCTGCAGGCTACAACCTCGGTGACGGCGAGTGCACCAAGATCCCGGTCTTCGGTGTTGACGCCACCCAGGTTGCCAAGGACGCGATTGCTGATGATACTATGACCGGCACCGTCAAGCAGGACAATGTCGGTATGGCAACCGCTATCTGCGGAGCCGTCGCAGGTGTTGCCGGTGGGGAAGCAGTTGCGGATGTTGTCGCAGCTGTAGCCGAAGAGGATGAAATCTTCTCTGTTGCTGATGGCTTCACCAACAAGCTCTTCGTCGCCTATGCACCCTACACTGGTACCGAAGCCGAAGAATAAGCCTTCCACAGATCCTTCGGGGGCAGCCGCTGAAAGACGGCTGCCCTTTACTTGAAGCATAAGAGAAAAAAGGGAGGTAAGCAGATATGGCAGAGGATATCCTCCTGAGAATGACGGATATCACAAAGACCTTTCCCGGTGTTAAGGCTTTGGACCATGTTTCCCTTGAGGTTGAGGCCGGAACGGTGCATGCTCTGATGGGAGAGAATGGCGCTGGCAAGTCCACCCTCATGAAATGCCTGTTCGGGATATATGAAAAGGATGATGGTCACATCTACCTGGAAGGCAGAGAGATCAATTTTCGCAGCAGCAAGGAAGCTCTGATGAACGGTGTGGCCATGGTGCATCAGGAGCTGAACCAGGCGCTCAAGCGCTCGGTTATGGATAACATCTGGCTCGGCAGATACCCGACTGTGGGCGGTATCATGGTGGATGAAAAGAAAATGCTGCGGGATACCAAAGCCGTGTTTGAGGAACTCGGCGTCAACGTGGACCCGAAGCGCATCATGAGCACCATGCCCGTATCCCAGCGCCAGATGGTTGAAATTGCCAAGGCAGTTTCCTATAATTCGAAAATAATTGTTTTTGACGAGCCAACCTCTTCGCTGACAGAGGAGGAGGTTGAGCATCTTTTCCGCATTATCAACATGCTGCGGGACAGAGGCGTCGGCATTATCTATATTTCCCATAAAATGGCGGAAATCAAGCGCATCTCGGATACTATCACGGTTATGCGTGACGGTACGCACGTGGTGACCAAACCGGCCGCTGAACTGGAGATGGCAGATATCATCCGCTACATGGTCGGGCGTGAGCTTACCAACCAGTTCCCCCCGAAAACGAACAAACCTGGCGAGGTTTCCCTTGAGGTGGAGAATCTTACGGCACAGTACAGCCTGCTGAAGGATGTTTCCTTCCAGGCTCATGCCGGCGAAGTGCTCGGCCTTGCGGGCCTTGACGGCAGCGGACGTACCGAGACGTTGGAGAATATCTTTGGAAATGCCACGCGGAAATCCGGGACGATCAAACTCAACGGCAAAGTCTGCCGGAACCGGAATCCGAGAGAATCCATTAAAAACGGATTCGCACTTCTCACGGAAGAGCGCCGGGCAACCGGTATTTTTGCCATTGAGAACATCCGTGAAAATACCGTTATTTCCAGCCTGAAGAAGCACCTGCATTTCGGCCTGCTGAGCAATAAGTCCATGAAGGCCGATACGCAGTGGTCGATTGACGCCATGCATACCAAGACACCCTCGCAGGAGACAAAGATCCGCAGCCTCTCGGGCGGCAACCAGCAAAAGGTCATCATAGGCAGGTGGCTGCTGACGGAACCGGAGGTTCTGCTTCTGGATGAGCCGACCCGTGGTATCGACGTTGGCGCGAAGTATGAAATCTATCAGCTGATCCTTGATCTTGCGAACAGAGGAAAGACCGTGCTTGTGGTTTCATCTGAGATGCCGGAGCTGCTTGGTATCTGTGACAGAATTCTGGTCATGTCCGGAGGACGCCTGGCTGGCGAGGTGGATGCGAGGACCACAACGCAGGAGGAAATCATGACTCTGGCCGCAAAATATGTTTGAGGAGGAAGACCATGGAGAAATCAAATTTCTTTGCGAGAAAAAGGCAGGAATATCTGGCGCTTGACAGAATTGACAGGCGGCGCTACTGGACTGATGGCCTTTTGAACAATGCCCTGTATATTCTGATGGCCCTGTTCATCATCTATACAGCCATTAAGAATCCCAACTTTGTCAAACCTGGCTCCATCGTCAATATGATTCAGCTGGCGGCCGTCTCACTCCCCATGGCTCTTGGCATAGGCGGATGTATCGTCCTGACGGGTACCGACCTTTCTGCCGGCCGTGTATTTGGCCTCGCTGCGGGCATGTCTGCAGCATTCCTGCAGAACCGTGCTGCCAGCAAGCTGATCTTTGAAAAGCTCCCTGCCACCTCCGGTGGATGGATTATTGCGGTTATGCTCCTGGTCATGCTTGCCGGCGCCGTGATTGGTGTGGTCAATGGTTTTTTTGTAGCCAAATTCAGTCTCCACCCATTCATCGTAACACTGGCTACCCAACTCATCACCTACGGATTCATTCTTATGTTTTTCCAGATCAACGGCAATGGTGGAGGCCCGATCTCAAATGTAGCCAAGGAGTTCAAGGATGCTGTCTCCGGCCCCTGCTTCAAAATTGCGGCGTGGAATGTTTCCATCCCCTGGTATGTGATCTTTGCGCTGATTCTGGTTGTTATCATGTGGTTTGTCTGGAATAAGACCCGCTTCGGAAAGAACATGTTTGCGGTTGGATCGAACATGGAGGCTGCGAAGGTTTCGGGCGTCAATGTCTTCATGACCACTGTTTTGGTCCATACGCTGGCCGGTGCTCTCTATGGCTTTGCAGGCTTCGTGGAGGCTGCGCGTCTCGGTTCTGTCACGGCGGCAACCGGTCTGAACAATGAGTGTGATGCCATCGCTGCCTGCGTCATCGGTGGCGTATCCTTCGTTGGCGGCACCGGCAACATCGGCGGAATTGTCGTGGGCGTTTTCGTCCTGAGAATCATCTTCGTCGCACTGAATATGCTGGGCATCAACCCAAATCTCCAGTACATTATCAAGGGCGCGATCATTCTTGCGGCATGCTCACTGGATATGCGAAAGTACCTGGTAAAGAAGTAAACAGACAACGTATACAGTCTGCTATAACGATTAAACCGCGATGGGCTCAATCCCACCGCGGTTTAAGCATTTTTCAGTAGCTGGCTATTCCTTTATCCCAACAGTCGGACTAAGGGTTCAGATGCCGCTGACAAATTCCTGCACAAAATGCAGCGCTGCGCCAAGCGGTGCGTTGTGACGTGGGATTGCGCTCAGCTTGACATAGTCGGCATTGTCGCGGAAAGGATTCCCGGCGAGAACATAGTCTTTCAGGACAGGAAGATATGGACGAAGGTATTCCGCCAGGATACCGCCAAGAACCACATCACAGTCCAGAAGCATATGAACATTATTGACGGCAATGGCAAGGTGACGAAGCATGTCATACAGGAGAGCTTCGTAATCTGGCCTATGCACTTCCACACCCCGGAAAAACTCCTCGAGCGTAACGCCAAAGGTCTTTTCAATCCGAAGAGGAGAGCAGTATGCTTCCATACAGCCGGCCTTCCCGCAGCTGCACGGGAGTCCGCCCGGTTCCAGACACATATGGCCGAATTCACCGCTTTGCGCATTATCCCCGCCATAGGGGAGACCCTGCATCAAAACAGCGCCTCCAACTCCATATTCCAGGGAGAAATAGGCGAGATTCGGGAGTCCTCCACGGACAAAGCCTTCCGCAAAACCGCTTGCGGTCGCGTCATTTTCCACATAAACTGGGTAAGGAATCCCCTCGGTGAGGCTACTAAGCGAAACATCGCGGAGATTCAGTGTCGGGGCAATATGAATCCGTGCGTGATCCGGGGTGATCAGGGCGGGAATGGTGATGCCTGCCCCCAAAAGCCTGCTCCGGTCGACACGATGGTCATAAAGAAATTCCTCGAGAATCTCAGGAAGAGTCTGCTGAAGTGAAAGAAGATCAGATGTTTTGTCGGAAACCGAATCTCTGAAGCGAAAAGGGACAGAGCGATAAAAGAGCTCCTTCAGGCGGAGGTCAGTCAGAACAAGCCGCAGATGATGCTCACTGACCGAAATCCCGATGGCAAATCTCGCATCCGGGATAATATCCAGCCCCTGGGCCCGCCGTCCACCGGTGGAACGTTCTTCTCCTGAATAGCAGATCAGACCAGCATCCATCAGCTGTGTCAGGTTTTGATATAAGGTGGGCATACTGATATCGCAGTTCTTGGCAATATCCTGCTTGGAGCAGAAGCTGTTGGAATAATAGATGAAGCGATAGATCCTGCTGCGGATCGGCAGCAGCCCGAACTGCTGTGACGGGGACGATGGCATGCATATTCTCCTCTCTGCGATAATCTCTGCATTCAGTATAGCATGAATCTGAATACAGTCAAGGTGAAAAGAGACACTTTTGAAAAGAAACTTTATAAAAGAAAACAGGAAGTGTTGGCATGTTGTACAATTATAGAGGCTCTAATTTGTTAATAGAGGCCAAAAATAGGTGAGAATGGAAAAATATCTTGACAATACCAAACTATATTTGTAAAATTACCTTATAGAAGCCTGCGTATGGCTTCCAATCTGTCACATGACCGCAGAATGCGTTCATGGAATGATTATTCAAAGGAGGAAACCAAATGAAAAAGACACTTGCATTGCTGCTTGCACTGGTCATGATCTTCGCTCTGGCTGCCTGCGGACAGACCGCAGCTCCCGCCGCCAGCACGGCGCCGGCTGCGGAAGAGGAAGCTGCTCCCGCCGAAGAGGCCGCCCCTGCGGAAGAGGCCGCTGCAGGCAATCTCGTCGGTGTTGCAATGCCTACCAAGGATCTGCAGCGCTGGAACCAGGACGGCGAGAACATGAAGAGCCAGCTCGAAGCTGCCGGCTACGAAGTCGACCTTCAGTATGGTGCCAATGACATTGCTACCCAGGTCTCTCAGATTGAAAACATGATCGCCAACGGCTGCCAGGTTCTGGTCATCGCCTCTATCGACGGCGATTCTCTCGGCTCTGTTCTTGCTCAGGCCAAGGAAGCCAACATCCCCGTCATTGCCTATGACCGCCTGATCATGAACTCTGACGCTGTCTCCTACTATGCCACTTTCGATAACTGGCTGGTCGGCGTAACCCAGGGCAAGTACATCGAGACCGCGCTCGACCTCGCCAATGCGGAAGGCCCCTTCAACATTGAGTTCATCACCGGTGACCCGGGCGACAACAACATCAACTTCTTCTTTGACGGCGCCATGTCCGTACTGCAGCCCTATCTGGACAGCGGTAAGCTCGTCTGCCCGTCAGGCCAGACCGAGAAGGCTGTTGTTGCCACCGCCAACTGGGCAACCGATGCTGCACAGGCCCGCTTCGAGAACATTCTGAGCTCCAACTATGCTGACGGCACCAAGCTGGATGCGGTCCTCGCCTCCAACGACTCCACCGCCCTCGGTGTTGAGAATGCTCTGCTGGCATCCTACACCGG
>CADBNC010000071.1 GCA_902795885.1 Oscillospiraceae bacterium
CGCCTCCACGCTGACAGGTGTTGTGGCCGTGGCGGGTGGTATTCTCCGCTTCTACGGGAAGAAGAGCAGCCACAAGAACATCGGGGACATCATGCTGGGCTTTGCCATTCTGATGTCCGGCATGCATATGATGAGCGGCGCGGTCAGCGATCTGGGCGACCGGCCGGAATTCGTCGGGATGATGAGCTCGATGAGCCATCCTCTGCTGGGTATCCTGGTCGGGGCGGCCTTTACGGCGGTGCTGCAGTCGGCCTCAGCCGCGGTTGGCATTCTGCAGGCGCTCTCCGTGACAGGGGCGCTGACCTTTGAAGCCGCGCTTCCTCTTCTGATGGGGATCAACATCGGCGCTTCCGTGCCGGTGCTGCTCTCGGCCGTCGGCGCGACCGCGAAGGGGAAACAGACCGCGCTGGTATACCTCGTGGCTTCGATACTGGGTGTGCTGGTGTGCGGGGCGGTGTATTTCATCGCGAACGCCATCTTCCGCTTCCCGTTTGTGACAACGGTGATGGATCCCTTCTCCACGGCCCTGGCCAACACGCTCTTCCGTCTGGCGAACCTCATCGTACTGGCGCCGTTTACCGAGGCCATCGCTTCGATTGTACGGGCGCTTGCGCCGGATCGTGGTGCTCCCGAAGAGAAGAAGCCGCTTCTGCAGCTGGAGGAGCGCTTCCTGAACCATCCCACGCTGGCGCTGGATCACTGCCACGCCGCCATGGAGGAGATGGCAGAAAAGACAAGCCATTCCCTCAACATCGCCATCGAGCTGCTGAAGCACTGGTCGGAAGAGGACTTTACGAAGGTGCTGGATCTGGAAGAAGAGGTCGATATCTATGAGGACAAGCTGGGGTCCTGGCTGCTGAAGATGAACAACCAGGAGCTGACCCCCGAACAGAACGACCGAAGCCACCGTTTCCTGCGCACGCTGACGGACTTTGAGCGTATCTCGGACCACGCGCGCAACATCGCCGAGAGCGCCCAGGAGCTGCATGAGAAGAATCTCTTCATGTCGCAGGAGGCGACGGAGGATCTGGACGTCCTGATTGAGGCGGTTCAGGAGAACGTGGGCAAGGCCTTTCAGGCCTTCCTGCAGGAGGACGAGGCGCTTGCAGGGGAAGTGGATCCGCAGGAGGAAGTCGTGGATCTGCTGTGCGATGAGCTGAAGATGCGGCAGGTTGAGCGTCTCAGCCACGGACAGGGGAACATTGTGCAGAACTGGGTTTTCGACGACCTGCTGACCAATCTGGAGCGTATCTCGGACCACTGCCTGAACATTGCCAGCACTACCCTGCGCAAGGCTGCCTGAGAAGCTTTGAGGCCTGAGCGACCGGAGAGCGGAGCAAAGCTGAGGGATGACAGCGGTTCCTGATGGACAGCCTTACTGAAACAGCATAAAAAATATGGGAAACTGCCTAAAGCGGTTTCCCATACTGTTTGCGGGGGGTATTTACCCGGCTTTATCGGGCTTTGAATCCGTCCGGGGTCAGATGCGCTCGGTCTGCATCATCAGGCGGATGACCTCTTCGTCGGTGCCGCGCATGCCCTCACGGGCGATGCTGCTGACCGCGCGGATGGTGTTTTCCACGCCGGTGACAACAATTCCGTCGCCTCCATAGAACTGGCTGTCGTGCATGAACATGCGCATGCCCAGAAGCCCGGATTCCACGGCCGAGGCGATTTTCGCCGCGCAGCTGGCCTTCGCCCCGTCGCAGATCATTCCGGAATTGATGGCAACGGCGTTAACGATGGTATGGGCAATCTCGGTATAGCCGCCGCCGTAGAGATAACAGATCCCGGCTCCGGCTCCGGCGCCCGCAGAGGTGGCACCGCAGTAGGCCGAGAGGCTGCCGATGCCGGTTTTCAAATGGATGGTCACGAGGTTCGAGACCACCAGCGCCCGGAAGAGCATGTCATCAGACACGGCACATTCCCTGGCATAGACGATGACCGGAATGGAAGCCGTCAGACCCTGGTTGCCGCTGCCGGAATTGATGACGACGGGAAGCTCACAGCCGTCCATGCGCGCGTCGGAACCGGCGGCCGCCCAGGCCTTGGCCCGGTTATGGACGCTGTTGCCATAGCTGAGGAGAAGAATCCTGCCGATCGCGGCACCATATTTGCCGGTGAGCCCCTCCTGCGAGATGGCGAGATTGCAGTCAATCTGCCGCTGGAGAACCTCGCGCACGTCGTCGATGGCGACTTCGTTGGCGAATTCCACGATTTTCTCGACCGTGAGAAGAGAGCGGTTCTCCGGAGGCTGCACGGCTTCGTCGGAATAGGGCTTCTCCAACAGAATCTCGCCATTTTTGCGGATGCAGACCACGTTGGTATGGTGGCTGACGATGTGGACATAGGCTTCGCTGTCGCCGGCATACAGCGTGACGGCGAGGTCAAAGGGATGCGAGGACTTTGCGTCCACGATGCTTATTTCCGCATCCTGCAGGAAAGCATCCAGACGCCGGATATCCTCCTCCGAAGCCGAGGAGAGAACCTCGAGCTCCTTTTCGGCAATGCCGAAGCAGAGTCCGGCAGCAACGGCAGTGCGCATGCCACGGCGCCCGCCGGTATTGGGGACCACCACGCTCTTTACATTTTTGATAATATTGCCGCTCACCTGGAGGAGGGTTTTCTCCGGCATGCAGCCCAGCGTATCGCGGGCAAGGGCGGCGGCGTAGGCGATGGCGATCGGCTCAGTGCAGCCCATGGCGGGCACCAGTTCTTCCTTCAGAATTTCCAGATAGCTGTCATAGATCAGTTTTTCCACAAAAAGGCCTCCTTCTGATGGGCGTTCAATTCAGTTGACAACAACGTACTGCGGAGGTTCGCGATCAGCCGGCTATCCGGTCAGCCATAGGCATAGGGCGTAATCAGGCCATAATACCACCCGGCGCCTGCGAGCGTATAGATTTTCACAACGGAGACAAGCGAGCCGCTGCCATCCAGGTACAGCATGGCTTCGTTCAGGTTCTCGTCCGAGATGGTTCTGTAGAATATGTCATAGTAGACACTGTTTTTCCCGGGACCTGCGTATTCAAACTCGAATGCGGCGGCTGTCTTTTCCCGGAGGTTCAGAATATAGTCCGATTCGGAAATGCCAAGCTGCTCCAGAAGCATCTCCTTCGTGATGCGGCAGTTTTTCTCAAAATCATATCCTACAGCGAAATAGTCTATCACGTCATTGGGGAAGTCCGCCGAGACCAGCAGGAAGACCTGCGAACCATTCCAGTAGGCACGCCAGCCGATCGTGTAGACGGTGATGGAGGTACCCCGGGCGATGTCTTCCATTGCCCAGCCTGCCTGCGTGCCGAACTGCTCACGGAGCTGCGTGTTGATCGCCTGGGCATCCAGAGAATCGGCATTGATCTGCGGAACGTGGTAGGAATATAGATAGAGATTGCCAACGTTGTCGGTATAGCTGCCGTCGATGCTGTAATACTCGAAGATGGCATTGGCGCGGGCGAGAGGCGCGGGCTGGCTCGGTGCCGCGGGGCTCTCTGCATCCGGCTCCGCCGGCTCATCCAGGTATGCAGGGTCATCCCATCCGGCGGGATCTTCCAGGCCGGCCGGTTCTTCCGGTTCTTCCGGCACGTCCGGCGCAGGAGACGGCTGCTCCGTGGGGCAGGGCTTTTCCATGGCGGCCTGCTGCAGCGGCGAGAGCTGCTCTTCGCCTGAGTCTGCAGCCTGCCCGACGGCCGCGGGGTCTTCGTCAGGGGTGGCGGCCTCTGCAAAGGCGGAAACTGAGCCGAAGGTCAGAAGAACGGCGAGCAGGACTGCAAGAGCTTTTTTCATTTTCATCATTCCTCCCGTGATCAGAGTTTCTGTTTGGCCATATAAGGCTATATAAAATCAGTATAACACATAGTTTGCCGAATGGGAACGGCGAAGTTGTATGGAAATAGAGAAAAGGGAGGGCTTACACAGAAAATTAAAAATTGCATGCAAAATTATTCAAATTTCCGTGCGGAATTATTCATGATTTTGTGGTTCAATAGACATCGTAAAAAACAGATTGACTCAAGATGAATGAGAAGAACAGCAAAACCCACTGATCAGGTTTTTATTAACAGGAAAGAAGGAAAGAAAAAGAATGAAAGCAGAAAACTTTGCATCCAGAAGCTTTGCCCTCAAGGCAATCACCTTTGTGCTGCTCCTGGCATTGCTTGGCGGGATTCTTTCCGCAGGCGTTTCCCAGACAGCCTACGCCGAGGGCGAGACACTCAGCGCGGCAGACCTGTATGAACAGAACGTCGCATCCACGGTAGGTATTACCATCAGCGCCGAGACAACCAG
>CADBNC010000072.1 GCA_902795885.1 Oscillospiraceae bacterium
CTTCGTCTCCTGCAAGCAGGATCTGCTGGACCTGAAGGGCTTCCTGCGGGAGCACGGCGGCGAAGGCATCGATGTGATCGCCAAGATCGAAAACCAGTCGGGTGTGGACAACATTGAAGACATCTGCTCGGCCTGCGAGGGCATCATGGTGGCCCGCGGCGATCTGGGCGTGGAGGTGCCCTTCACGGAGCTGCCCGCGATCCAGAAATTCCTGATCACCAAATGCCGTCTGCTGGGCAAGCGGGTGATTACCGCCACCGAGATGCTCGAGAGTATGATCACAAACCCGAGGCCCACCCGGGCTGAAATCAGCGATGTGGCCAACGCCGTGTATGACGGAACCAGCGCCATCATGCTCTCGGGGGAATCGGCCTCGGGCAGATACCCGGTGGATTCGGTCCGCGTCATGGGCCAGATCGCCGAGGAAACGGAAAAGCACATCGACTATACCGCACGCTTCCGGACCGAGATGTTCACCATCCGGGACCGCGTGGACGCCATTTCCCATGCCGCCTGCACCATGGCGGTGGATCTGAAGGCTCAGGCCATCGTGGTGACGTCCATCAGCGGGCTCACGGTGCGCATGGTCTCGCGCTTCCGGCCGCCGATTGATATCCTGGGCTTTGCCACCAGCAAAAAGGCCTGGTACAAGCTGTCCCTCTCCTGGGGCGTGCTCCCGATCCTGACAGAGCAGTTCCCGAGTCTCGAGGTGCTGTATTTCTACGCGCTTCGCGGCGCACGGAACGCCCTGCAGCTCAAACCCGGGGACATGGTCGTGATGACCGGCGGCAACACCAACGGCGAGAGCGGCAACACCAACGAAATCCGCATTGAAATCGTGCAGTAGGCCGGAGGCCTGCCGCACGGCGTGAACGAAACAGGCAGCCTCCCGGCTGCCGCACAGCATGAACGGAACAGGCAGCTTCCCGGCTGCCGCAGGAGGCCCCTATGGACAGCAGACGGCTGGAGAGAAGCCCCGGGTGGGTACGAAAAGTCAATATCGTGCTGCTGGCAGGGCTGCTGGCTCTCTGGGTGCGGCAGTTCAGCCGCCTGCTGATGGACATCGCGGGCCGCGCCGGCTATATCGTGGACGCGTTCTGCGTTTTTCTGCTGGCGGTGCTGTTTGCGGGTCTGATCGGCGGCGCTGTCCGCGGAAGGCTGACGCCACTGCGCTTCTTCCTTACGATGGCAATCCCGCTGGGGCTTGTGTACCTTATTCTCTTCCCACCCTGGGGGGCGCAGGATACGGTGACGCATTATCTGGCATCCTATCGGGTGTCGAATCTTCTGATGATGCAGGGGGAGGCGGGCGCCTGGATGGGGCGCTCGGAGGATGTGATGGTTCTGGAGAGGCTCTGGCCGCTGCAGCCGGCATCCGCGCCGAACCCAAAGAGCGCGGATTATGCCGCGCTCCTGGATGAGCTTTATCTGCTCACCGGATCGAAGAGCCTGATGCCTCTGACGCGTGTGCCCCAGGCGGCGTTCTGCTCGAGCCTGAACTATCTGCCTCAGGCAGCGGGGCTTACGCTGGGCCGCCTGCTGGGCCTGGGCTCGGTTCTGACAACAGAGCTGGGCAGAGCTGCGGTGCTGGCGGTATATCTAATCCTGTGTGCCCGGGCTGTACGGATCACCCCGGTGGGGAAATCCGTCTTTGCGCTGGTGCCGCTGCTGCCGCCCTGCCTGATGCTGGGGACATCCTTTTCCTGTGACGGCGTGCTGCTGCCGGTGGCGCTGTGCTGGCTTGCCGGCCTCCTGCGGCTCAGCCTCGGGGAGATGCGGAAGAGGAACCTGCTTTTCAGCCTGGTGATGACTTTTCTGCTGGGCGCCCTCAGGGGCGGGGGATATCTGCTTCTGCTGAGCCCGCTTCTCTTCCTCCTGCTGACAGAAGCGCGTGAAGAGCGGGGAGCGCGGACCGTCTGGCTGGTTCTGGTGCTGGCGGCCGGGCTCGGCTCTGCGGCGCTCTTTGACCTGGTCCTCTCCGAAAACGGGCTTTCACAGCTGGTGGCCGAAGGAGGAGGAACCTATTCCGTCTCCCTGATCTGGAAGGACCCGGCCAGGTGGCTTCATATGACCCTGGACGCGTATGCGCAGGGCGGTCTGCGCCTGCTGGCAGAAATGGGCGGCAGGAGAATGGGCTGGATGGAGAAGGCAAATCCCCAGTGGCTGGCATATGCGCTGCTTTCCATGGCGCTGCTGGCCTGCCTGATGGAAAAGGACGCTGCCCGGCTGCGCAAGCGGGATATCTGGCTGCTTCTCGCGGCGGTTTTGCTGGCGGTCCTTCTGATTCCGGCTGCCCTGCTGAGGAATACCCCGCTCACCGAGACGTCCGTCCTCGGCCTGCAGGGAAGATATTATCTGCCGGTGCTGCCGGTATTGCTGATGCTGATCGGAAAGTTCCACCTCCGCGATCCTGTCCACGGGGCAGAGGGGCCCCGGGATGAGTGGGAGACCCTGGGCACCGGCGGCCGCGTCCGGGTAAACCGGGCAACGGGAGAAGTCCGGCCCATGGAGGAGAAGGAGGCCGGGCGCGGGGAAGGCCCGCAGGAGAAGGGCCCGTCGGGCGCCATCCTGCAGGCGGCGTATCAGGTCTTTGCAGCCCTCTCGGTATATGGGGTGTGGAGTCTGATGCGGCTCTATCTTACCCGGTAAAGCTTAAGGGGAAAACGGAAAGAAACTGCCATGCTGCGGCAGATAAGGACAGAAAGGAAGCTACAACATGAAAACTGGCACAAAAGTCGCCCTGGGGGCGGCAGGGGGCCTCACGGCGGTGACGCTGGCCGGGGCGTATGCGACCTACCTCTTCGGGTTTCACAGCCCGAACAAGACCCAGAATATCGACCGGAACGTGGGGCTGAACGATCAGACCAGGCCCATCTACGACAAGCTGCTGCAGATGATCGATGAATACAATGAGATTCCCTTCGAGCGGGTTTCGATCGTCTCACGCGACGGGCTGAAGCTGCTGGGGCGCTATTATGAGACGAAGGCCGGCGCACCGCTGCTGATCTGCTGTCACGGCTGGCGCTCGACCCCGGCGAGGGACTTCAGCGGCACTGTACCGGTACTGCTGCGGCGGGGCTATAACCTTCTTCTGATTGAAGAGCGGGCGATGTGCGGCAGCGAGGGCCACACCATGACCTACGGCATCCGGGAGCGCTATGACGTGCAGGACTGGGCCCGCTGGGCCACGGCACGCTTCGGAGATGAGCAGAAGATTGTCCTCTATGGGGTCTCCATGGGCGCGGCGACGGTTCTGATGACCTCCGACCTCGAGCTGCCGAAGACCGTGCGCGCCATCATTGCCGACTGCCCCTACGACACGCCCTTCCGCATTATGAAGATGCACGGCATGGAGGTGGGCTTCCCGGGCTTTATCGCGGGGAGCATGGCCATCCTGGCGGCGGGGATCTACGGAGGCTTCTCGGTTTTCGAGGGCTCGCCCCTGAAGTCGGTAAAGCGGGCGAAGCTGCCCATCCTCATCATCCACGGCGAGGACGATCTCTTTGTCCCGGGGGAGATGAGCGAGCATATCGCGGCGGCCAATCCCAGGATGATCGAGCGGGTTACCTTCCCGGAGGCAGGGCATGCCCGCAGCTTCGTTACCGACCCCGTGCGGTATGAGGCGGTTATCACGGAATATCTTGACAGGGTGCTGAAGGCCTGAGACGGAAGGGCACTCCGTAGGAGAGCGAAGAGCCCGGAACAGGGACTGCACAATAAAACGGAGACCACAGAACACGGCCCCGATGAGGGGACAGTCTGCGGTCTCCGTCTGTATTATGCCGGCTTATCCGGACGCTGCCGTCGGAAACCAGCGGCGGCTGAAATCCGGAGCGCGGGCCCCGGATTAGCAGGATCCGGACAGGGGCGGGCCCTGTGAGAGCTCAGAGAATTGCGGCGACCTCCTCCCGCGTGGGCATCGAGCGGATGGCGCCCCTGCGGGTGGTGACCAGATAGGCGGCGGCGTTGGCATAGTGCAGCATGGCGTGGAGATCGGCCTCCGTGAGGCCTTCCAGACCGTGCTCCAGAACATAGTGCAGCACACAGGCGCAGAAGGTATCCCCGGCGCCGGTGGTTTCGATCACGCCGCCCCGGCTGCAGGCGGGTTCAAATACACGCAGGGTGCCGCCGGCCGCGGGATAATAGGAATAGCTGCCGTCCGGGCCTGCCGTGACGTTCACGAGGCGAAGATTCGGGTGGCGCTGCAGCAGAATGGCGGCACCCCGGTCAAAATCGCTCTCGCCGGTCATGAAGAGAAGCTCGTTGTCCGCAATCTTCAGAATATCGCAGCGGTCAAGCCCCCAGCAGATCTGCTCCCGGGCGAGATCCAGCGACGCCCACAGCGGCGGGCGCAGGTTCGGGTCAAAGGAGATGAGGGCGCCTGCCTCCCGGGCGGCCTGCAGGGCGGCGACCGTGGCCGAGCGCACGGGCTCGTCCGTCAGCGAGAGGCTGCCGAAATGGAAGATACGGCAGCTGCGCAGAAGATCCATGTCCAGCTCGTCCCCGCGCAGCAGAATGTCAGCCCCGGGCTTGCGGTAGAAGCTGAAGTCCCGGTCGCCCCCCGGAAGCGTATGCACCAGGGCCAGGGTTGTGGGGATTTCGGCATCGCGGGCGAGGGCACGGATATCAATCCCGGCTGCGGAGGCGGTTTCGGCCAGCATGCTCCCGAAGCTGTCCTGCCCAACCTTGCCGATGAAGGCACAGGAATGGTCGAGCCGGCGCAGCATGGCCAGCACGTTGCAGGGGGCGCCGCCCGGGTTTGCCTCGAAGAGAAGGTTGCCCTGTTCACTCATTCCGCTCTGGGTGAAGTCCACCAGCAGCTCGCCCAGGGCGACAACGTCAAATTTGCTCATTTTTCCAGTTCCGTCCTTTCGTCAAAGTCACACAGCAGCCAGAGAAAACCGCCGGAGGGGAGGGGGAGGTTTTCGAGGGAAACGGCCTCGCCGGTCAGCAGATTGCGGAAGCTGCCCTCCTCCGCCAGGGAGATATGGCGCTCGCCCTCGGAGAAGTTGAAGAGAGCCAGAAGCTTTTCCCCGTCATGGTACCGGCCGATCCCGAGAACGCCGGTGTCCCCGGTTTCCGTGAGCCAGAGGTCTGCCCGGCTGTCGAAGACGCGGTGCTCGGCCCGGAGCGTCTCCAGCGTGCGCAGGGCATGGAAGATGCGGCCCTCGGGGGTTTCGCGGTTTTCCCGCAGCTCTGCGGCCTGCCAGTTCAGGCGGCCCCGGTGCAGATAGCGGCTGTCCGCGGCCTTCAGGGGGTTATTATGATAGCTGTAGTCGTTTTCCTGCGCGAGCTCGTCCCCGCTGTAGAGAACGGGAACCCCGCTGAGTGTGAACATATAGGCGTGCAGCATGATATCCAGACGCAGCGCCCAGTCCAGCTTCACCTCGTCCCGCTCGTAGCGGGCGCTCTCCACGCCGCAGAGGGAGGCGGTGGTCCCGCACAGGCGTGCGTCGCCCAGACGGGGATCATCGTTGTAGAGCTCTCCCCGGGCGGGGCTGCCGGGCCATTTTCCTGTGAGGTAGTCATTCAGGAAGCGCTTGTGCGAAACCTGGTCCATGCCAAAGCCTGCGAGGAAATCATAGTCCAGACCCCAGCCGATATCATCGTGGCAGCGCAGATAGTTGAGGAAGGTACAGCTGCCCGGCAGGGCGAAGACCTGGCGCAGCTGATGCTGAAGCAGGCGGACGTCCTTCGTCGCCACCGTATGCCAGGTGCTGGCCATGGTGGTCACGTTATAAAGCAGATGGCACTCGGGCTTTTCCGGTGTGCCGAAATACGGCACCACGCGGGAGGGCTCCATGACCACCTCGCCCAGCAGGAGCGTGCCCGGGCAGACAATCTCGCACACCAGGCGGAGCATGCGCGTCAGCGTGTGCACCTGGGGGAGATTGCGGCAGCTGGTGCCGAGCTCCTTCCAGATATAGGGCACCGCGTCCAGGCGGATCACATCCACGCCGCGGTTGCAGAGATAGAGAAGGTTGTCCGTCATGTCGTTGAAGACGACGGGGTTTGCGTAGTTCAGATCCCACTGATAGGGATAGAAGGTCGTCATGACAACCTTGCTGACCTCCGGGCACCAGCTGAAGTTCCCGGGGGCCGTGGTGGGGAAGACCTGCGGGACGGTCTCTTCAAAGCGGCTGGGGATCTCCCAGCTGTCGTAGAAGAAATACCGCGCCTGGTATGCCGGGTCGCCGGCCTTGGCGTACATGGCCCAGGGGTGGTCTTCGCTGGTGTGGTTCATGACAAAGTCCAGGCAGAGGGCGATGCCGTGGGTGTGGCACTCGGCCGCCAGGGCCTCCAGGTCCTCCATCCTGCCAAGGGAGGGCTGCACGCGGCGGAAATCCGAAACCGCATAGCCCCCGTCGCTGCGGCCTTCCGGGCTCTCCAGCAGGGGCATGAGGTGCAGATAGTTGACACCGCAATCGCGGATATAATCGAGCTTCCGGAGAATGCCGCTGATGGTGCCGGCAAAGGCATCCACATACATCAGCATCCCCGTGAGGCTGTGCCCGCGGTACCATTCGGGATCCTGCAGGCGGCCGCGGTCAAGGGCACGCAGACTTTCACTGCGCTCTGACCACGAGCGCCGGAGCATGGAGACAAAATAGTCCCAGGCGGCCTCATCGCCGTGATACAGCGAGAGGTAGAGCGAGCGGAGCTCATCACCGTGGGCGGCAAGGCGGGCGTCAAATTCCCCGTCTGCGCAGTCTGCCGGGCGGGCAGCCCCGGCAGAGACCGGTGTTTTCCCGGCTTTCTTCATCATCATGCTTTCATCACTCCTTCCATAGGACCGTAGTCCAGAATCAGAAACTGCCAGGGGAGAAGGTGGCAGGCCGTCTTCCCGTCCGCATGCAGCTCCGGCAGGTTGTTGAGCAGAACCTCGAAGCTTCCGTCAGGCAGGGAGACATCCATCGCCTCGCCGCTGAAGTTCGCGGCGACAAGAATGCTCCGGTCACCGCGGCGGAAATAGGAGAGGAAGTTTTCCTTCTCCCGCTGCCAGGGCTCTGTCCGGCCATAGACAATGGTCTCGGCAAAAAGGGGATCCTTCCGCAGCGCGATGAGCCTGCGGTAGAAGTTATAGACCGAATCCTCCCGGCCGCGCTGCTCTGCCAGATTGACCCGGGTATAATTGGGGTTCACCTTCAGCCAGGGGGTGCCGGCTGTGAAGCCGGCGTTTTTCTCCGCACTCCACTGGAAGGGCGTGCGGGCATGATCGCGGGAGAAGGGCACCACGGCGGCGAAGGCCTCCTCCTTCGGGAGACCTGCCCGCAGGGCGACTTCGTACTGATCGATGGTATGGATATCGTCGATTTCGGTGATGTCCGCAAAGGGGACGTTTTCCATGCCGATTTCCTGCCCCTGATAGAGGAAGGGCAGACCGCGCAGCATGAAGTTCACACCGCCGAGCATCTTCTTGGCCGCATCACAGGTAACGCCCTGGGGCAGATAGTGGGAGACGCCGCGGGGCTCATCGTGATTCTCGATGATATTTGCAAGGAAGCCCACATCGCTGCTGCGGGCCTGGGCGCCGAAGCAGGCGTCCTTGTATTCCTCGGCCGTGGGGAGCCGCCAGCAGTACCAGCCGCGGGGGTCGCTGCCGATCAGCTTCTCAGAGAAATCGAACATGGTGGAGAAATAGCCGTTGTCCCCGATGATGAAGGGGAGATCCTCTTCCTTTTCGTCAAAGACCTCGCCCACGGAGAAGGCATCGTATCGGACAAAGGTTTCATCCGCCATCTCACGCAGGAAGACGTTGACGCCCTCGGCCTTCTCCAGCATACGTTTGATATCGCACAGACCGTCATCCCGGTCGGCCGGAAAATCACAGAAGGGGAGAAGCTTCTTGATGTTGATGATGGCGTCGATGCGAAAGCCGCCGAGGCCCTTGTCCAGCCACCACCTGATCATGCGGTAGACTTCCTTTCGGAGCATGGGATTCTCCCAGTTCAGATCAGGCTGCTTTTTGTGAAACGCGTGGAAATAGATCCTGTCCGGATGACCGGGAAGAAGGTCCCACACCGGACCGCCGAAATAGCTGCGCCAGTTGCAGGGGAGCTTCTCGCCCGGGTGCCATTGGCGAATATAGAAGAACTGACCGTAAGGGCCGTCGGGATCCTCACAGGCGCGGCGAAACCACTCGTGCTCGTCCGAGCAGTGATTGACCACCAGATCCATCACAATCGAGATGCCGCGCTTTTTCCCCTCACGGATCAGCTCGTCCATGTCGTCCATGGTGCCGAAGCGCGGGTCAATCGCGTAATAGTCGGAAATATCATAACCCTGGTCAGCCAGGGGAGAGCAATACACCGGGGAGAGCCAGACAATCCCGACACCGAGTTCCTGAAGATAATCGAGTTTTCCGATAATGCCGCGCAGATCGCCGATGCCATCTCCGTTGGAGTCGCAGAAGCTCTTCGGATAGATCTGATATGCGGTTTTGCCATGCCACCATTTTCTCTGCATACAATGTACTCCTGAAATATGATTCAATAAGATCTTCTGTTCAGTTTAAGGCTGTGGACGTGGGTTCAGGCACCGCTTCCACAGCAAAGGTCATTGTACAGGATGCGGCTGAAACTTGCAAGGAGAAAATGTCAATTGACGTTTCACACAAAAATTATATGGCAGGAATGTGCAAGGTGCCCAAAATAGCATGCCCCATGCGAAAAAGATTGATTTCAAACTTTCAAAATGTTATAAATATGTTAAAGTTACCGGAACAAAACCGGAACAAATTTTTTTAAGAAACGAGGAAAGAAGTATGAAGAAAGTACTTGCATTGCTGATGACTCTGGCTCTGTTTGTCAGCATTGGCGGAACAGCGGCCTATGCTGATGGCGTACGCCTGTTCAACGGCAAGATTGAGATCGACAAGCCTCTGCAGCATGCCGCTCAGGTCTATGAGGAGGCCACCGGCAAGCACGTCGAGGTTGAGTCCCTTGGCGGCGGCGTTGACCTGCAGGCCACGCTGAAGCAGTATTATCAGGCGGGCAACATGCCCGATATCTTTGTCGGCGAAGGTGCCGAGGACTTCAACAACTGGTCCGGCATGATGGTCGACATGTCTGATCAGCCCTGGGCGGCTGACACCGATGCGGGCTTTGTGGATGAGGCCACCGGCGAGCTCGTCGGCTTCCCCTACACCACCGAGGCCATCGGTCTGGCCTACAACAAGAGCATCCTGGAGAAGGCCGGCGTTGATCCCGCCAGCATCACCGGGCCCGAGTCCATGAGAGCGGCTTTCGAAACCATCGATGCCCAGAAGGATGAACTCGGCATCACCGCTGTCATTGGCTACTGCGCCAATGCCTCCGAGCTCTACTGGTCCACTGCACAGCACCTCTTCGGCCAGTATCTGGATGCAGGCCTCGCCCGTGACGACACCACCTATTTTGACATGATGATGGACGAGGGCAAGCTCGATACCGAGCGCTTCACCCACTTTGCCGAGATGATCGGCCTGTTCAACGAGTTCTCGGATCCTGCTCTGCTGGTCTCCGGCAACTATGATATGCAGGTCTCCGGCTTCGCCAGCGGCAAGTATGCCTTCGTAACCCAGGGCAGCTGGATCGGCTCCTCCCTGACCAACGACTACAAGGCACAGTATGAGGAAGCCGGCAACTTCGAGTGCGGCTACGTCCCCTACGCCTTCGAGGAAGGTATCGACACCATCCTGACCAATCCTCCTTCACACTGGGCTGTTTACAAAGACGGCAATGCTGAAGAGGCTCTGGAATTCCTCAACTGGCTCGCCGGTCCTGAAGGACAGGAGATCATGGTTCTTGAAGCCGGCTGCGTAAGCCCGTTCAAGAGCTGCGAGATCGTCGGCAACGACCCGTTTGCGGGCCCGATCGCCGAGTACACCGCTGCCGGCAAGACTTCCAGCTGGCACTGGCTTGGCCAGCCGGGCAACATGGCCCAGGACGGCACAGGCGTTATCTTCCAGGACTATGCCATGGGCGTGATCGACACCCAGGGCTTTGTCGAGGATATGGAGGCTACCATTCCGCAGTTCTGCGGCAAATAAACTGTGACTCTGTCACAATCAGCTGATTCCCATGGGCGGCGGCTCTGCCGCCGCCCTGTTTACAACACTGAGTATTAAGAGAAAGCACAGGAAAAGGAGCGTCCTGAAATATGAATGAAAACACCGCAAGCAAAAAGGCTCTTTCGCTGGTGCTCCTGGTTGCGGGCGTTGTTCTGATGGCACTCGCCCTCTGGATGGATTTTTCAAAGAACTACATTGTAGTGAATATTGGCTTCAAGGTTGCTCTGCGCGGGCTTTTCCTGGTCCTTGGCGCACTGATGATTCTGGCAGGGCTTTACCTCACTCCGTCCGTTATGCATCACAGGACCATTATCAACATCATTTTCCTCTTCCCCCTGCTGTTTACCTTTGCGGTGACGGTTATCGTCCCCATGTGCGTGGGTATTTTCTATTCCTTCACGGACTGGAACGGCGTAACCTACACCAAAATGGTTGGATTTGAAAACTACGCCGCCATGTTCAAGGAGGCGCCCTTTATCTGGTCCCTCCTGCTCACCGTTCTCTTTGTTGTGGTGAACATGATTCTTGTTAATGTGGTGGCCTTCCTTCTGGCCCTGCTCTGCACAACGAAGCTCAAGGGCATCGGCTTCTTCCGGGCGGCCTACTTCCTGCCGAACCTGATTGGCGGTATCGTTCTGGGCTATGTCTGGCAGTTCATTTTCTCCAATGTTCTGACACAGCTCCTCAGCTCGCCCTATTCATGGCTGGCGAAGACGAACACGGCCTTTATTGCCATTATCATCGTATATGTATGGCAGTATGCCGGCTACATCATGCTGATCTATATCAACGGCCTTGCCACTGTCCCGAAGGATGTGCTTGAGGCTGCGCAGATTGACGGCGCCAGCGAGATCAAGACTCTTTTCCAGATCAAAATTCCGATGATAGCGGCTACCTTTACCATCTGCACCTTCCTGACCCTGACAAGCGCGTTTAAGCAGTTCGATGTCAACCTGGCCCTCACCAACGGCGTCGGCACGGTTCGCGGATTCATGGGACAGCGCCTGTCAAACGGTACGCAGATGATCGCACTGAATATCTACAACACGGCATTTGCGCGTGACATGTACGGCTTTGCCCAGGCGAAGGCGATTCTGTTCTTCATCATCCTGGCATGTGTTTCCCTCGTGCAGGTGCGCATCTCCAACAAGAGGGAGGTTGAGATGTAATGAAGATGAAAACATCCCGGGCTGTACTGCTCACCATTATAGCCATAATTATAGCGGCTTATGTTCTGGTGCCATTTGTCCTCGTTGTCATCAACTCCTTCAAGACGCAGGCCGCAATCGTCCAGAACCCGGTTTCCGCCGCGGGCGCGAGCTTCAGCCAGTTTGTCCAGAACCTGAATGCTGTTGTCAACAACAAGAACTTCGTCTTCTGGCGTGCCTTTGGCTGCTCGGCTGTAGTTACGGTCATCTCTCTTGTGCTGCTGGCAGTTTTCGGCGGCATGGCCGCCTGGGTCATCTGCCGCAACAAGACCAGATGGTCTACCGTGATCTATATGATCTTCATTTCTTCAATGATCATTCCCTTCCAGGTGGTTATGCTTCCGCTGATTGCCACCTTCCGCGAAGTGGGCAGGTTTGTCGGCCTTGGGATGAACGGTACGCTGCCCGGTCTGATCTTCGCCTACTGCGGCTTTGGCGGCGCCATGACGGTGTTTATCCTCACAGGCTTCATCAAGGGTATCCCCTATGAGCTGGAGGAAGCGGCGGCCATCGACGGCTGCTCGCCGGAAGGCACCTTCTTCCGTATCATTTTCCCGCTGCTGAAGCCCACCATCGTGACAGTTACCATCCTTAACGGCATGTGGATCTGGAACGACTATCTGCTGCCATCCATTCTGCTTGGACAGAGCAACCCGAACAAGACCCTGCCCGTTGCAGTGCAGGCCTTCGTCGGATCCTTTGTGAAGTCCTGGGATATGATTCTGACAGCCGCGCTTCTGGCCATGATTCCCATGATCATTGTCTTCCTGCTTGCGCAGAAGCATATTATGGACGGCATGGTACAGGGTGCTATCAAGTAACCACGAAACACAGTATCAGATACAGGAAGCGCCGTATATCTGCGGCGCTTCTTTCCTGAATCAGGCTTTTGGCCGAGAGCCTGTATGCGCCGAAAGGGGGATGGACCCATGCGCATCTTCGACCCGGAAGGCCCGCTGATGACAGCGCTTTCCAAGCTTGCGGATCTGGTGATCTGCAATTTGATGTTCATCGCGTTTTCACTGCCGGTTATAACAATGGGCGCGTCCCTGACAGCGCTGTACACCTGCACGCTCAGGATTGTTGATGACAGGGAGGACGATGGACTGGTTTTCAAAACCTTCTGGTTTGCCTTCCGGGATAACTTTCGAAAGGCTACGCTGCTGTGGCTGGTCTGCCTCTGCGGCATCGCCTTCCTTACGGCCTATTACTGGGTGACCATGAGCCTGGCGCTGCCTCTGCGAAGGGTTTACCGCATTACGTTTTATGTTCTGACGATTGTCTTTCTGGTAGGATTCCTGTATGTATTCCCCCTGCAGGCAGGCTTCGAAAACACCATCCGCAACACGCTGCGCAATGCCTGGCTGGTGAGCGTGGGTGTCCTGCCCCTGACTCTTCTGAACCTTGTGCTGGTGGCTGCAGCGGTGTATGTCAGCTTTATCATGAATCCCGGCGCGGTCAATACCTTTGCCTATGTCTGGGCTGTCTGCGGTTTCGCCCTGGTTGCCTATCTGCAGAGCTTCCTTTTCCGCAGAGCATTCCGGAAGATGAACCCCGGGCAGCTCTCCGGAGGGCAGAATGGGCATACCGAACCTTCGGAGGGGGCGGTCTTCACCGATGAGGAGCACCGGACAGAGGAAATTCTGGCCCAGGAGAGCAGCTACTCCAACCCCGACTGGAACCGCCGCGAGGATATTGCGGGGGCATCTGCAAAAACAGACGGCGCGCGCGGGGGCAGGAAGAGACGCAGGCGCTAGGCAGGGTGAGCCTGCAGACCTGTACCCTGGCCTGCCGACAGGCGGACCGAGCCTGTCACAGAGGGCAGCAGCGTGCAGGCAATCCCCTTAAAGGTCAATAAAGTATCCAAAAATCAAAATAATAGCATTGTAAATGATCAAAATTTCTGCTATACTGCAGGCAACAGCGTTGAACAGACGCAATCTGATTCAGAATCATACAGAACAGTACAGGAGGCGTATTTATGGCTTCAATCAGCTTCAGAGATGTCACAAAGATTTATGACGGTGCAGACAAGCCTGTCGTCCCGAATCTTAACCTCGAGATCGCGGATAAGGAATTTATCATTCTGGTCGGCCCTTCCGGCTGCGGCAAATCCACAACCCTGCGTATGATCGCGGGTCTGGAGTCCATTTCCAGCGGCGAGCTTTATATCGGCGACCGTCTGGTAAACAATGTCCCGCCGAAAGACAGAGACATCGCCATGGTGTTCCAGAACTATGCGCTTTACCCGCATATGAGCGTCTATAAAAACATCGCGTTCGGCCTGACCCTGCGCAATGTCCCGAAGGATGAGATTGACCGCCGTGTCCATGAGGCCGCGAAGATCCTTGACCTTGAGCACCTGCTTGAGCGCAAGCCGAAGGCCCTTTCCGGCGGCCAGAGACAGCGTGTTGCCCTGGGCCGCGCCATGGTCCGCAACCCCGCGGTGTTCCTGCTTGACGAGCCTCTGAGTAACCTGGACGCCAAGCTGCGTACCTCCATGAGAAGCGAGATTGCCCGCCTGCACCGCCGTCTGGACACCACCTTCGTCTATGTTACGCACGACCAGACCGAGGCCATGACCATGGGTGACCGCATCGTCGTCATGAAGGATGGTATCATCCAGCAGTATGATACACCGAAGGTGCTCTATGATACTCCGGTGAATCTGTTCGTTGCCGGCTTCATCGGCTCTCCTCAGATGAACTTCCTGGATGTCACGATCGCCGCAGAGAACGGCAAGCTCTATGCCGTGCTCGGCCAGGACAAGCTTGAGATCCCCGCATTCAAGCACGAGGCGCTGAAGCCCTATGTTGGCAAGAGCGTAATCATGGGCGTCCGTCCCGAGGACTTCCTGCCCTTCGATCAGGCCACAGCTGACAACAGCCTGTCTGCCAAGGTTGATTTCTTCGAGCTTCTCGGTGCCGAGACCAACCTCTATGTCTTCATTGACGAGAAGAAGGTTATCATCAAGATGCCTTCCTCCATGGAGCGTCCGACAGCGGAAGAAATCAAGGTTCCGGTGGAGATGCAGAGGGCTCACTTCTTCGACAAGGATACCGAACTTGCGATCTGCCACTGATTCCTGTAAACCGGCCAGTGAACCGGCCGGAAATGAAATCATCAGCATTGAAGCCCCGGGAGAGTTTCTCTCGGGGCTTCTGGGCGTCCTTTCGGCGGAGAACCATGTATTCCGCGAGGGGGAGGTCGCAGGCCTGCCGGCATACCGTGCAGGGTGGAGAATTGTGGCCCCGCTCTCCGGAAAAATCCACCTGACGGCAGGGGAAAGACTATTGCCCATGGCGCCTCCGCAGGCGGCTGCAGCCGGGGCAGCGGAGGAGCTCAGTATTCTGGGCGTTGATACGGCGGAGGTTGCGGTCATCCTGCTTGTGGGCTCGGCGGCGGAGAGCGTCTTCGGACAGTGCAGGGAGAAGGAAGGCCTTTTCTTTGAACGGGGCGGCATTGCTGTCGAGCGCGTGCTGCAGCTGCTCACACCTGGGCCCGGGCGGCAGACCCGGGCAAAGGATGCCTCCGAGGCGGCATACCAGCTTCTGATGGCGCTTATGGACACGGGAACGCCCGGTCCGGGGAAGGGACGCCAGCTTCCGCAGGTGGTGGAGGCGGCGCTGGGGCTGATCCACGGGGAGTATGCCTTCCTGGACGGAATCAGCGAGCTGGCGGAAAGGCTGGAGGTCAGCGAAGAATACCTGATCCGCAGCTTTCGAAAGTATATGGGCACAACGCCCGGTGATTATCTGAACCGGGTACGGATTGAAAACGCCAAAACGATGCTCCGAAGCGGGGAATACTCCGTGCAGTTTGTGTCAGACGCCTGCGGCTTCAGCAACAGCAACTATTTTGCGCGGGTTTTCCGCGCCAGAGTCGGCATGAACCCCGGCGAATATGCCAGAGAGCAGCGCACGCTGCCCTCCGGAAAGACCGAAGGACAGCGTGCGGCGGATGAATCGCTGTATCTGCTGTAATACGGGCGGCTGCCTTTATGCCTCAGGAAGAAGGGTGACGGCCTGACCATAGGAAAAGACCGTGAGTTTCTCTCCACGCAGCAGCCTGTAATCGGCACCGTCGCGGGTTACGCGCACTTCGATGAGCCGGCCGCGAAAGCCCAGACGGAAGGAATAGGACGTCCATTCCTCCGGGCAGACGGGGGAAAAGTGCAGAGCGCCGTCCCGGCAGCGCATACCGCCGAAGCCTTTTACGAGGCCGTTCCAGGCGCCGGCCATGTTGGCCATATGCAGGCCGTCTTTGGTGTTGCCCTGGATGTCCTCCAGATCCAGCCTTGCCGAGGACATGAAGTACCGGTAGGCGGTGTCAAGCTCGCCGATCTCGCAGGCG
Source organism: Oscillospiraceae bacterium (assembly GCA_902795885.1). Lineage (GTDB taxonomy): Bacteria > Bacillota > Clostridia > Oscillospirales > Oscillospiraceae > Limivicinus. The sequence goes on from CADBNC010000072.1 coordinate 15,613, forward strand.
AGGATGGAGAACACTGCCATCGAGAGGCTGGAATCGTGCGTGGTAACGTGATCATAGAAGCGGAAGTTTTTCCGCTTCTCTTCTTTTGTGAAGCGGTCGCCAAAGACCGTCATGGCGAGGATCAGATCGGCCTGCTTGCACACCATCGCGCGGTAGATCTGCAGACCGTGATAATGAATCAGAAGGGGACGATTCTCTGCCGGAATACTCTCCAGCGGCCAGGGCTGCCTGTCAAGGAAATCGTCGTCCTGCGGGATGATGCCGTCCCGCGGGGCGGGGTAATACATCCGGTCCGCTGCCTCCATCCAGGCAGCGCCCTCCTCCTCAGTATAACCGAGAGCCCCGCAGAGCCTTGCCCAGGCGGCGGGCGCCTTTTCCTTCAGCAGGCACATGGCGGCACGGGCTGAGCGGAAGTTCTCTTCCGCAACCATATTTGTATAGACGTTGTTGTTCACCAGCACGTTGTATTCGTCCGGTCCGGTGACGCAGTTGAGCACAAAACGGCCACCCTTTCCTTCACTGAAAAAGCCGTGGCTGTAATAGAGGCGGGCGGTCTCCACGAGAATCTCAGCCCCGGACTCTGCGAGAAACTCCAGGTCCTGTGTGGCCTGCCAGTATTCCCGTACGGCATGGGCGATGTCGCCGTCAATGTGGATCTGGGCAGTACCGGCTGGGAAATAGGCGCTGACCTCTTCCCCGTCGATGGTGCGCCAGGGGAACAGGGCACCCTTCGCATGGCCGAGCACGCGCGCGCGCTCACGTGCCTGGGGCAAGATGAAATACCGGTATTCCAGCAGCTTGCGGGCGATGGAGGGCTCGGTGAAGAGGAAAACCGGGAACATATACGCCTCGGTGTCCCAGAAATAGTGCCCCTCGTAACCTTCACCCGTAAGCCCCTTTGCACTGATGTTGCGGCGCCCGTCTCGTCCGGCGGACTGAAACAGGTGGAAGAGGTTGAAGCGAAGCCCCTGCAGAAGCGCATCGTCCCCTTCGATTGAGAGGCCGGCCTGCTCCCAGAAGGCATCGAGGCAGGCTTCCTGCTCCTGCAGAAGGGTATCAAAAGCAGGCGCATCCTTGCAGAGACGGCAGGCTTCGTCCGGGGAGGCGGCGCTCATGGTCTGCTTCCCGATGCGTTCGGCGGTGTAGCAGATGCTCTTCTCAATACGGAAAAATTCACCTGCCTGCAGCTCGGCTTCGGTTTCCCAGAGCGCAGCGCTGCCGTCCACGGTGCCTGTGCCGCCTGCTGTGCAGCGGTTCTGCACCGCGCAGAAGATATGGAAGCCTGAGCGCGCCGTGCTTTGTTCCATCAGCAGCAGATCTCCCTGCGCCTCGAGGCGGTCTGTATGCAGGCTGCGGTTCTTGCCGGCTGCGTTGCGCGGATCATTCGGGTCGCCCTCGGAGATCTCGGTCGGGCGAAGCTCGCTCACAAGGCGCAGGCGGGTTTCCCCGGAGAGGCAGCGCACATCCGCGCGTACGGCTGCAAGCTGCTGGTGCGTGAGGCTGACCAGGCGGGTCATCTCCACCGAGAGCTCTGCCCCGTCCTTCGTGTGCCAGAGAAAGCTTCTTCTGAGAACGCCGCGGCGCATATCCAGCGTTCGGAGGTGGGAGTGAATATCGCAGCGTCCGAGATCGAGCGCCTCGTCTCCGGCATAGAGAAGCAGGCTCTTGCCATCCATCACGTTGCAGATGGTCTCATGGTTTTTCGCGTAGCCGTAGGCGCCTTCGCCGTAGACTATGGGAGAGGACTCAAAAACACCGTTGAGCAGGGTTGCCTGGATGCTTTCCGCACCGGTGGCTATGCGCTCCTCCAGGTTGCCGCGCATGCCGATAAAGCCGTTGGCCAGGGCGAACAGTGATTCGTTCTCCCGCAGATTCTCCGGAGCAAAGCCTTCTTCGGTTATTTCCCAGGGGGAGAGAGGAAATTTTCCAGCCATCGTGCCCTCCTGTTCAGTCCACGCAGTTCAGCAGATCGTTGAAGCGGGTCAGATTATAGGTGGCAAGCCCGCAGGAAACCGCATCACCGATGGCGGCGGAATCCATCCCGGCAGCAGAGGCGGCTTCGATGCCTGCCTTCGCGTCCTCTACGACGAGGCAGTCGTCCGGGGGAAGCGCCAGGAATTCAGCCGCCTTGAGGAAAACCTCCGGGTCCGGCTTCGAGCGGGTGATGTTCGTGCCGTCTGAGATGCGGTCAAAGTAATCCCCGAGACCGATACGCTCAAGGATATACTTCGCGTTTTTGCTGGAGGAACCGATGGCGAGCAGAAGCCCCTTCGCGCGAAGCTGGTCCAGAGTCTGCTTTACCTCATCGGAAAGATCGGCCGGGGACATCTGTCCCAGAAGCTGCCGGTAAATTGCGTTCTTTTTCTCGGCTGCCGCTGTTTTCTCCTCCGGGCTCATCTGCCCGCTGTAGTTTTCCAGCACGATCTCAAGACTGGCCATACGGGAGACGCCGCGAAGGCGGTTGTTGATTGTCTCATCAAAATAGACTCCGAGCTCATCGGCGAGGGCCTTCCAGGCCAGATAATGATAATGATCAGTCGAGCAGATGACGCCGTCCAGATCAAAGATAATTCCCTTGTATTTCATACCTGAACACTCCTTCACAGGCAAATTGCGCATGTATTATACACAGGAAGAGACTCCGCGGCAACAGTTATTTTCGGTTGAAAGAAAGAGATTTTTCTGTTATATTTATATAATAGAGCAGAGAACAGACGGATCGCGGAGAAATCCGCGGTGTCTTTTTTGAAGACAGAACGGAGGACAAAATGAGCAGAGCCATTTCGGTGAGCCGTGAATTCGGCAGTGGCGGGCGTGAGCTGGGCAAACGCCTGGCGGACGCGCTGGGTTATGATTACTATGACCGCGAGATTGTCGAGGCCCTTTCCAGCGAGACAGGAATGAATGCCAATTACCTGGAAAACCAGCTGGAGAACGGGGGGATGATGGGGCTCCCGATTCACTTTGCGCAGACCTTTGCGCGCTTCCCTGCCGTATCAGAGCAGACTGTGCAGATCATGCAGATGCAGACCAGGCTCATCAAAGCCCTGGCGGAAAAGGGCAACTGCGTGATTGTCGGTCGTGCCTCGGATTACATTCTGGAGAAATTCAGACCGTTCAAGCTCTTCGTCTATGCCGACCAGGCCTCCAGAATCGCACGCTGCCGGGCCCGGGCCCCGGAGGGAGAGAATCTCAGCGACCGGGAACTCCTTCGCGAGATGAAGCGCATCGACAGAACCCGCGCGGAGTATCATGACATCATTGCCCCCTATGCATGGGGCGACAAGAGCGGCTATGACCTCTGCGTCAACACCACCGGGATCGAGATCAAGACCATTGTGCCTGCCGTGGCGGAGTATTACCGCCTCTGGGCAGGGATCGAAACCGCCTGACCGATTGGAGACGGAGAGACGATGAGGAGCCCCCGGAAAAATGAACTGGATATGATCCACGGTCCTCTTGCGGGGAAGATCGTACTGTTTGCGCTGCCGCTTGCTGCCAGCAGCGTCCTGCAGCAGCTCTTCAACGCAGCGGATATCGCGGTAGTGGGGCGTTTTGCCAGTGCGGAGGCGATGGCAGCCGTCGGCAGCAACGCCTCGGTCATATCCCTCCTGGTGGGCATGTTCGTCGGGCTTTCCGTCGGGGCAAATGTTGTAACGGCAAACCTTCTTGGGGCGGACCGGCGCGACCGCATCCATGACGCAGTGCATACCGTGATCCTGCTGGCCCTGTGCGGCGGCGTGTTTCTCACAGCGCTCGGCTGTCTGCTGGCGCCTGCGATTCTTCGCCTTATGGGAGCACCGGAAAATGTGCTCCCCCTCGCGGTGCTCTATCTGCGGATCTATTTTCTGGGGATGCCCGCCATCAACATCTATAACTTCGGCGCGGCGATCCTTCGCAGCAAGGGCGACAGCCGGCGCCCGTTTATCAGCCTGACGATTGCCGGCATTTTCAATGTACTTCTGAATCTTCTCTTCGTCATCGTCTTTCACCTGCATGTGGTGGGAGTTGCTCTGGCGACAGTTATCTCAAACGTGGCAAACGCCGGGATGCTGCTGAAGTTTCTGATGACGGAGGAGGGTGAATTCCGCCTGAATCTGCGGAAGCTCCGCTTTTCGAAGGATCTGCTCTCGCGTATTGTCCAGATCGGCGTGCCCTCCGGTCTGCAGGGCATGGTGTTCTCGTTTTCCAATGTGATCATCCAGAGCGCTGTGAACAGCTTCGGTGCCGACTGTATCGCAGGCATGGCGGCCGCGCAGAATTTTGATTTTATCTCCTATTCCGTCCTCAATGCATTTGGACAGGCGGCGGTGACCTTTGTCAGCCAGAACTTCGGCGCCCGGGAGGAAGAGCGCTGCCGCAGGGTTCTGCGTCTGTCGATGGGGATGGGGCTCGGCTTTGACATTGTCCTGATCGGGGTGATCATGCTCCTGCGAAACGCCCTTATCTCTCTCTTTACCACAGAGCCCGCCGTGATCGAATATGCCATGATCCGCATGTTCCGCACGTATATGTTCCATTTCCTCGTGGGAACCTATGAGATTTCAGCCGGTGCCCTGCGCGGAATGAACCGGGCAATTGTCCCGGCGCTGATCTCGATCCTCGGAACCTGTGTCTTCCGGCTGCTGTATGTGCTGGTCTATTTCCCGATGAACCGCACGATCGAGGTGCTGCTGACGGTTTACCCGGCTTCCTGGATTCTGACAGGTATTGCCATGAACGCGGCCTACTTCATTGTCCGCCGGCGGGCCTTCCGCAAGCCGGTCTGACGGAAGAGAACGCGTGAGGAAAACAGAATTATGCCTATGGAGCCGGCCCCCGGCGGGGAGATCACCCCCCGGGAAAACGGCATTGAAAACTTGTGAAAAAAGTTGTTGACAAACGGAACGTTTTTTGCTATTATACTCGGGCGGCTGGTTGATGGCGGTTTTCTGAGCATGCTGGTGTAGCTCAGTCGGTAGAGCAGCTGATTTGTAATCAGCAGGTCGGGGGTTCGAGTCCGTCCACCAGCTCCAAGTTAATATGGGGGAATTCCCGAGTGGCCAAAGGGGACAGACTGTAAATCTGCTGGCGATGCCTTCGGTGGTTCGAATCCACCTTCCCC